>JBHAFI010000143.1:0-4019 GCA_041856045.1 Porphyromonas sp. | reverse complement strand
GTAGCGAGACGGGGACTTGAACCCCGGACCTTCGGATTATGAATCCGACGCTCTAACCAGCTGAGCTATCTCGCCGTCTTGTTCCTTAAGACGTTGCAAAGATACAACTAATTTTGATACCTGCAATAGTTAGGAGCAAGTTTTTCCCTCACGCTACGCCCGATCCATCGCCTACTTATCCCATCTATGCGTCAAGGCGTGACGGATAAAAACCAAGCCTTGACGCTTATCCGCCAAGACGTGATTTTTATGCGTCAAGACGTGAAAGATAGACTAAGTAGATATTTATCAAGATCTTGTATAAATCAAAGGGCAACATTAGACCAAGCCGATTATCGGCTTATGCCTAATGTTGCCCTCATAGGGACTGCGACTATCCTCTAGCCTCGTTGCGACTTAGTAGTACATTCCCTCGGGATATTTGGGATTAGGGCCGTACTTATTAGCCCCTCGCTCGCCATCAAGGACCATCTGCACAAAGAGGTAAATACTGAGTGCACAATTAAGCAACCAAATAATGAAAGTTAGGATAGGGCTATCGACCATATAGAATACGAAACCATATAGTATTGCCAAAAAGAAGTCTCCCACAAGCCACCAACCACTCATTCCTCGGTCGTGCAACCTGCGTGTCTGTACAGCCCAAGTTGGTATCAGCATCAACAAATAGAGTATCAAAAAGGCAAGCCATAGAATGCTATTCGCCGCAATCCACTCAACGATTGGGGTTAACGACTGAGTACTTGCTCCCCTAGGGAAGGTGCTTATCAGCATGATGATGGTAAAGAATGTAAGCACGGTGCTTAGTAATACAAAGAACAGAACGAAACCCCAGAACTCCTTGCGACGGGCTCTACCCTCAAAGTTGAAGTAATTCTTGGTGAAGCACTCAAGAAAATACGTGAATAAAGATTTTTGTTCCATATGATTAAGTTTATAGGGTTAGTGAGACCCCGAGGCAGTATAAACATTACCTCGGGGATTGGGATATTTAGATATTAGTCTGCGATAAGCGTAAACTCTGCCCCAGCGGCATAGTCTGCTCCATTGTGCGAACTAAGAGCCGTAAAGCGAACATACCTCGCTTTGACAGGCTTAGACAGCAGTACCTCGTGACGGCGTTTGTCCTTAGGGAAGGATCCCTTAGCAACTTCCGTCCAAGTCTTAGCATCGTTACTTACACTTAGGCTGTAGTCTTTGATGTCGCCATTGTCGCCACTTGTGCGTGGTGTGTAACTAAAGCCTTTGATCGTCTGCTCACTACTTGCATCAAAGTCGATCCAGTGCGGATATTGTGCTACCGTAACCGAGTACATCGTATGCCAAATAGTCTCTAGGCTACCATCGAGGAGATACTTAGCATCACCAGCACCACTCTCTTGGCTACTCGCATAGAGGACTTCTAGTGGGATAGAGTTGATCTTGGTGAAACTCTGCTTAACCTTAATGAGGGGATTGGCTTGCGTCCACGCTGTAATCTCTACCGCCTCACGCGTATTGAATACCCCGGTATATACTTGAGGCTTCGCCTTACCGATACTGTACATTACCACATCTCCAGCACCAGCCGTAATAGACACATCGCCCTTATTGTCGCGTGCGATGATAGGAGCGACAGCACTCGTAAGCCTTGTTGTCTTGACCTCCTCGCCAGCACCTAGTGGACGTATCACAAAACTAAAGTGCTGTTGCTTACCAAAGGAGCGACAGTCATTCAAGGGACCACCTTGTCCACAACTATTCCCCCCTAGTCCGTTCACACTAGCATCTAGGTGTAGATGCGTATCTCCTGCTTCTGGTAGTTCGTGAGGGTGAGGAGCAAGCAATAGTTCCTTAGCCGACCAAGGAAGTGCCGAGGTACTCATCGTCTCCCCGGCTTGGAAGAGTATGCCGTCCCCACTCTTAGTGCGGAGCGTCACCCAACGCACCTCTTCGCGGTTACCCATCGTCTGGGGTTTGGGGAAGTGAACGAACTGCTCCATAACGGTCGATGAGTAACGACCCACGAATTGAGAAGTCTTGCGGTCGCTGTAGTTATTGATAGGTCCTCGTCCGTAATACGTCAGTTGATCGTATGCCTTGGGGATAATTACCTCGTAACCCAAGCGAGCCAATGCAAGGTTAGGTTTGTTACTTACGATATTCGCCTGCAACTCAATAGATCCATCGGGATATACTACCCACGTCTGTGCCGTAGTAAACTTAAAGTCGTCTGCACCAAAAGGCTTATTCGTCTCTTCCTCGATATAGTACTTACCCGATGACTCACTAGCCCAGCGTTTCTTACGACCGATCTTTGCAGCGTTGGGGGCTTGACTCTCTACGAGGTAGAAGAGTACAACGGCTCCGTCCTCACGTGTATAACCACGTGTCGATAGGACCTTGTGCTTGAGGTTGTGTAGACCATTAGCACCCCAAGCCTCGTACGCCCAGTTATCATTGTCACAGGCAGCACGGAAGGCATCGAGTTTAGGACCATTGCCCTCCTCGATGACTTTCTTACCCTTATACTCAAGGCTGTGAATAGTCCCCTGCACTTGATCAAATAGAGCCGTAAAGCCATCACCCTTTACTGCAACGATATTCTGCTTATCCTTACTCTTGGGCATATCAAGTACCAACTTCTGTCCCGAGAGGGCTACATCACTGAGAGCCTTCTGAGCCGTAGGACGTTGTAGGAGCAACTGTTCGTCTGCCTGCACGAAGCCCTTACTTGCCCAAGGCTTATCCTCCTTGAGGCGGAGTTGGAAGCGTACGAAGTATTCGCTCTCGTCCTTACGTTTGGTTGCAGGCTCTGTTAGTTGTAGCACAGCCGAGGTGCGAGGTGCGATCTTGGGGAGGTGCATCGTGCGAGTCTCTACGACAACACCGTCCTCGACAAGTTGTAAGTCTAGTACGTAGTCACTGAGGTCTACGAAGTAGTTCTTATTGAAGACACGTACTTGTCCCTCGGCAAGGTTCTCATCACTGATACCTACGTACTGATATACCTTCTTAACCTCATAGTATTGAGGCTTGGGCGTTCGGTCGGAGAAGATGATACCGTTCATCACGAACATACCGTCATTAGGAGTATCTCCGAAGTCCCCTCCATAGGCGAAGTATCGTCTGCCGTCGGGTAAGTAGTTGTACATAGACTGATCTACCCAGTCCCAGATGGCTCCCCCACAGAAGTGATTGGTAGACTCCAAGGCTGTCCAATAATCCTGCAAACCTCCGACTGCATTACCCATAGAGTGAGCGTACTCCGAGATATGAAATGGGTACTTGATCTTATACTTACCTTTTACTGCTTCCTGCACCCAAGGGATAGAGGGATACTGATTAGAGCCTATGTCTACGATGTCGTTGTTACGCTCATATTGCACAGGACGAGAGGTATCAACCGCCTTGGTAGCAGCATACGAACGCTTAAAGTTATCTCCCGGCCCTGCCTCATTACCTAGCGACCAAATGACGATGCTAGGGTGATTTAC
Source organism: Porphyromonas sp. (assembly GCA_041856045.1). Classification (GTDB taxonomy): domain Bacteria; phylum Bacteroidota; class Bacteroidia; order Bacteroidales; family Porphyromonadaceae; genus Porphyromonas. The sequence goes on along the minus strand of JBHAFI010000143.1, from coordinate 543 downwards.
ATTGGCATACACCATCTCCATCATTCGGTTGGTCGTTTGTATATCAAACTCCTTGACGTGAGAGAGCGAAGCCTTACCATAGTAGTACTGATGGCTCTCGATATTTGCCTCGTCCTCGAGGTAAATGCCGTATTTATCACAGAGATAATAGAAGTATGGATCGGTAGGATAGTGCGAGTTGCGTACGTGGTTAATGTTGGCACGCTTCATCAGCATAATCTCGTCCTCCATCATCTTATGCGTAAGGACGTGTCCTGTCGCTGGGTGCGTCTCGTGTCTATTCACTCCTTTGAGTTTAACGGGCTTACCGTTGATAAGGAAATAACGCCCTGCTAAGCCAAACTCATCGTCCTTGGCTGCTACGTCCTTGACCTCTACCTCTCGTATCCCGGTATAGATAGATACGGTCTCGAGGACACGCTGCTTGGCATCCAGGAGCTCGGCAACTAGCACATAGCGATACGGCTCCTCAGCACTCCATAGCTTAGGATTGTTTACCGCAAAGGCAGTCTTAATAGTACTATGCCCATAGCCCTTAATGAT
>JBHAFI010000142.1:0-9709 GCA_041856045.1 Porphyromonas sp. | reverse complement strand
CTAAGTCTTCCTGACGATAGAATGGATTTACATTGAAGCCTTCGTTGGTGCGCCATACGAGTTTCTTGGCGAAGTCTGCACCTTTTAAGTCGGCTGTAATCTTGTCCATCCACTCCTGCGTAGAAACAGGAGCAAATTCGGTCAGTAGCCTTTCCTTCTGATTTGCCATATTCTATATAATTTAGTGAATGTAATCTTGTTTAAGCTTGTGTACATAGAGTTGTATTTGTGAATACGCCCTAGTACATCGCAAAGGTAAATAAATAGTCCGAATAAACGCTATATATTACAAGATATTTTTCTTTAATCGTTGCAACTCCTCTCGTGTGGACAAAAGTCTATCATCAAAAACTCTGCTTTTGTCTCAGGTTTTTCCTTCTTTATGCGTGTTGCTTCGCTCTTGGTGAAGCCAACAAGCCATAAGATCTCATCGCCTTGCTCAAGTACAATAGCCTCTTCTCGTTCTCTATGTAGGGCTTTGGCATCAATGAGAATACGACTAATACGCTTGCTCCCTTTCAATCCAAAGGGTTTCATACGCTCTCCCTCTCTCGGAGGGCGTAGACAGAGAAGCCCCTCGTCTAAGCGGGTTATAGGCAAACACAGCGAATAAGTTTGATCCAAAACTGGAGTCGTGGTAATACTGATGCTTACTGAGCCGTAGGCTGTCGTCAAGGTGCAAGGGATTTGCTCCCTCCTTATATATATAGGACTAAAGTCTTCTTTTTGCCGAGGCAATATCTCTAGATAGTCCCAAGAGCGAATAAGTCTATGACTTGCACTCTGATAACTAGCCCCCAAAGGCATATCCGTTATATACTCTCCGATCTGATAACATTGGCTACTCGTAAAGCCGTAATCTTTGAGGATCTCGAATAGCAGAGTTACGACATCGGGAGCCTCCAATAATCGCTCAATGGAGATGCCCTTATGATCTAGCACTACAGCCTTATGACGCTCAATGCTTTCTCTATAATAGGCTTCGGCTCCTCTCAATTGTCTGATGCTTGTTGCGATCTGCTTTGTGGCTCCTACCTTCAAGCCCTCGAAGCAAGGCAAAAGATTATGACGTATATAATTGCGTCGATAGCGTGTGTCACTATTACTACTATCCTCGCAATAGCCTTGGACGATACTTGAGTGCTCGAGATAGTCTAGTATCTCCGATCTAGTACAGTCAAGGAGAGGTCTGATAATTCCTTGATTACGCTTATAGGGAATGCCCGCTAATCCTCTTATACCTGTTCCTTGGGAGAGGTTGTACAAGAAGGTCTCTGTAACATCATTGCTATTATGGGCTATCGCGATGCGACAAGTCTTGTTTTGCTCCCATACCTCTCCAAACCATTCATAACGCAACTCTCGAGCAGCCATCTCAATAGATAGTTTGTGATCCTCGGCATAAGAGAGAGTAGGGAAGTGGCGTACTTTGCACGGAATTGCTAGACGCTCACAAAGTTGGCGAACGAACAATTCATCTCTATCGCTCTCTTCGCCTCTGAGGTGAAAATTGCAATGCAAAGCACAGAGGGAATAGCCTAGAGAGTAAAGAGCCGTCAGTAGAGCGACAGAGTCTGCCCCTCCACTAACGGCTACATATATAAGGGTGTCTTTGGTGGCTAGACGTTCACGCTCTATACAGCGTGCGACCTGCTGAATAAGCGTATCCATCTATACCCAAAGGCTTAGTTTTCCTCCTTGTCTAGATCTGGGTCTACCATAATACGACCACAGTACTCGCAGACTAGGACTTTTTTGTGCAGTTTAATATCCAACTGACGCTGTGCTGGTATCTTATTGAAGCAACCACCGCAAGCATCACGATCTACGCTAACGACAGCAAGCCCATTACGTGCTCCCTCACGAATACGGTGGAAGGCACGTAGCAGACGTTCCTCAACCTCTTGCTCCAAGGCTTGTACTTTGAGGCGATAGCCCTCTTCTTCTGCACGTGTTTCGCTCTTTATCTGCTCGAGTTCGCTACGCTTTGCATCTAAATCCTTACGACGCTCCTCGATATTTTGCTTGAGACTAGCAATACGTTCCTTACGAACGCTTTGCTCCTGATTGGTCTCTGATATACGCTTCTTGCTGAGTTCGATTTCAAGACCTTGGAACTCGATTTCTTTCATCAAGTTGTCATACTCGCGGTTGTTTTTCACTTCGTTGAGTTGTTCTTGATACTTCGCTATTAGGCTCTCGGCATTAGTAATCTTTGCCTTCTCTGCTGCCGATGCTTGATTATTGCGTTTTACCTCGTCCTCAAGGTTCTTTTGGCGAGTTTCCATACCGGCGATCTCGTCCTCAAGATCTTGTACCTCTAGTGGCAACTCGCCACGAAGGGTCTTGATACGATCAATTGCACTGTAAGTCTCTTGTAGGTCGCGCAGTTCGATAAGTTTTTGTCTAACGCTTTTCTCTACTGCGTCTGTTGTTTTCTTAGCCATAATTATATAGTCTTTACTTTAATGTTTTTACTGGATTATGATTTATCTCTGTCGTTTTACAGATACCGGGGTAATGTGCCGATATAATACGCTCAAATAAGCGGACGGCAACAAATTCGCTCTCATAATGCCCTACCGTAATGAGCGTAATACCCTCGCTATCGTAGTAATCGTTATATTTTGCTTCTCCCGTGATGAAGACATCTGCTCCTTGTCGCTCTGCCTCCTTTGCCAAGAATGCACCAGCACCTCCCACTACCGCCACACGATACACACGCTTTGGCTCAAAATGATTGTAGCGGATTTGCTCTGTCTGGAAGTACTCTTCCAATTCCCGTAAATATGAGACGAGGGGCTTTGGCTCATTGAGTGTCCCGACGACCCCAAGTCCGTCCTCTGTCCCCGTTGTAGGTGAGAGTATTTGCAGATCTTGCAGTCCCAACTCCTCGCCCAAGAGCATATTTAATCCCCTACGGGCTACATCTGCATTGGTATGAGCCGCGTATATCGCAATATTATACTTAATAGCCAAGCGAACACAACGCTCTATATACGTGTCCTCGCCAATACGCTTAAGCCCCTTGAATAGCAGTGGGTGATGAGCCACGATAAGGTTACAATCTAGCTCTCGGGCTTCCTCGATAATAGCCTCTGTAATATCTAGAGTGAGGAGCACTCCTCGGCACTCTATGCCTGTCTGCCCGACTTGTAAGCCACAATTATCCCAAGACTCTTGGAGCCTTGGTGGTAACACCGCTTCGATCTTATCTATGATCTCTTGTATCTTGATACTCATCTTGATTTATGCTTAAACGAAAAGGCTAAGATGCAGACTCTCCCTACACCTTAGCCCATTCTACCTTTTCTGCGTAAACGCTTACTTCTCGAATTGGCATTGCCTCCTACGGGGGAGGCTATATGTCTATTACTCGATCTACTTTGAGAAAGGACGGATAGCCAAATACAACTCGTCCAACTGCTCTTGGTCTATGAGAGAGGGAGCATCTATCATCACATCACGACCCGAATTATTCTTGGGGAATGCGATACAGTCACGTATGCTATCAAGACCAGCGAAGAGTGATACAAGACGATCAAGACCATAAGCAATACCTCCGTGAGGTGGTGCTCCATATTTGAAGGCATTCATCAAGAAGCCAAATTGCTCTTGTGCCTTCTCTGGGGTGAAGCCTAGTAACTCAAACATCTCTGCCTGTACCTTGCTATCATGGATACGTATAGATCCTCCACCGACCTCAACGCCATTGATTACCATATCGTAGGCATTGGCACGTACTTGTGCTGGGTTGCTCTTGAGCAGGTGTATATCCTCGGGCTTAGGCGATGTGAAGGGGTGGTGCATAGCATAGAAACGCTCGGTCTCCTCGTCCCACTCTACTAGAGGGAAATCCACAACCCATAGGCAACTGAATGTATCCTTATCTCTTAAGCCGAGTTGTGAGCCTAGTTCTAGACGTAGTTCGCATAGTTGCTTCTGTGTCTTGACACGCTCACCGCACATCAAGAGGATCAAGTCACCAGCCTCTGCACCCATAGCAACCTTGAGGCTCTGCAACACCTCTTGAGTGTAGAACTTATCTACGCTACTCTTAACCGATCCGTCTGCCTCTACACGAGCATACACCAAACCGCTTGCTCCTATTTGAGGACGTTTCACAAAGTCCGTCAAGGCATCAAGTTGTTTACGTGTATAAGTCGCTGCTCCCTTAGCACAGATACCGCCTACATACTCTGCCGAGTCGAAGACTGGGAAACCATGTCCCTGCATAATATCCATTACCTCGACAAAGGTCATACCGAAACGTGTATCGGGTTTATCCGATCCGTACAGACGCATAGCATCGGCAAAACTCATACGAGGGAAAGGCGTTGGGATCTCAATACCTCTCAATTCGCGGAACAAGTGCTGTGTCATACCCTCAAAAGTTTGGAGTATATCCTCTTGCTCTACGAAACTCATCTCACAGTCTATTTGTGTGAACTCGGGTTGTCGGTCTGCACGCAAGTCCTCGTCACGGAAGCACTTTACGATCTGGAAATAGCGGTCGAAACCACTCACCATCAAGAGTTGCTTAAATGTCTGAGGGCTTTGTGGGAGGGCATAGAACTGATTAGGGTTCATACGACTAGGTACGACGAAGTCCCTCGCACCCTCGGGTGTTGACTTGATAAGAACTGGGGTCTCTACCTCTAGAAACTTTTGACCATCTAGATAGCGACGTACCTCGATAGTACATTTATGGCGTAGTTCGAGGTTAGCCCTAACGGCATTACGCCTTAGATCCAAGTAGCGATACTTCATACGCAAATCATCGCCTCCATCGGTATCATCTTCGATGGTAAACGGAGGGGTATCACTTGCGTTAAGTACGTTTAGTTGGCTTACCTCGATCTCAATATCACCTGTTGGTAGATTAGGGTTCTTGTTTGAGCGTTCGCTTACACGTCCCACGATCTGTATTACGTACTCACGACCCAACTTCTGTGCCTCTTGAGAGAGAGCCTCACCCGTATGTTCTTCGTTAAATACAAGTTGCGTTATTCCGTAGCGATCACGTAAGTCTACAAAAGTCATACCGCCCATACGGCGTGCTTTCTGTACCCAACCTGCAAGGGTAACGACTTCGCCTATATGCTCAAGGCGAAGTTCGCCACAAGTCCTAGTCCTATACATATTATCTCTATGCTCCTTATTATAATTATCACGCAAAAGTACGAATTTAAGAGCGAACATACAAAGAATACTTAGTTTGCAAGAGTATACACTATATGTATACCGCAGTATACATTATATGTACACTCGAGTATACATACTTTGTATACTAATGGATACTCCCGTGGGTACAACGCAATGAAGACAAACACTTCGCCTCGAGAGTATAGTATCCGATGGATTGAGAGCATAGATATTGTTTGTAGGCTTCTGATGTTTAGGCGATGCCTAACCTAAGTTTGAGCATCAGGCATATCCCAAAGCAGAGAAAAGGCTTTATCTTTGGGAGTGTTCTTTGATCCGAAATTTGGCATTTGATCCCTAATTAAGGTACTATTCCCTCTGCTTCAAATCAATATCTTTGATCATTACACTTGTGAGAATAAGCGGAATAGGAGAATTAAGATTAACTTTGTGATATGGACGAATTCAACGAAGAAGTACTAGATATACAAAACGATAGTGAGATGGGGGATAATGCTCTCCCTGTAGCCGTGCCAGAGTATCGCCCGGATATGAGTTATCTAAGCACTATGTATCGTACATGGTTCTTGGATTATGCTTCGTACGTTATTTTGGAACGTGCTGTGCCTCATATTGACGATGGTCTGAAGCCCGTACAACGCCGTATCTTACATAATATGCGAGTCCTCGATAACGGGAAACTGATCAAAGTGCAGAATATCGCAGGGACAACGATGAAGTATCACCCTCACGGAGATGCTTCTATCAATGATGCTATTGTGCAATTGGGGCAAAAGGGTTATCTCATAGATACGCAAGGTAACTGGGGGAATATCCTTACAGGTGACCAAGCGGCGGCAGGACGTTATATTGAGGCGAAACTATCTTCGTTTGCTCTTGAGGCTCTCTTTGGTGAGCGTATCACAGAGTGGAAGAAAACCTACGACGGGACACTAGACGAACCAATAGCCCTCCCCGTACGCTTCCCTCTGCTCTTGGCACAAGGTGCCGAGGGAATAGCCGTCGGGCTATCGTCCAAGATCTTGCCTCATAATTTCGTCGAACTCTGTGAGTCGGCTTGTGCGTATTTGAGAGGAGAGGACTTTGTCTTGTATCCAGACTTTCCGACCGGAGGATTACTAGATGTCTCTCGGTATAACGATGGAGAGAGGGGTGGAACGCTCAAAAGCCGTGCTAAGATAGAGAAGATCGATAGCCGAACACTCAGTATAACGGAGTTGCCCGCAGGTCGTACAACTACATCTTTGATCGAGAATATCCTCAAAGCCGTAGAGAAGAATAAGATACGTATCAAGCGTATTGATGATATGACGGCTGCTACAACCGATATTCGTATACAGTTGGCTAGTGGTGTCTCGAGCGATAAGGCGATAGATGCTCTGTATGCGTTTACCGATTGCGAACTAAGCATCTCTCCTAATTGCTGTGTCATCTATGAGGAGAAGCCTCTCTTTACAAGCGTAAGTGAGTTATTACGTTATAGCGTAACACGTACTAAGCGACTATTTGACCAAGATCTACGTATCTCGCTGAATGAGAAAGAAGAGCAATATCTATCTGCTTCTCTTGAGCGGATATTTATAGAGGAGCGTATCTATAAGGATAAGGAGTTTGAGGAGGCAGAGAGTGAAGCCTTAGCCCTAGAGCATATTGACAAACGCTTAGAACCATTCAAGCCTAAGTTATTACGTGCGATTAAGCACGAGGATCTGAAAAAGTTACTAGAGATCCGTATGGCTCGTATATTACGCTTCAATCTCCCCAAACACGAGGCACAGATGCTTCAGATAGAGGAAGAGATAACTCGCCTTAAGTATGATATTGCACACATCAATGATTATACAATCCGTTGGTTTGAGTATCTCATAGGAAGATATGGGTCAAAGTTCCCCCGTAAGACGAAACTAGCCAACTTTGGGACAATTGCAGTAACCAAGGTAGCAGAGTTGGATAGTAAACTCTACATAAACCGTACAGATGGCTTCGTTGGTACAGGGCTTAAGGATAGCGAGTTTGTTTGTAATTGCTCGAGCATAGACGATATTGTCGTTATCTTCCGCTCTGGGAAGTATCAGATGATGAAAGTTGAGGATAAACGCTTCGTAGGAACAGAGGAGGTTATCTATGTAGGTCGCTATCTCAAGGGGGACGATCGTACCGTCTTCAACATTATATATAAAGATGGTGCTACGGGGACAAGTTACATCAAACGATGTACGCTCACTAGTTTGATTAGGGAGAAAATATATGACCTCACTAGAGGATCGGATAAGTCCAAGATACTCTATATGAGTGTTAATGGTAATGGTGAAGCCGAGGTTGTGGGGATCAAACTTAAGATGCAGAGCCGTAAGCAACGCCTATTTGAGTTTGAGCGAGACTTTAGTGCAGTACCTATCAAGGGCAAGGGTTCTGTTGGTTTGCTCGTAACTAAGGCCGAGATCAACAGCATTCGTTTGCAAAGTAAAGGCCTATCTACTCTTGGAGGTAGAGAGGTCTGGTTTGATCGAGATGTTATGCGTATTAACTACAATGCCCAAGGTGACTTCTTGGGTGAGTTTGAGGCTAATGATCGTATTTTGGTCATTCAAAGTGATGGCGATAGTTACACAACGGACTTCAGCGATAGCAACCACTTTGAGGAGGGCTTGATGCGTATAGAGAAGCACGATGAGCGTAAAATATGGACGGCCATATATTGGGACGATGAGCAAGGTTACCCTTATATAAAGAGGTTCCATATCGAGCACGAGCAGAAGCACGAGCATATACTAGGTGAGGGAGACGAGCGTAATAAACTCTTGCTCCTAACGGATACATATTATCCTCGTTTGGCTATTAGCAAGGATAAAGAACCAAGCGAAGATAAGATCACGATCATCGATTGCGAAGAGTTTGCTATGATCAAAAGTATTCGAGCAAGAGGCAAACGTATAGCCTCGTATCCTCTCGCGTACTTAGAGGAGTTAGAGCCGCTCAAAGCCTCACCCTTGGAAGAGAACGCAGATGACCAAGTCGATGAGCAAGAAGTCGATGAGTCGGAGCCACAGAACTTATTTGGAGATGGCGAAGATTAGTGTTTGGGGTATTGCCTTACTTGGGCTCCTATGGGCTAGTCCTAAGGCTCTCGCTCAAGAAGAGCAAGATACTACTCGTTTGAATAGGGGGTTATTCCCAGCCCCGAGTGAAAGGTTCTATAACGTACGTATGAAACTAAGTAGCCTTGGACTTGGAGGTGTAATCCTAAACGATGATTACTTATCTCCCCTACGATATGGAGGATTTGGCATTTCGTACACCAATGAGAGTAGCCAACTGCGTTATAGATCTTTATCCGATCAAGTACCACTTACTCAACGTTTGCTCGGTAATATGCCTCGAGCAACCTCGACAAGATGGTTGAGCCAACGACACTTTGTTCTTACCCTTGGGCAGAGTAAGAACCCAGCAGGAAACGCCTCTATATCTCATCTACAAGCCCGATTGAGTGGATCTAGGCAGTATCGTCTTTATGCAGGAGAGTGGGGGAGAGTATATCTCGGACCCGGCTATACGCTGGGGGGCGGAGGACTATATAGTAGTCGTAATGGCAATAATCCGGCTACGCTCAAGGTTGATGCAAGTTTGGGCTTAGCCCTTAGTTATAGTTATCGTTTGCCGTGGGAAAGTTTTCCTGCACTCATTCGCCTCTCTAGTCGTACAGACATCTTAGGAGTGCAGTGGGGACAAGAGTATGGGGAGAGTTATTATGAGTTGTACTATCTCTCCCAAGCGTGGACAAAGCGTTTTGCTCTTAGTTACCTAGGTAAGTCTTGGGGGCAAGAACTACGTTTGAATATCGACCTACCTTTGTGGGATAGAGTGGTGTATAATATCGGCTATCGCTTTCACCACAAGTCGTGGACGCACTCAAATCTGTATAATCGTATGAGTGAGCATACACTCTCGCTAGGCATAACACGCTACTTACGCCCGATTGGAGGACGCCAGTGGCAACATACACAGAAGCAGTCTGTCCCCTTTTAAGTATGATAGATGAGATACAAATTACTCGTAAAATCTTTGCTCCTTGGATCAATAATTACCTTAGGAGCCTGTTCGGTAGAAGAAGAATATACTGCCGATGGTGTAGAGAACTATAACGCTCTATGGACTATCCTCGATGAGCGATACTCTTATTTTGATTTGAAACTGCCCGCGGGGACGTCTTGGCGAGATTTATACGATAAGTATCGTCCCGAGATACGTCCCCAAATGTCTACCGACTCTCTGTTTCTTGTGATGAATAAGTTGATGTCGGAGTTGAAAGACGGACACGTCAATATCTCTACGCCTTTTGACTATGGTCGTTACTGGCGGTGGAGTGAAGACTATCCCAGTAATTACGACCCCCGTACAGCAGAGAAGTATCTCGGCGATGAATATCGTATCGCCGGTGGGCTTTATTATACTCAGATCAAGTACAACAACCATACCTCAGATAGTATTGCTTACTTGCGTTATGCTAGTTTTACATCTCCTCTGTCTTCTAGCAATCTAAATG
>JBHAFI010000141.1:0-7855 GCA_041856045.1 Porphyromonas sp. | reverse complement strand
CTTAGCGTCTCTGATAATGTAAGCAAGGAGCGGCACTTCCCAGTGCCTCTCCTTGTCTTTTAACTCCAATCCGCTTTTAGGACACTAATGTCTAATAGTAGCACCTAGCAATGCGAATACCTCCACCTGCACACTCAAGCGATCCCACACAGCACAACAAACGCTAGCACTCCCCCATTCGAGCGATAGCCCTCGTACCAACAAGCACCTCCGACTGCACATTCTAATAACACCACTTACCCCACAAAACCAAAGCATTCGCACGCACGAATACCTTCGCCTGCATTTTCTACTAGTACAACACACTCGGGCAAAACGAAAAGAGCCTTGCCGGACATAGTCCGACAAGGCTCTTCATTATGCAACTTCTAAGCCTAGACTTAAGAAAGTTTTTCCTTTAGAGCAGCAAGAGCCTCTAGTCCACCTAGAGTAGCACGCTCGCTGTTTGCGTTGTTGCTAGCCACTGCAGCAGCATTGTCTGTACCTTGACGGTTTGCAGCAGCACCACGGTTAGCACCACGACGCTCACGACGCTCGTCATTCTTGGGTGCTTCCTCAAATGTACGGCTGTGTGATACAATGATACGACGGCTGTCCTTGTTGTACTCGATCACGCGGAACTCTAGAGTTTCGCCCTTCTGTGCTTGACTACCGTCCTGCTTAGTGAGGTGACGTGGAGTTGCGAAACCTTCTACCTCGTGAGGTAGAGCAATTACAGCACCCTTGTCGACAAACTCAACCACTGTACCTTCGTGTACAGTACCTACCTTAAACACCCCGTCAAGAGCGTCCCATGGATTGTCTTCTGTCTGCTTGTGACCTAGGCTGAGGCGACGGTTTTCCTTGTCAATCTCGAGCACTTGAATATCAAGCATAGCACCTACAGTTGTAAATTCCGATGGGTGCTTTACCTTCTTCGTCCACGATAGATCGCTGATGTGTACAAGACCATCAACACCTTCCTCGATCTCTACAAATACACCGAAGTTGGTGAAGTTGCGTACGCGAGCCTTGTGACGTGATCCCACTGGGAAACGCTCCTCAATACCTGCCCATGGATCTTCTTTGAGTTGCTTGAGTCCTAGGCTCATCTTGCGGTCGTCACGATCTAAAGATAGGATTACAGTCTCTACCTCGTCACCTACGTGTAGGAAATCGTTGGCAGTGCGTAGGTGCTGCGTCCAACTCATTTCTGATACGTGTACAAGACCTTCTACACCAGGAGCAACCTCTACAAATGCTCCGTAGTCAGCCATAACTACTACTTTACCCGTGATCTTATCGCCCACCTTGAGGTCTGCACTTAGTGCGTCCCATGGGTGTGGTTGTAGTTGCTTTAGGCCGAGAGCGATACGCTTCTTGTTCTCATCGAACTCAAGGATAACCACCTTAATAGTTTCGTCAAGCGTAACCACTTCACTTGGGTGCGACACACGGCCCCAAGAGAGGTCTGTAATATGAATAAGCCCGTCTACACCCCCTAGATCGATGAACACTCCATAAGAAGTGATGTTCTTCACAACACCTTCAAGGATCTGTCCTTTCTCGAGTTTACCGATGATTTCTGCCTTTTGAGCCTCGAGTTCGGCCTCGATAAGCACCTTGTGTGATACAACTACGTTCTTGAATTCGTTATTTACCTTAACGATCTTGAACTCCATCGTCTTGTCCACATAAGCATCATAGTCGCGGATAGGACGTACATCAATCTGGCTGCCGGGTAGGAACGCTTCGATACCGAATACGTCCACGATCATACCACCCTTAGTACGACTCTTAACGTAACCCTTTACAATCTCGTCTTTCTCTAGGGCCTCCGTGATGAGATCCCAAGAACGAGCCGCGCGTGCTTTACGATGACTAAGGACGAGCTGCCCTTTCTTGTCTTCTTGGCTTTCTACAAAAACTTCCACTTCATCACCTACCTTGAGGTCGGGGTTATAGCGGAATTCTGACGCTGAGATACTTGCTTCGCTCTTGAAGCCTATATTCACTACTACCTCGCGTTTAGAAATAGAAGCAACCTTACCTACTGTTACCTCTTGTTCCTTGATGTTGTTTAGTGTGCCTGCATAAGCGGCTTCCTGCTCTGCACGTGATGCAGAACTAGCGCTCGCACCTTTCTCAAACTCTTCCCAGTCAAATCCTTCTACAGGCTGGATGTTTAGTTTGCTCATTTGTTAATTGGTTAATAAATAAATACTCATTATGCTGTCCCCACGTTCCTCACACAGATCCCTCTCGACGACCCTAATGATCGCCCGTATAGTAATAATAACACGATGGGCAAACAGCGATGCAAAGGTACGGATAAAATCTTGATTATCGCAAGTTTCGGTATTTCTATATTGATATTTTCCCAATAAAGAGGAGATCGGCAATCGTCGACCAACATCGGTGGCTCTCATTAGCCTCAAACTATGATACAATAAAAATGCCAACAATCACTAGTAACAGTGCGCATCAGCACTAATAAATCACTTCGCTCTTACTGGTCCAACACTCCGTATCCTTCTAGATTACCACTCGGTCTAATACTAGAGAGCCACCAAGCACAACAACAAATTCCCCCGCGGATAATTCATTAAAGCCAAGTACCCAACAAGCCAATCGGGTGGCCGCAGGTATATGCGACCACCCGATTATTTTGTCATTGCACGAGTTTAGGGGAGTCATCTCGCTCCGCCTACAAAGCCATACCGAGCATATAACCTAATAAGCCGGAGCATACAACCTAAACCCCACAAGCAGACGACCCGATAAGTCGAGCCTACAAGCCGACCCAAGGCTCAGCCTCATACAGATGAGAGCAATCTTATTCCGACTTATCGCCCTCTACCTTAGCGTCTGAACCTAGTAAAAGTTTTACAGCACGGAAAAGAAAGAATAGCCCCCCGAGGGCAAGAGCAATAGCAGAACCCAAGGCTCCTACTATCTCGTTGAGCACAAACATAAAGCGAGGCAAGACAATCTCACCGCCATGCTCATTAAAATGTGATAGGTCTACATAAGCCTTATAGGCATAGTACATAATAAACGCACCAATCGCAATAGAGACAATTGCTTGTACACTTGGGGGTAATTTCCCCGCTAAGCCTTTGTTTTCACTCATAATTGTATTCTGTTATAGTTATTGTTCGTTCAATTCTGATGGGTCTACCTCGAGGTCTGCATAGGCTCTCTCGAAGTCCTCTACCCGATAGATCTTGGCTTTCTTAATGTTGATCGAGGTCGAGGAACCAGCATTCACAGAGATACGATCCTCAAACTCCTCGTCCAAGCCATAGAACCAAGGATCGCCCGATGCAGTACGAGCCGTATACGGAGCATTTATAACTTGGAGCGGCCCATAATAGTAGCGTCCATTCAACTCTATCAAACGATACATTTGCTCGAGAAAAATGTTATGCTCCTTTTCGCTGTCGGTGTAAGCCGTTGTTACAATCACGTAGGTGGCCTCTAGCGGATTAAGCAAAGACTTCTCCTCATACTCCTGCCTTGTGAAGGTGATATGCTTCCCCTCTGGGTTTGTAAGCGTATGCTCTCCTTGTGGGAGGGAGATCTCCATATTGCTCTTAGGCTCGAGCGTGTAGGTAGTCGCATCGACCACAAAGGTAATAGCCCGATCGGAGGGATTATCCACGACAACGAGCGAACTATCGGACACACAACGCACATATAGCAGTACGCTCAGTATAGACAATATGAGTCCTAAGAAGCCTCGTTTAAGACTTTCTCCCAATTGTATCATTTCTCGCTTGTGCACTTTATTTCCGTTTATCATTTTCCCAAATTATTATGCCCGATCTGCTTATCGGATAATTCTCTTGCAAAGTTACAAAATAACGTACAAAGATATAAGGGAACAAACTTGATCTAATTCCTAGGGGCATAATAGTACTTCCGTCTAGCCATCGTCCATATCTAAATGAAGCACGCACTACAAACAAGGAGGACAGACAAGCCCTGTGTACCAACCCCAAAGTATCAATTTACGATCGCTCCCATATATGGGCTAAGCCCTCGCTCTTGTAGAGATTTACACGGATACTATTCAATCGGAGGAAGCGAAGCAATAAGGCGGAAATAAACAACTAGAAGCCCACAAAATTATACCAATAGGTTGATCCGACAGTACTTGTTATTCGTATCGTTTGTATTGGTACCCTACCTGACATCTACTAGTAGATCGCAGCACGTGTATTGGCATAGATTGAGGGCTAAGGCTTTAGGGCAGAGCATTACATCACCACTAGAGGCCCGAGGAAATAGCAAAAAGAAGGTCGGCACCAACTGAGTGGTGCCGACCTATACCCTAGAGGAAGAGCCTACTAGTGGGTCAAAGATACCCAACGAACATAGGCGAAATCCTGTCGATGTGGTAATTCGCTATGCTTAGGCAATATACGCAGGCTGTAGAGATAGCGTCCGGGACGCGTTGCTTTGAGTTCGAGAGCGTATTGCTCTACCGCCCCCTCGCTACTGATTAGTTTAAGGGGCTTGGTCTCTACAAGACTCAGTTTTGCATATTCACCTTGCTCGGCAATCACCAACTCCACATCAAGCATACAGTTTAGGTTGCCCTTGTTGATTGTTACCTTGAGTTGTTCCTTCTCTCCTACAAGTTGCGAGCCATTAACAAACGGACACTCGAGCGAAGATATAGATAATTCGCCCCAATGCTCCGCTACATCTTGCTTCCACTCTACGATCTGACGTGCCACTGCATTAGCATCGGCGTGCAGATGAGCCGATCGCTGTGCAAGTTTGTTGTAGAAGCGAGCGAAGTAGTCGTCCATCATACGACGCATCGTATAGTGTGGAGCGATGAAGTTGAGCGAGTTCTTCACGACCTGCAACCAAGCATCGCTGTAAGGTTTATCCGCACGATCCTCAAAGTACAAGGGTGCAATCTCACGCTCGATGAGGTCATAGATAGTTGTTGCATCTAGTTTATCTTGCAGGCTGTTATCGTCAAAGGTGCGTTTGTCTGTTAGAGCCCAACCCGCTCCCTTACGATAGCCCTCGTACCACCAACCATCAAGGACACTTAGGTTGAGTACGCCATTCATCTCTGCCTTTTCGCCAGAAGTTCCCGACGCTTCTAGTGGACGCGTTGGGGTGTTTAGCCAGATGTCTACACCTGCAATAAGTTTAGAGGCAAGACGCATATCATAGTTCTCGAGGAATATAATTTTACCGAGGAACTGTGGCATACGACTAATCTCGAGAATATACTTGATCAAGCCTTGTCCACCACCATCGGCAGGGTGTGCTTTACCCGTGAAAAGGAATTGGACGGGATACTTGGGGTTGTTTACGATACGCTCAAGACGCTCAAGGTCTGTAAATAATAGGTGTGCACGCTTATAGGTCGCAAAGCGTCTACCAAAACCAATGAGGAGGGCATTAGGGTTTATCCCGTCCAGGATCTGCTTAGTACTCTCGGGGTTGCTACTACGTCGTAGCCACTTCTCTCCATAATAACCACGTATGTAGTCTATAAGGTGCAGTTTCTGTCTATTATGTATTGCCCACAAACGATCATTTGGTACAGACTGAATAACCGACCAAACAGACTCATCGGCTTGGATCTTGACGAAGTCCTTACCAAAAGTCTCACGATATAGTTCTTGCCATTCGTCACCAGCCCACGTAGGGAGATGCACGCCATTGGTAACATAACCTACGTGTAGTTCCTCTGGAAAGAAACCTTTCCACACAGGAGCAAACATCTCTTGAGATACACGACCGTGGAGTAGACTTACTCCATTTGCCTCTTGGCAGGTGTTGAGGGCGAAAACACTCATAGAGAACTTCTCGTCCCCCTCGTGATGCTCGCGACCCATATTATAGAAGTCTGCCCACGATATACCTAGACGCTGTGTGAAGTGTCCTAAGTACTTACCGAGCAATTCCTCGGAGAAATAGTCGTGTCCTGCGGGTACAGGTGTATGTACTGTGTATAGAGAAGAGGCACGTACTAGTTCTAGAGCCACATCAAAACTCAAGCCACGCCCCTCGACATAATCGAGCAAACGCTGAGCATTCATAAAGGCAGCGTGTCCCTCGTTCATATGGTACACGTCCTTAGTAATACCCAACTTCGAGAGAAGATGCATACCACCGATACCGAGCAAATACTCCTGCTTCATACGGTTTTCCCAATCTCCGCCATAGAGTTGGTGTGTAATGAAGCGATCCCACTCGCTATTGAGTTGCATATCGGTATCTAGGAGGTAGAGTTGGATACGCCCAACATCAACACGCCACACGTGGCTGTAAACACTATATCCGTTGTAGGGGACCTCTAGAATGAGAGGTGATCCGTCATTATTCTGTACTTGCGTTAGGGGCAACTGGGTGAAGTCTTGTGCTTCGTAATTGGCGAGTTGTTGCCCTTCCTGACTAAGGCTCTGCGTGAAATAGCCATAACGATACAAGAAACCTACTGCCGTGAGGCGTACATTACTATCGCTCGCCTCTTTGAGATAGTCCCCAGCGAGCACTCCTAAGCCTCCCGAGTAGATCTTGAGTACATTGGTAAGGCCATACTCCATACTGAAGTAAGCCACCGAGGGGCGGTCTTGGTCTACAGGCTCACTCATATACGCCTGCCAATCTGCATAAACCTCGTCGATCTGTTTGATGAGAGCCTTATCGGCTTGTATTGCAGAGATCTGCTCCTCTGTAAGCAAGCGTAGCATCAATACGGGATTACCCTCTGTTTGCTCCCATAGTTTGGGGGCTATGGCATTGAATAGATGCTTGGCTTTGGGTGTCCATACCCACCAAAGGTTATGAGCAAGTTCGTCTAGTTTTTTGAGTTCGTTGGGCAGTTGAGCATAAGTGTACACATCTGTCCATACTGCATCGTTGGCATTCTTATGGCTGATCATATTCTAATTGCGTTAATTAACGAGTGCAAAGTTAGTCTTTTCTGTGCTATTTTGAGGTTCGCGAAGGGCTTTGATGATGATAAAACGTATTTATCGTTAAGGATCTCTTGGCAATTCGACTTAATCACGGAGCAATAATCAATAAAAGACACAGCGTCCGCCCCTACATAGAGGCATCGATACAGCCCTTTGGATCTCCCCGATGGAATACCCCAGCGAGAGGATTGAGCCAAACGAAGGTTTGCCCTCAAGCCTTCGTTTGGCTCCGTGGACTATCCCATAGCAGCCTACCTCAAACAAAAAAATAGGCTACACCTTGATCAAGGTGTAGCCTATTGTACCCAGAGCCGGGATCGAACCGGCACGAACTTGCGTCCATTGGTGTTTGAGACCAACGCGTCTACCAATTCCGCCATCTGGGCGTTTGCAGTGCAAAGATAGTAATTATTTGCTTACGTGCAATACTCTTGTACTAGTAATCTTGCGAATAAACCCTAGAACGAGTAAGACAAAACAGCACAAAGCAACACGATTACTCCTACATTCGTCCCGCCCAACATAGAGATCTGGAGGTATCAAAACTAGATTGGGTGCAGGTATCCACGAGATTTAGCCCAATATAGTAACCCCAGCCTTGGGGTATTTATATCCGAGGCAATACCTCTTCTTACTCTCGGGAAGTGTACGATCTATTGATCGCAAAATTTGTACTAATCTGCCATCTTCCTTTACTTGTAAAGCCTGTGCATTTAACAAGTTGATCGGTTCGTCTCTACTTGCTAGACATTGACGAATAACTAGTAGAGCGAGAGTCGCGAAGCAATAAGGCAAAACATTCAAAACCTGAGTTCGGTATAAGAGAAGTCTTAATCCCTTGAAGATTAAGACTTTTCTATTGCATAAGTGGGAGATGTTTAGTATCTTTATAACTATAAACCAACAAGATAACTAAACAT
>JBHAFI010000140.1:0-8059 GCA_041856045.1 Porphyromonas sp. | reverse complement strand
CTTACCCGTAGACTCTGGTGTCGCCCCCTCGCCCCACTTTATCCAAGCGAGCATACTCTTACATATATGGATACCACGATCATTCACTATATTGGTCTTGACGACACGCTGACCGTTGGCGGCAAGAATACGAGAGAGGCTATAACCGAGTAGGTTGTTGCGTACGTGACCCAAGTGTAGGGGCTTATTGGTATTAGGTGACGAGTACTCGATCATCACGAGCGGATCTTGGTCGGTCGCCTCCTTATGCCCGTAGTTGGGGGTCGTTGCTATTTGGTCAAAGAGCGAGAGCCATGCCGATGTGTCGATCGTTAGGTTTAGGAAGCCCTTGACTACTTGTATTGCCTTGACGATAGGGCAATGCTCGAGGAGATGACGACCAATAGCCTCGGCTGTCTCCTCGGGTTTTGCTTTACTCAGTTTAAGGAGGGGGAATACCACGAGTGTAAGGTGTCCCTCAAACTCACGCTTACACTTTTGTAGTTGTATTTGCTCCTTGCTGGCAGGCGTACCATATAACTCTTGTGTGGCAAGAGTGACGGCTGCTTGTAGTTGTGATATAATAGGCATCGTCTTCTTATCGCTTACTTTATGGGTTAATATCCGACAAAGATACGATTTATCGCCGATAGCGTAGATAAGAGCCCTCTAGGCTAGAAGGGTAGCCGACAAGCCTAGGCTGATGAATGGCTTAGGCATAGCCTTTGATCCCGAAGAGAGAGAAACGGATAGAGCCGAATACGCCTAAGGCTCCGTCCTCCCCCTCTCTAGGAATGTGTGTCTATGCGTCAAGGCTTGATTTTTATGCGTCACCCACTTGACGGATAAGCGTCAAGACGTGATTTTTATCCGCCAAGCCTTGATTTATAGCCTTTGCTAAGGACTTATCCCCGATATTAAGCCTAGGAGGGACAACCATTCGTAGGCTTTGAGCGTTAAAAGAGTATAGTACAATGCAGATGAAATACAAGATTATCGCTCTTGACGTAGATGGTACACTCGTCAATAGCCAACTACAAATTACCGAGGGCGTACGCAACGCTCTCCTCAAGGCACAAGCCGAGTATGGTATGCGTGTGATCATTGCTTCGGGTCGTCCTACGGCAGGTTTGCGACACATTGCCGAGGAACTAGAACTCGCACGTTACAGTGGGTATATCCTCCCTTACAACGGAGGAGAGATGTACAACGCTCGTGCTATGGGGGCTCCCATCAGACGCTACTCTCTACCCAATGAGATTATCCCCGAGTTGTACGCCCTTGCCCAAGAGTACGGGCTAAACATACTCACTTACAGCGATACCGAGATCTTGACGGAGCGTCTTGACGACCCCAACGTACAGCGAGAGATGGGACTTACGGTGATGCCCTCGCGACAAGTAGAGTGCTTCGTACGTGACGTCCCCCGTGATCTACCTAAGTGCCTTATCGTGGGTGATCCCGACAAGATAGAGGCACTTGTCCCCATCGCTCGTGAGCGTTTCGCGGGTGTGGTAGATGCTTTTACGAGCGACCCTCACTTCCTCGAGCTCGTACCCACAGGTGTCAACAAAGGCATCGCCCTACAAAAACTCCTAGAGCGTCTTGACTATGATCGTAGCGAACTGATCGCTGTCGGTGATAGCAACAACGACCTAGAGATGATACAATTTGCTGGTTTGGGTGTGGCGATGAGCAACGCTAAGGAAGCCATCAAGAGTTGTGCAGACTACGTAACAAAGAGTAATAACGAGGACGGCGTCGCACACCTACTCAAGAAGTTCGTCTTTGACGCTCACGAGGACGCCCCATATAGTGTCGAGCAAGTCAATGCTCTATTCCCTGGTACTCTGATGGAGGCTCTTGGTATGCAGTGTACCGATATTGCCAAGGGTTATGTCGAGGGACTTATGCCCGTAGACGCACGTACTGGGCAACCCCTCGGGATCATACACGGGGGTGCTAACCTTGCCTTTGCCGAGACCCTCGCAGGGCTAGGGTCTGTCGCACTCCTCGAGGAGGGTGAGATGCAGGTCGGGGCTCAAGTGAGTGGTAACCACGTAGCAAGTGCTATGACGGGCGATGTGATGGTAGGTAAGGCACGTATTATGCACCAAGGGCGTAGTACACATGTATGGAGCGTTGAGATCTATTCGCAACGTTCGGGCAAACTCATTCATACGGCACGCGTCCTCAATAGCATTATCAAGAAACGCTAAGGGAAAACATTGAGATGCCATAACCTCTAAGCCCTCACGGCAAACCCAACAAGGGGTAGCACGTGGGGGCTATTGCTCTCGTACAAGGCGATGAGGATAAGGTAGAGAGCGAGAGCCTTACAGAGTGTGGCACTATATAGTAGCCCCTTATTGTGTATCTTTGTAAAAAGGTTGTGTACGTACAGAGCCTCACGTTTTTACCGATTTGATGATACCCTAAGTTTATGCTATCCGCCCAAGAGTTTGATCTATTCCGCTCTACCCTACCTGCCGATATGAGTGCCGAGGGCTTGTCGATGATACGAGAGCAGGCACGTGTCGTACGCCATAAGCGAGGAGAGATTGTCGTAGATGCTATGACCTCGGAGCATCAATCTATATTGATTTTGTCGGGGAGTTGTATTCGCTTCATCATCACCCCAAGCGGAGAGGAGCGAGCAGTAGCCTTTCATACCGAGAGTTTTAATCCTATGCTGGGGAGTTTCCTCATACGTAAGGAACACTCGATCATCAACTACTACATCAAGACCAACGAGCCTACGACCCTTATGATAATAGACTCGTTTGTCCTTAGCACCGCCATATCTATGGATAGGGACTTTATAATGAACTCCTTCAAACGACGCCTAGAGTACACCTCTATCGAGAACCAACTACATAATCATCTGATGGGATTGGATAGCAAGAGTTTCTTCCATTGGTTGATGTGTCACTATGGCTTCCTCTTCCGTCGCTTCTCGTCCAAGGATATTGCCAACTTTATGGGTATCTCCCCCACTTGGCTAAGCCTACTTAAGCGAGAAAGTCGCACAAACAAGCCCGAGTAAACGTAAGTCTTTAACTACTTAAAGATTTGTCTAGTCAAAAGCCCGTACCTTTGCAAATGTTTAGGGATACGAACAACTAGATAAAACGTGATCGGCTTGTAAAGCCTCGTGCCTAAGGCACACAAACCTCTCCCGAGAGGACACAATGAGAACTACTCTATCGCTGTCTATGCTGGGGAGCCATTACATACTAAGTCTCACAGCAAAGCCTCACAGAGGCAGTGCGTGAGGCTTATTATATACCAAACTAGATTGATCATGTTACAGACGATTGTACACTACTCCTGTCACTTCGCTGTGCCTTTGCTATTGGCACGTTTTATCTTTGGTCGTTATCGTACGAAGACCGCCTACCTTGCGATGCTTCTCACGATGCTCGTAGACCTCGACCACTTACTAGCCACGCCTATCTTTGACCCCAACCGTATGAGTATAGGCTTCCACCCCTTGCACACCTATCCGATGATAGTTTTTTATGTGCTGATGTGCTTCTTCCCCTACGAGCGATGGGGTCTGTCGTGGTGGTGGCGAGCCGTAGCAATTGGTCTTAGTTTCCATATGTTTACCGACTGGCAAGACGGCTATTTGTGGCACTAGGATAAGAGAGGAAATGAGGTAAGGCACTGATTAAACTTTTGTTACACAAAGGGCTCTAAGAATAATTAGAATTATAAACGATAAACATCAATGATTAGAAAAGTATTGGTGCCTCTATCTGTTGCAGTCCTCTCTCTTGGCGTGATCTCTTGTGCCGGAGGAGGCGACAAGCAGGCACAGCAAGCACAAGGTGCTGCCGCTCAAGGCTACAAATTCCTTAAGATCGAAGCCAAAGATACCGAGCGACAAGAGAAATACTCAGCGACGATCCGAGGTCAGCAAGACGTAGATATTTACCCACAAGTATCGGGGACGCTCTCACGTGTCTTAGTTACCGAGGGACAGCAAGTAAAGCGTGGTCAGGTACTCTTTGTAGTAGACCAAGTACCCTATCAAGCGGCTCTCGCTCAAGCGACAGCAAGCGTGCAGTCTGCCGAGGCAGCACTATCGACAGCACGCCTCAATTACCAAGCCAAGGAACGACTCTACCAAGAGCGTGTCATCAGTGAGATGGAACTATCGCTTAGCCGCAATAGCCTTAGCACGGCACAAGCCGCAGTAGCACAGGCAAAGGCTAGCCAACTTAATGCACGCAACAACCTATCCTATACGAGTATCGTAAGCCCTGCCGACGGTGTCGTGGGGACGATACCTTATCGTCAAGGGACATTAGTGTCGCCAAGCCTAGCAAGCCCACTTACGACTGTATCGGATAGTAGGGAGATGTTTGTTTACTTCTCACTTAGCGAGAAGCAACTCCTAGCCTTAGTACGCCAGTACGGAAGCCTTGCCGTAGCAGTCGCCAAGATGGGTGATGCCAAGTTGCTCCTTAGTGATGGGTCGGAGTACAACCACCCGGGTAAGATAGAGAGCGTAAGTGGTGTCCTCGACCGCAACACAGGTGCGGCTAGCCTCAGGGCTAAGTTCCCCAACCCCGACGGCATACTACGCAGTGGATCGACAGGCAACGTAGTCCTCTCATCGGTAGAGCGTGGCGTCTTCGTAATCCCGCAGTCTGCAACGGTGCGTATGCAAGATAAGGTACTCGTCTATAAGGTCGTTGATGGTAAGGCTGTGTCTACCCTCGTGACGGTAGAGAGCGGTAGTAACGCCAACGAATATATCGTACATAGTGGCCTATCGGCAGGCGACCTAATCATCGCAGACGGAGCAGGTCTTGTACGTGAGGGAACACAAGTAAAGTAATCAGCGATAAGACCCAAAGCGATGAAAGGGAATATATTCATCAAACGCCCTGTCCTCTCAATATCCGTGTCGATATTGATTATGGTTGTGGGGCTTATCTCGCTCTTCTCTTTGCCGGTAGAGCAGTACCCAGACATAGCACCACCGACTATTAGTGTGAGTGCCTCGTATCCCGGTGCCGATGCCGATGCTGTGCTTAATAGTGTTGTGATGCCTCTCGAGGAGGCTATCAACGGAGTAGAAAATATGATCTATATGACGAGTTCGTCTGCAAACAACGGGACGGCAACGATCACAGTCTACTTCAAGCAAGGCACCAATGCGGATATGGCAGCCGTTAATGTGCAGAACCGAGTCTCTAGGGCTCAAGCACTCCTCCCGGCAGAAGTCACTCAGATAGGGGTATCGGTGTCGAAGCGTCAGAGCGGTTTCTTACAAGCCGCCGGTCTTAAGAGTACCGACGGACGATATGATGCCCTCTTCCTCTCCAACTACCTAAACATCAATGTAATCCCCGAGATCCAACGTATCGAGGGTGTAGGTAATGTGCAGCCCTTCGGTAACTCTTATAGTATGCGTATCTGGCTTAAGCCCGATGTGATGGCTCAGTATAAACTTGTCCCAAGCGATATATCGGGAGCATTGGCTCAGCAGAATATCGTAGCATCGGCAGGATCTTTGGGCTTGGATAGCGATGCTACCTTCCAGTACACGCTCAAGTACAAAGGTCGTCTTACGGACGTAAAGCAGTACGAGGACATCGTCATAAGGGCTCTCGAGGACGGCAGTATCTTACGCCTGCGTGATGTCGCAACTATTGAGATAGGGGCAGTATCGTATGGCTTCAATGGATATATAGATGGGAAACCGGGGGCTAACTTTATGGTTTCTCAAGTGTCGGGGGCTAATGCGACGGAGGTAAACAATAAGATCACCGCCAAACTAGACGAACTATCCAAGAACTTGCCCGCAGGCTTGGAGTTCGTCTCGGTAATCAATAGCAACGACTTCCTCTACGCCTCTATCTATTCGGTGGTAGAGACCTTGATCGTGGCTATTCTACTCGTTATCCTTGTCGTGTACTTCTTCTTGCAAGACTTCAAAGCGACACTTATCCCCTCGATCTCGATCATCGTATCCTTGGTGGGGACATTCTTCTGCCTTGCGGTAGCAGGCTTTAGTATCAATATCTTGACGCTCTTTGCTCTTGTCTTGGCGATCGGTACGGTGGTCGATGATGCCATCGTAGTTGTTGAGGCAGTTCAGTCTAAGTTTGAGGTGGGTTACAAGTCTGCTTACCTTGCTACCAAGGATGCCATGGGTGAGGTTACGATGGCAATTATCTCTTGTACCCTTGTCTTTATGGCGGTGTTTATACCCGTAACTTTCATGGGAGGCACGTCTGGGGTATTCTACACTCAATTCGGAATTACGATTGCTACCTCGGTAGGCTTATCGATGATCTCGGCACTAACCTTGTGTCCTGCTCTCTGTGCCTTGATGATGCGTCCCGAGGATATGGAGAAAGCACCGGGCTCAATAGGTGCACGTGTACGCAAAGCCTACGAAGTGTCGTTTAACGCGATAATGAGCAAGTACCGTGTCGGGGTAATGTCACTTATCCACAGACGTTGTGCTGCGTGGGCTGCACTAGTCGTTGCGAGTGGACTACTCGTGTACTTTATGATGACCACCAAGACAGGTCTAGTACCACAAGAAGACCAAGGTATGGTGATGGTGAACGTTACGACTCAACCCGGTAGCACACTAAGTGAGACCGACAAGGTAATGACACAAGTGGATAGCCTCATCAGAAGTATTCCCGAGGTCAAGACCGTAAGTCGTATTGATGGCTTCGGACTCATTTCGGGTGAAGGCCCCTCAAACGGGACATTCTTCGTACGTCTACTACCGTGGGACGAACGAGCAAGTGAGCATCAGTCCTCTACGGCAGTTATAGGTCGTATCATGGCAAGTACCGCACACATCAAAGAGGCACGTGTGTTTGCTATACAGCCCGGTATGATCCCCGGCTATGGTATGGGTAATACGATAGACCTCAACATACAGGATCGTAACGGAGGTGATATGGGCGTCTTCTATCAGACGACGATGCAGTTCCTCGCAGCACTTAGTCAGCGTCCCGAGGTCGCTATGGCATATAGCAGTTATGCGATCAACTTCCCGCAGTATCGTGTAGATATTGATGCGGCACAGGCGATGAGAGCAGGTATCCAGCCCAAGGAAATCCTATCAACGCTCGGGGCTTATCTCGGGGGTTCGTATGCCAGCAACTATAATCAGTATGGTAAGGTATTACGTGTGATGACCCAAGCCCCAGCAGGGGATCGCATCGACGAGGCTTCTCTCAATAATATCTACGTACGTAATGGTAGCGAGATGGCACCTATTAGCCAGTTCGTCAAACTCGAGCGTGTTACGGGTGCAGAGGTTGCTAACCGCTTCAACCTCTTCGGCTCTATCTCTGCTAGCATCAGTCCTAAGGAAGGCTACTCAACAGGTGAAGTGATGCAAGCGATCAGCGAGGTTGCATCGCAATCGCTCCCCTCGGGTTATAGTTACGAATACGGAGGTATCTCTCGTGAGGAGAGCGAGCAGTCGTCTAGTACGACAGCCCTTATCTATGGGCTTTGTGTCCTCCTTATCTTCCTCATCTTGGCATCTCTGTACGAGAGTTTCTTGGTGCCTATGGCGGTAATCTTCTCTGTTCCTTTTGGTATTATGGGTAGTTTCTTGTTTGCTCGTCTATGGGGCTTTGAGAATAACATCTACCTCCAAACTGGTGTTATTATGCTCATCGGTTTGCTTGCCAAGACAGCGATATTGATCACCGAGTATGCGTCCGAGCGTCGTAGGCAGGGTATGGGTATTATCGAGGCTGCTTATAGTGCAGCACAGGCTCGTCTAAGGCCCATCTTGATGACGGTAGCAACGATGATTATCGGCATGTTGCCTCTTATGTTTGCCTCGGGTGCAGGAGCAAATGGTAATAGTTCGCTTGCCACGGGTGTTGTCGGTGGAATGCTCGTTGGTACTCTGGCTCTACTCTTTGCTGTGCCGGTATTCTTTGTAATCTTCCAGTATTTGCAGGAGAAGTTTGTACGCACGCCCGAGCAACACGAGGTAAGCCCTCAGATTGCAGGTGAACACGAGAAGACACTGATAGAACGCAGTGCTTTTAACCCCAATAACCCCAGCCATGAATAAACT
>JBHAFI010000139.1:0-5290 GCA_041856045.1 Porphyromonas sp. | reverse complement strand
GGGTCGGCCTAGGGTAATACAGGTGACTGGGGCTAAGTCGTAACAAGGTAGCCGTACCGGAAGGTGCGGCTGGAACACCTCCTTTCTGGAGACTTGTTAGGATGCCGAGTAGGAAGAGAAGTCTTAGTAGGCAGGTTAGTTGATCTGAATGGACTACACTCTGTGTCGATATCGTATCTCACTTATCGGATCCTCTTGAGCAAGATGCTCAAGGGGATCTTTTGTTTTGTATGGCTTTGAGGTTGTACTTAGATTGGGTTCGCTGTTATTCGCCCTGTCGCTTGACTTGGATTGAGGAAGCCCAAAGTTGTAAGGTCTGTGGGCTGGGCTTGCAGAGGTGGAAGTTGGCGGTGAGGGGCTTCGGCACTGAAGTTGCAAGGTCGGAGGGTTGGGCTTGCAGGGGTATAAGTTCGTGCTATGATACTTCGGCACTAAGGTTGTGAGGTCGGAGGGTTGGGCTTGTAGAGGTAGAGGCTTGCGGTCTGCTAATTCGAGGTGGAACGGCATTAGACTCCGAGTGCGGGTTGTATTTGTTGATGCTTGGAGGTCCTATGGTTGGAGGATCGCGGTGAGGGGCTTCGGTGGGTTAGCCTGAGGGGAGCAGAGAGAAGTGCAGTTCGCTTAGGAGGGGGAATTGTAGTACCTTTGCGTCTGCAAACAAAAGAGAGAAACCTTGCTCTCAGTAGGGAGAAATCCAATATTCAATTATATGGATCCCAGCAAGCCATTAGAAGAAACTCTGCCTACCGATAGAGCGGACTTAGTGTAGAATAGACACCCCTTACAGAGGTGCCGGTGTAACTTTTCCGAGGGGCTAGAACAATTTTGTGGAGGAGTCGGTGCAATCCAGCCGAGGTGCTGGCACAATTCCGCGGAGAAACGGGTGCAACCTTTCGGAGAAGTAGGTACAATCTTTCGGAGGTATCGGCACAATTCTGTGGAGGAGTCGATGAAATCCAGCCGAGGTGCTAGCACAATTCATCGGTGGAGTTGGCACAATTCCGCGGAGAAGTCGGCACAATCCTGTGGAGGAATTGATGCAATCCAACCGAGGTGCTGGAACAATTCTGTGGAAGTGCTGTACAATCCCGCGGTTATATCGGTACTATCCTGTGGAGGGGTGGGCGAAAGCCTGCGGAGATATAAGCGAAAGGCTGTGGAGATGTAGGTTAAGACGACAAACAATTATACTAAATAACTGAGATGAATAAACCCAACTGGAGTGAACGTACCCGTCAATTGCTCGGCGATGAGCGTGTTAATGAATATGCCAAATGCCACGTCTTAGTCGTTGGACTGGGTGGCGTCGGTGGCGTTGCTACCGAAATGCTCGTGCGGGCTGGTATCGGACGCTTGACGATCGTTGATGCCGATATAATACAAGCCTCAAACATTAACCGACAGATTGTTGCGACCTCGAGCCAAATAGGAAGACCCAAAGCCACTGTACTAGCAGAACGCCTCCGAGATATAAATCCCGAACTTGAACTTGAAGTCGTAGAGGAGTTTCTCCAAGACGATAATATGGTCGAGTTGATCAGTCGCCACCCTTACGATTTTGTGGTCGATGCCATCGATTCGCTTAGTCCCAAGGTGCATTTGATACGCTTGTGCCGTGAGAATGATTTGGATATTATCAGTTCGATGGGGGCTGGTGCCAAGCGTAATCCCGCATTAGTGCAGCAGTCCGACCTCAGTCGCAGTTACAACTGCAATTTGGCTCGTGCTCTACGTAAGCGACTACGCAAGTTGGGTATCAGTAAAGGGGTGCCCGTGGTCTTCTCTAGCGAACTTGCCGATGATGATGCCATCGTAGAGGTGACTGGCGAACGTTGCAAGCGTAGCACGGCAGGGACGATCAGTTATATGCCTGCGACTTTTGGGATACATATTGCGAGTTACGTGCTGGAGCATATCCACGCGAAGGGGCATTTGAATAATGATTAACTATTGAATGTTAGTCTTTGTCTTTTGGTTTGTCTATCAAAGAGCCGTACTTTTGTAGTGTAAAACAAATAAACAAAGAACAGATTATGAGCAATGTATTAAATGTAACTGGGCTTGATGCTACAAAGGTTGCAACGGTTACGCCAGCCTTGAGCGAACTATTAGCCTCTTTCCAAGTGTACTATACCAACCTACGTGGGTACCACTGGCACATCAAGGGGCCACAATTCTACCAACTGCACGCTGCATTCGAGGGAATGTATGACAAGACCGCAGAGAAGATTGACGAACTTGCAGAGCGTTTGCTTCAATTGGGCGTTCAGCCAGAGAACCGCTTCAGTGTACTGATCGGTCAGAGCAAGATCAAGGAAACAACCCTAATGACAGAGCCTAAGGCAATCATTAGCGAGATCGTAGACAACTATCGCACACTGATCGCTCTTGAGCGTACAGCCCTACAACTTGCAGATGATGCAGGTGACGAGGTAACTGTTGCTCTCCTCGGCGACTTCCTTGCCGAGCAGGAGAAAGAGGTGTGGATGCTTACGGCGTATCTTGCATAAACGGAATAGTTTGATGCAGTAATCGGCACGCAATTCATATTGTACTAAGGCGAACTAAGAGTATTAGTTCGCCTTTTTTGTGTCAGTATCTTAAGGTCATTCGCTCGAATGCCTAGGATACAAGACTCCATCAACACTGCCGAATAAGTCCCAAATGCCAAAACTCCCCTTATTTTGAATGCCGATATTTGCTTCGTTAATCGCAGTGAAAGCCTCGGATCTCGTCTTAAGCCTCTAAGAAATCTAAGAATAATTGGAGGCTCTCGTCCGTTGCTCCGCTTGTATGGTGACCTGCTAATGATCGAGTCGGGTCGGCTTAATTATTATTCGCCCCAATACAACTAGTCTGATGTGCTGGGTATGTATTAAGTTCGGATCTAGTGTATCAAGTATTTGTTTTTGCTGTTGTGCTTCTGCTGTTTCGCTGGTCTAATGAGCGTAGGATATTGGTCTAAGCGTATTGTTCCCCCCTACTAATATACTCCTCGAAATCTGTCGCTACTTACTTAATTTTCGACTAGTAGAATGTTGATTTTGAATAGGTAAAAACTCCCGATCAATCTAGTAAATATCTCGTCTTGTATTACTAAAGTTTGCGAGAACTTCCGTCTTAGGCTCTAATACTAGCTTGTTGTTGATCCTCGCCTAAGCCTTGAGATTGGACGCAGTCTAGGCAGATTGGGGCTGTTCTGATACCTCGGCACAAACAAATATCGGTACGATCCTAATGGATCATACCGATATTCAGATGCTGATATATAATATCCCAGTATATGCAGTCCAAAAATCTAGGACGCCTATACTGGGATATTGCTTAGGTTAATCTAAAAGGAATATAATATCCTTGGGTTACTTTATCTTAGTCCAAGTAGCATCTCCCATCACGAATATGCTACCGGCACTTCCTGTGTACCAAGACTTCCAAGCAACTCCATTAGATCCTTGCTCGCCAAGGAAGAATGCAAGTACGGGACGTGGAGTAGATCCAAATCCGAATGTATCAAATTTGAAGGAAATGTTCTCAAAGTCCTTATTCCATATTCCACGTAATCCAGTGTCACCACCCCAACTTAATCCGCTGTCTTTTTCTCCATTCTCCTTGGGCGTTAAAGCACCCCAACCTGATAGATAAACAGCCTGATTGGCTCCAAGATTAGGAATACCACTCAATTGTTCCGACTTTAAGGTTAGGTTTGATGTTGCAGGGTCGAAGTGTAGAGTAACATCAACAGCAAGTCCTTTTAGGGTAAAACTCTTATTTGCTTCTTTTGCTTCAAGCGAAACTACACCTGTACCACGTACAGGACCATTGTTCCCGTGTTCGATAAAATACTCTACATTGTATCTTCCTACGAGATCAGCGTAGGCAAGGACTCCGTAGATTTGGGTAACTCTGATAGTACGTGAGAATAGACCGGCTTGTACCGTAACTGTTCCGACGCGATCTTCAGTTACGCCTTGAGCAAAAGGCTCTACCTTGATTTTTAGTTCGTTCCCCTCGAGGGTGTAACTAATCCAAGAGTCGCTAACTGTTACAGTGGGCGTTGTATCCATTCTCTCGGTTGAGAATGTATATTCTCCGCCTTGTCTTTGGGTGTTTATATCCGACAAGGTCATAGTGTTTACAGCCCCCAACTGCGTAATCGGCACACGCTGTACATTATCTCCCTTGCTGATGATAACATTAGCGGTACGACTCTCAGCCGTTTCGTTTTTGGCTATCGTTAGAACGATCGCTTTTGCTCCTTCTTTTTGGGCTTGTAGCCAATCTGCATCGGTGCTCATGTTGAAGCCTTCTTCGCTCACGAGGATACGTCCGACGCCAGCCGTATAAGCCTGATCAAAAGTCGTCTCAACGACATAAAAACTTGCGTTTGGGCTTACAACCTCGCTCTTGTCTTTGCTACACGCAGACAGAGCCAAGGTAATAGATGCAAGTGCTATTGCGAAAAACTTATTTGCTTTCATATTCTCTAATTAGTCTTACGTGTGAATGTTGGCTTACTCATACGAGAAACGACACCAGTATAATCGGTATATTCACCAGCACCAGCACCAGCACTATTCACTTTCCATAAAATCCAAGCGTTTGATTTGTATTCTCCCCAAACCCCATTGTCATACATAACGTACTTCTTTGGGTTGCTATTTGCCTCGAGAGAAGCATACATACCTGTCCCATTCAACCCCCAAGATAGGTATCTTGCACCAGTATCCCAAGCACAAAGGACTACTTTAGTATCATTGGCTATAGTAGTAAGGACTTGGTTGACAATCTCAAATCTATCTCGGTTGGGGTTGTACGTTGCTACGATATTGAAAGGTAGACCCGTTATGAGGTACGTATTATACGCACTCTCGGTAAAGGTTACATCGTAGTGGACATTATCATTAACGGTCAGTGTATAGTTCCCAAGAAGTGCTTCGTACTTATCACGGCTAGGGTCACGTCTTGCTGTGAGGTTTGCCGTACCTGCATTAAGTTTGCCGTCTGCCCAAGTCATCTCGCTCACTCCCTCGATAGGCTTCACGAAACGAATGCCTGTGGGCGTAACAAAATACGATGCAGTGTAAGTCTTGGTATCGCCCTCCACGGTGTAAGTATAGACATTAAGCCCCGTTGCATTTAGTTTGAAGAGTTGCGACTTCCCGCCAAGATTGCCCACTAGAGCATCTTGATAGTTGCGTCCCATCTCTGCAGGGTTGAATATCTGTGCTTTCATCGAGCGTATTGATGCCATAAAGTCGTCAATACTACCCGTCGCACGGCGTAGAGTCAT
>JBHAFI010000138.1:0-4258 GCA_041856045.1 Porphyromonas sp. | reverse complement strand
TCTGTCTCTGCGTGGATCCGAGACTAGGCGAAGGCTATTCAGTAGTTGGGCGTACATATGCTTGTTATAGTTATGGGTTTATACTTAGCTTTTGCTTTACGACTACAAAGCTAGCAACTTTTTAATGCGTCAGCCCTGTTCGTAACCTTGACAAATAGGCAATAATCACTATCTTTGTGTATATTAACTAACGATAATCAAACCATATAAGTAAATGAAGAAAACACTCCTCGCAGCGCTGATGCTCTCAGCCTTTCCACTTTTCGCCCAAACAGAGGCGAAAAAAGAAGACCCTAACGCCAAAAACGTTTTCACAACCGTCAAGGAAGTAGGTCGTACCTCTATCAAAAACCAAGCCAATAGTGGTACGTGCTGGAGTTATTCGGGACAAGGCTTCTTTGAGGAAGAACTGATCCGTACCGGTAAGCAAGGTTTCGACCTAAGCGAAATGTTCGTAGTAAGCCATTCGTATCGTGATAAGGGACGTAAGTTCGTCCGTCTTGATGGCTTCCTTAACTTTGAGCAAGGCGGTTCGTTTTATGATGTACTATATGTCCTTAAGAACTATGGTGCTGTGCCTCGCTCTGTGATGATGGGGCTAAACTATGGTACGACGCTCAACCAACATAACGAACTAGCCGCTGTCCTCAAGGCGTACCTTAAGGCAGTTATTCAGAAGCCCAACGGTAAACTAACGACAGCGTGGACGACAGGCTTCGATGCAATCATTGACAGTTATCTAGGCAAGTTGCCCGAGAAGTTCCGTTATAATGGTAAGGAATACACCCCTAAGACCTATGCTGCAGCCCTAGGGCTTAATCCCGACGACTATGTATCGCTTACTTCGTACACACACCACCCATTCTATACAAAGTTTGCTCTAGAGATCCCCGACAACTGGCGTTGGGCCGAGAGTTACAACCTCCCTATTGACGAACTAATGGAAGTTATGGACAAGGCTATCGACAACGGTTATAGTTTTGCGTGGGGAGCCGATGTCACGGAGAAAGGCTTTACTCGCAATGGCCTTGGTGTCCTAGCAGACCTTGAGGAGATGAACAACAAGGGTAGCGACTTCGCACGCTGGTTTGGTGGTGATGTCAAGAGCAATATGGATGCAGCGATCCAAAGAGCGGACGTGCCAGAGATAGAGGCTACACAAGAATACCGTCAGAAGGGTTACGACAACAAGGACCTTACCGATGACCACGGTATGACGATATATGGTAAGGCAGTCAATCAGACGGGTCGTAAGTTCTTCATCGTTAAGAATAGTTGGGGCGAAACAGGTACTTACAAGGGTGTTTGGTACGTATCTTACAACTATGCTAAGGGCCGCACTATGAATATCCTCATTCATAAGAATGCGATCCCAGCACACATCGCTAAGAAACTCGGCATTAAGTAAGTTCGCAGTCCGCTCTTGTCCCACTAAGGGCAAGCAGTAGAATAAGATAACAAGGGGAGGCATAAGCATAGGTTTACGCCTCCCCTTTGTTAATACAACTTGGATAAATATCTCTGTCTAGCATAAAGGATAAGTATATGTCAAGCGAAAAAGGCACAATAACAAAAGACCAGATCAAAGACGCCTTCGACCTCGCTAAAGAGATCAACGAGAAGTGTGGAGATCCCAAGCAAACGGCTAATAACAACATCAACTTATTTAGGGCAGCACGTCTTAGTGAACCCAACCATAGTCATATCCTTGCAACACTCTTTAGGATACAGAATGAGAGGGGAGAATACGTAGTGTGGGACTCTTTTTGCGAAAAACTTCGGGCTAAAGGCCTCTCTCTCCCCAAAAGCAAGGTGAGTCTAAGCGTGTCGGCAGAGGAGAAGTGGGAGGATTATGGACAAATAGACCTAGCGGTGTGGGGAGCAGGGCTATTCTATGTGATCTTTGAGAATAAAGTACTTGGAGCAAAAGATCAATATAAGCAA
This sequence comes from Porphyromonas sp., assembly GCA_041856045.1. Classification (GTDB taxonomy): domain Bacteria; phylum Bacteroidota; class Bacteroidia; order Bacteroidales; family Porphyromonadaceae; genus Porphyromonas. The sequence goes on along the minus strand of JBHAFI010000138.1, from coordinate 2,314 downwards.
CTTGAGCGATACATAGATGCCGTAAAGAGTTGGTTTGACTTGGATAGTGAGGAAGATATATACATCGTATATATGCCCTACTTAGAGGGGAGGCAACCAAGCCTCTATAGTTGGGGAGAATACAAGCAAGAAGACTTTGAGGGCAGATACATTTCTCTCTCTTACCACAACGTAATTATCCCGTGGTTGGAAGAACTATATAACGACGAAAGTATTATCAAAGTGGGATCGGATCTACACAATGGCTTATCCCTTTACCGCGAACACTTGAAACAACTTAATAAGACCAATACACCTATGAGCGAAGAGGATTATAAGAATTTAATTGAAGCCATCAGGAGCACTGACCCTAACCAAGAAGTTGATGAGGCTACACTCCTCAAGAAATTAGGAGAGATACAAAAAGTTTATGATACGATCAACGAAGCAATATGGAAGTACTGGGAGGAACAATTAACACGAATAAAGGAGGAATTACAACTCGAAGCCTCTTTATACGCTCATTCTAAAAACTCTGAGCGTGGGATAGGGCTAGACATAATCCTAGGGGATACACCTTGCTTCGCAATGATTGAGCGAGGGAGTGAAAGGGGATCTTTATATATAGGCATAAAAGCCAAGGATCAGAGCCCCCAAGAGGAGAACCCCCAAACCACAATAAAGACTCTACTCAAGGATAAGAAGTACGATTTCAGCAGTAGTAATTGGTACTGCTGGAAGTATGTATCTGAGGGTGAAGCCCTCAAAGAGTTAGAAATGCTACTAAAAGACCTTATAAAGGCAAAATTGATAGAGATAAAGGAGCAAACCACAGATCAGTAATCCATAGAGATAGAATATAGTGAGGGCTGTAACGCTTCCTGCGTTACAGCCCTCATCTCTGTCTAGGGGAATATCTATTCGGCTCCCCTTTGTCTTGCGAGTATTGCCCTATAAGCCTCTTGGTGCTTTGTCTACAACATTCGGCTTCGGGCGAATAGTAGTCGCTACTTGACCTCGTTCTCTAGTTCCTCGCCCGACACATAGGCACGAATGTTACCTAAGGTAGTTTTGGCGATGTTGTCTGTCGCCTCAGCCGTAAAGAAGGCTTGATGAGAGGTCATTATCACATTATTAAATGAGAGTAGACGTGCCAAGGTATCGTCCTCGATGATGCGATCACTCTTATCACGGAAGAAATAATTCGCTTCCTCCTCGTACACGTCCAAAGCAGCGAAGCCAACCTGTCCACTCTTGAGGCCCTCAATAAGATCTTCGCTATTGATGAGTAGACCTCTACCTGTGTTTACGATCATTACACCTCGCTTCATCTTGGCGATACTCTCGCTGTTGATGATGTACTCGGTCTCGGGCGTTAGGGGGCAGTGTAGGGAGATGATGTCCGAACCAGCATATAATTCGTCAAGCGTTACATACTTTACACCATTAGCCTCGGCAAAGGCATAGTCGGGGTAAACATCATAGGCGAGAATGTTCATACCGAAACCTCTTAGTATGCCGATAAGCACCTTCGCAATTTTACCCGTCCCTATTATCCCTACTGTCTTGCCATACATATCAAAGCCTAGCAGACCATTAAGGGAGAAGTTACCATCTCTAGTACGCCATGAGGCACGCTGTATCTTGCGATTGAGGGACAACATTAGTGCTACGGCATACTCCGCTACGGCATAAGGCGAGTAAGCAGGAACGCGTACTACACGGATCCCTACCTCACGAGCCACCTCTAGATCAACGTTGTTGAAGCCAGCACAGCGTAGTGCGATCAGTTCGACCCCATACTCTTTGAGCGTACGTATCGCAGTTGCGTCTACGTTGTCGTTTACGAATACACAGACAGCACGGCAACCCTTAGCAAGGATTAGGTTGTCCTTATGCACATTACCCGTGAAGTACTTGATATCAAACCTGAAGTCCTCGTTGATCTTGTCAAAGGTCTTACGGTCATAGGGCATCGTCCCATAGAAGGCGATGCGGGTTTCACTTATTTTCGTCATATCATTGTGTATAGTAAGGGCAGAGTACGTCGCACTATTAGCGACACACTCTGCCCTTGGTTTTGGTTTTACTTATTCAGAGGAATAATGCTAAAGCCCGTATAAGGCACAAGTGCCTCGGGAATACGGATACCCTCGGGGGTCTGATTATTCTCCAGGAGGGCAGCCACGATACGTGGGAGTGCTAGTGCACTACCATTGAGCGTGTGGGCAAGTTGAACGCCCTCCTCCGTATCACGATAACGGCACTTAAGGCGGTTCGCTTGGTAACTCTCGAAGTTAGACACAGAACTCACCTCGAGCCAACGCTCCTGTGC
>JBHAFI010000137.1:0-16913 GCA_041856045.1 Porphyromonas sp. | reverse complement strand
GTTGTCCTCAAGATTAACCTCTTTATCTTGATGCATTTAAGGGAGAAAACAGGGCTATCAATCCCTCGCCTGCAGAAGAAGCTTAGTCGCAGCACCCCCGAGCAAATTACCGTGCTCAGCTTTTAATGCGTCAGCCCTGAGGTTACGAAGGTGTTTTTCTTAGTCTTAGGCTTTGTTGCGGGCGTAAGTTTTCGTCTTACGACCCATAAGTTTTCGTCCTGCGAACCATAAATTTGCGTCCTGCGAACCATAAATTCCCGTCTTGCGAGCGATAAGTTTTCATCTTGCGAATATCGATATATTCTATCCTCGAGCTTGCATGTTGCCTAGTCTAATCCCTAGATACTCGGCTTTGTATTGACGGGATATTTGCGTTCCGAATGGCAAGATACTCGGATTTGACCTATCCACCCTCTCACCTTTCCACCCAAATGCCCCCCTCTCCCCAAACGGCTTACCACCTACTCTCGACTTGCTACACAGTTGAGCATCAAAGGACGAGAATTTTAGGGGACTTTTGGAGGAACATTTGCGTGCGAAATGCCCCAATCCTCGGACTTGCTCTGTCCTCCTCCTCACTCCTCCTCCGAAGCGATACTCTCGCCCCGAATGGCTCTCTATCTACTCCCTATTTGGGGCGAGATTGGAGTGCGAAAAGATGCAATTTTAGGGTTGGATTAGAGTGCTGCTTGGGGGTGAAATGAAGAGATACTTAGACGTTGATTGAAGACTAAGTATACGCGAATTCGGAATGGAAGTTAGTGATTATTTTCTTGTTGACTAGGCATTTTGACTTTGCTCTTTCTGTCGTACAATTGATAGGCAATTAGTCCTGCATAGAGATTCGTCAAGAAGCCATTCACAGAGCGATGTTGCGTGTGGTCTATGCGAAACTTTTTTTGAGTTGATTGAAGACGCTCTCGATCACTGTTCTCCGTCTAAGCAGGTACTGATCCTCTGGAGATAGATCTGTGGGTTTCTGTATCTTGGCTCGCTTTGTAATCAATTCAATACCACTATCTTTGAGACGTTTCTCGAGGTCCTTTGGAGATATAACCGCAGTCCCCAAACAGTTTACCATCTAGCACCGCATACAACTCTTTCTTCTTGACGGGTTCTCTGTCGTTCACATTCCCCGAAGTTACGTCATAGGAGATAATTTCCCCAAGGTGATTGATGACAAGATGCAACTTCAATCCATAGAACCAACCAACAGACGTTCGTCCTGCTTTGGCAATAAGACATAAGGTTTTGTGTTGATATGACCTTGGTAATTTGCAAGATTGTAGAGCGGTTGAGTCTACGTAAGATACTTTAGTACATTTACCTTTGAGATAATCCAGATTGACCTTAAATTGCTCTACAAGTGCACACTTACGTTCGATGAACCTGCTATAAGAAAGGATTTTAGGGAAGTATGCTCCATGTTCGTTCTGAAGACGGTTGAAATAGTATGTTTTGAAATTTCTTGAATCAGCATAGTGATAGAGTACCATCGTTGCTAGGACTTGGGTATCGGACATGATTCTCTGACGATGTCCTCGGCGAGGGGCTTCTTGGGCTGTGTTATCAGAACTCTTAAGAACTTTGTCTATTGTTTCAAGTAAAAGTGCTACATTTACATCATTCATAAGGGTGGAAGAATTTAGTTATTTATCTGTATTATAAATCTAAAGGTACTAAATTCTCGCCACCCTTGCCATATCTAAACACCGAATATCCATCTGCGGTCTACTCCTTTTTCATTCCGAATTCGCGTATACTTAGACGTCCATCGAAGAGATACTTAGTTGTCACCTGACAACATACTTAGACGTCAAGTGACAAGATACTTAGTCTTCAATCGACGTCTAAGTATCTCTTCATTTCACCCCAAAACAACACCCTAAATCACTCCTAAAAATCATATCCTTTCTCACGCAAAAAAGGCATCATATCAGCCCCCAACTTTTCATTATTAGTTACCCCAATGCCCCGGCAATCCAAGCCTAAGGGTCGCATCGTTTTACACACGAGTATATCTTCGGATTGAGCCCAAGGGACACATGGCTTCAATCCTTGATGTGTCTTCATTCGGGACGCGAATACCTCGATAATCCAAATCCGAGTATCTCGTTATTCAACAATTCAACTTCGTAGCAAGCCGAGAGTAGGTGGTGAAGGGTGGGAGGCGAGGGGTTTCGTTCTGCCATATTCTTGTACTCCATTATTGAATACCTCGCGATCATACGCCCTGCCTATACTCTTTTTGTTCGTTTCGGACGCTGGTTCCTAGAGGGCGGGAGGCTAGTGATCGTTCGCTTCGAGTGAGCCTTTCTGTTCTAGCCACACCTTCGTACCCTGCGAGGGGAACCTATTAGCCTTATGCAAAGGGGGATTAACTTGCTTCTTCTTTGGTGGGATCTTATGTTACTTATTTATTATTAACATACTCATCTCGGAGAGAATTGTATCTCTTTGATGGCTGTCTAAGTAGGTAAACGGAGTAAAATATAAAGATTTCTTTGTTTTATACCTAAGTTGGCATAATGTATGCTACGACTTATCGTTTTGCTCTATGTTGATTTGTATTGTGTATACTTTTATGTAGGCATTCGATACTTATCGAGGTGTTTTATAAAGTCTACATAAGTTTCTAATGCTTGGATTTTTTGTGCTTTACTCAGAATGTAATACTTTAGTATTCGGAAAATAACTCAAGCCGGTCTAGAGGGTTTCTATACCGACAAGTAATAAACAAACAAATTAATGGATCTATGAAGAAGATTTTACTTCTGATGAGCCTTATCTTCTGTGTGATCTTTACAGGTCTAGCACAGGATAAGATCAAACTCACGGGTAATGTCAAAGACGACAAGGGTGAGCCATTGACAGGGGTGCAGGTTATCCCCGTAGGGGCTACTCAGAGTGGTGGATTGACAGACCTAGATGGTAACTTCACCATTATGGTACCCAAGGGTGTAAAGCAATTGAGTTTTACCTACATTGGTTACTCAAAGCACATCGTGGCGATTGGAAGCCAGTCAAACTTCAACATCATTATGAAGGAAGAGGCTTCGGCACTAGACGAAGTCGTTGTGACCGGCTACGGTGGTAAGGTAAAGCGTAACAAGGTTACCAACTCTATCTCTACCGTTAAGAGCGAAACCCTTAGCGTAGGTGTTTACTCAAACCCAGCACAGGCTCTGTCGGGTGCTATCGCTGGGGTGCGTGTACAGCAAGTGTCGGGTAATCCCGGGGCACAACCTGCTCTAGTAATCCGTGGAGGAACAAATCTTGATGGTTCGGGCTCTCCCTTGGTTGTGGTAGACGGTCAACTTCGCGAGAGTATGGCAGACATCAATCCCGAGGATATCGAGGATATGCAGGTACTCAAGGACGCAGGTGCTACGGCTATCTATGGTGCTAGAGCAAGTAACGGTGTAGTCCTAATTACCACGAAGAGCGGTAAGAGCGGTCAAGGACAACTCAACATTAAGGTGAAGACTGGTTGGGACTTCTTGCGTCAAGCCAACGAGTTCCTAACTGCCGATCGCTACATCTACTGGATGCGTACTGCTCACCAGCGTATTGTAGATACTTACAAGGATCAAGCATACTCTGGCAACTTGGCTAAGTACCTTACTCAGCCAAAACCTTTTGGGACAGGGAACACTTACGGAGGTAAGTATAATATCTTGGCATACGATGCCAACAACGCACAGCACGCAGAGTTGCTCACAAAGGGCTGGAGTGTAATGGACGATCCCGCAGTTGCTGGTAAGAAACTGATCTATCGTGGTGTGAGCCCACAAGACTTTGCTATCCAAAGCCCAGCCTTTACTCAAGACTACAACATCAGTATGTCGGGTGGTAACGATAAGGGAACTTATTATGCTGGTATCGGATATAATAATCAAGAAGGTTTGGCAGTAACGTCTTTTTACAAGCGTTATAGTTTCCTCTTTAACGGCAGTTACAAACTCAAGCCATGGCTCAAGAGTACGTCAAACTTCAGTTTCAACCGTGCTAACTGGCAGAGTATGCCGGGATCGGCCGCTGACGAACAAAGATATTTCGGTCGTGCTTTCTCAGTACCTCCTACAGTACGCTTCAACGACGAGGAGGGCAACAACCTACTAGGCTTGGGTGGAGGAGATGCTAACCATTTGTTCCAACCCGAGAAATATCAACGTTTCAACCAAAGTGATAAGTTCACGATGGTACAAACTTTTGACTTTGACATCAGCAAGTATCTTACGCTCAAGGCAAGTGCTAACTGGTACTACAGCGAGAGTTTTGGCGAAGCGTTTAATCGTGACTTTATGACGGACAACTTCTCAAATCCTATTAAGTACAACACTACCCGTTCGAGTGCTGTAGAGTGGAGTAGAGATTTCCGCCAGACCTATAATGCAATCCTCAATTACAATAGAGACTTTGGCAAGCATAGCCTAGGGGCGATGCTTGGTACAGAGTACCTTGATATCTATAGTTATGGTTTCTCGGCTTCGGGCAGTGGTGCACCTACCGATGACTTCGGCGACTTGGAGTACACGACTGCAGATGCCAATAAGCGTGCGATCGACTCGTACCACTCGCGTATGCGTATCCTCTCGTACTTCGGCCGTGTAAACTATGATTACGATGGTACTTATCTCTTGTCTCTTGTTTCTCGTTATGATGGTTACTCGTCACTCCTTGGGGAGAACCGTTGGGGCTTCTTCCCCGGTATCTCTGCGGGTTGGATCATGAGTAAGGAGAGATGGTTCAAAGACGCTCTTCCCTTTGTATCGTTCGCTAAGTTGCGTGCTAGTTACGGGGTGAACGGTAATGCCTCGGGTATAGGAGCGTACACGCTACAAGGCTCGTATGTATCTTCGGGCAAATACAATGGTAAGGTTGGCTACTCTATTGGGCAACTTCCTAACCCTGCACTTCGCTGGGAGCAAACGACTACTCGCGAGATCGGTCTAGACCTAGGGTTCTTGGAAAACCGTCTTAACGTAAACCTTACATACTACAATCGCCTAACGAGCGACAAGTATGCTACTTATACCTTGCCATCGACAACAGGTTTCTCTGGTATCAGAAATAACAACGGAGAGTTCCGTAACCAAGGTCTTGAGTTGGAACTAACAGCCAAGATCCTACAAAACAAAGACTGGTCTTGGAACGCAGGTCTTAACCTAGGTATCAACAAGAACACAGTCGTAAGTCTACCTTACAAGCAAGGAGCTCCTCGTAACCAACAAAACGCTCAAGAGGTCTACACGGGTAATGGCACCGAGAAGGACTGGGTAGGTGGTTTCCAAGAGGGACAAGAGCCGGGTGCTCTAGTACTCTACAAGTTTATGGGTATCTACCGCTCTGATGATGAGGTACCCGGCGAACTCGTAGTAGAGACAGGACAACTCAATCAGTACAAGATGTACGGCCCTACGGCTTATGCTCGCCTTACTCCTCAAGAGAAGAAGACAGCGATGCCTATCAAGGCTGGTGATGCTATATGGTACGATGTCAATGGCGACAATAAGATCGACCAGTTTGACCAAGTTGTTGTGGGTAACACTACACCTCGTGTAACGGGTGGTTTCAATACAACGCTTCGCTACCAAAACCTATCACTATATCTACGTACAGACTTCGCTCTTGGCCACTGGGTTGTAGACGGCTCTACGGCTTGGATTATGGGTGCTGCTCAAGGGGAATACAACACGATTACGCTTACAGAGGATACGTTCACAGAGGCTAATCCTAACGCTGCTTATCCTCGCTACCTATGGGGTAACTTGATGGGTAACTATCGTCCGAACTCAACCCTCTTCGCTTATCGTGGTGATTACCTTGCATTCCGTGAAGTATCTCTAAGTTATACTTTGCCTAAGCACTGGGCTAAGAAGGTATTCTGTGAGAATATCTCTATCTCGGCTACGGCTCAAAACCTAGGATATCTCTCGGCTGCAACCAAGACGATGACTAACCCAGAGGCTGGCACAGGAAACGGTGGTTACGAACGCTATCCATTGCCACGTAAGTTTATCCTTGGGCTCAACATAACATTCTAATAGTCGAAGACGATATGAAACTAAATAAATCGAAATTACTTGGGGCTATGCTCCTCGCTACCTTAGTCGGGGCTAGTTCTTGCTCCGACAACCTCAACCTCGAGCCGATAGACTATTATGGCTCTTCCAACTACTGGAAGACGGAGGCTCACGTTGTCGGTGCTATGAACGGCATATATATCAAGGTACGCAATCTGGCTTGGACGCACTCGTTTACTCTAGGAGAGTTGCGAGGAGGAACACTTGAGCAAGGTGCTGGTGTGGACGGTTCGTCTCTATTCGGTGGAGATATTATCTCGCACAACCTAAGAAGTGACAATACAGGGATCAGCAACTTTGGGGGCTACTATGGACCTATCCAAGACATCAACCTCCTTATAGATCGTATCGAAGGCATTACGATGAATGAGGCAACCAAGAAGTATTTCTTGGGACAGGCTTATGGTCTACGTGCTTTCCTTTACTTCGACCTATATCGTACTTATGGTGGGGTACCTCTCCGTCTTACTCCCGATGTAATCAACGGTGAGTTGAATGCCAACAAACTGATGATGGAGCGTGCTACGCCTAGTGCTGTGATGACGCAGATTAAGGCTGATATTGCTAAGTCACTAGAGTACTTCGACACTGTAAAGACCTTTGATGCTCACGGTATTGGTGGGCAGAAGAGTGCTTGGAGTAAGGCTGCTACAGAGACCCTCAAGGGCGAGGTTTATCTCTGGAACGCTAAGGTTACTATCGGCGATCAGGCTGCAACGATTGCAGACCTCGCTGAGGCTAAGACAGCACTCCTAAGTGTCCTTAATAATTACGGATTGTCTTTGCAGACCAACTTCGCCAATATCTTTAGCACTACCAACAAGGGTAATAGTGAGGTGATCTTCGCTAGCCGTTTTGTTGAGGGCGAAGCGACAAGTTCGGGTTACTCTCAGTTCTTGTACCGCAACGATGGTTCTATCAAGACGCTCTACAAGGCTGATGGTACTACTCGCTTTGGTGATGCTCTTGCGATCCAAACGACAGGGGTACTTCGCTATCAGTACAAGCAGGCACTCTATACGATGTATGATAGTCGAGATACTAGACAGACAGCAACGTTTGAGCCAGTGTACAACCAAAATCAGACTCTAGCCGTTGCTATCGTTAAGAAGAACATCGGAGAGGTGAATGCTCAAGGCAATCGTGTTTATACGGGTGATATTATACATTACCGCTTGGCAGACGTTATCCTAATGCTTGCAGAGGTTGCAAATATGGAGGGTGATAATGCTGGTGTTAAGACCTATATCGACAAGATACGTGAGCGTGCTTATACCTCTAGTGTCTTCTCTGCGAACACAGCACTTGCTTATACGCAGTCTTCAGACTTTAAGGTAAACGAACTTGCTATTCTCGCAGAGCGTACCAAGGAGTTTGTACAAGAGGGTAAGCGTTGGTTTGACCTCCTACGTATGCGTGATGCTAAGTCAAATGGTAAGGCTCTTGTGTTCGTTCAAGACGGTACGATAGACGGAGCTACATACGTCCTTAACCCTGCCGAGGAATATAAGGTACTATGGCCAGTGGATAAGACTACGCTTGACAACGACACGAAACTTACGCAAACGCCCGGATACTAAGGTGCAAGCCATAGTATAAAGAGTTAGAATTAGATAGGTTGGTACGGCAGTGGACGATGATCCACTGCCGTACTTGTGTTTTAAGACGACTATATTGCCTCTCGGGGATAAGCCTTTGGCGATCGATGAGGGGCTAAGGGCTATCTTTTCTCGATTGAGGAGATGCGTTGGACGCAGGCAAGGGTTGGACTTCGGGGCGAATGCTACTAGGCTTTGGGCTGATGAATGGTGGGGCTTCGTTCGCTCTTTGGGTGGGTGCTGGCTGGGAGCGAAGTTAGGTGTTGAGGGGTCTATAAGGGTTCTATATAGTGCTGTGATCCTTGTAAGTTCGTCCTGCGAAACGGAGCATTTGTGTAGCCCCAAGAGTCGGATATAGTGGAGGATTAGTAAAGGCTATTAGCCCGTAGATATAAGTGTAGTCTATGTGTCAAGGCGTGATTTTTATGCGTCAAGGCGTGGCGGATAAGCGTCAAGACCTGATTTCTATGCGTCAAGGCTTGACGCATAGATCCCGATAAGTTGATGACTGACTTTGCTCTATCGCTCGGAGAGGTCGGGAATGAATTAGGAGAGGGGCTTGGGGCAACTAGTCATAAGGCATCACACAAGTGAGGAGCGTCCCCTAGTTCTAAGTCTTAGGATTAGGGGCTGGCAGTGAGATATACTGCGAGGGGCCTGTATGCTCTTTGTAGCATAGGTATAGGGGGCTTCGGGTTAGCGGTAAGGGCTATTCGTTACTTGAGGTTATTTGATGTAAGCCTCTCTGCCGTTTGATCGAGTAAAAGCGAATAAATATGTATGCTTATGCCATGCACCAAGGCTATAGATATAGGTGCTATTGATAGCATATTGCACAAAATGAGTATCTTTGTGCCTATACAGTAATTAACTAAGAAAAAATTAGAACTATGAGTTATAATCTATTAGCCGGTAAGGTAGGGATTATCTTCGGAGCACTCAATGAGCAGTCTATCGCTTGGCGTGTTGCTCAACGTGCTGTTGAGGAAGGTGCCAAGATCATTATGAGCAATACGGCTATGGCTATCCGTCTAGGCAACTTGACAGAACTCGCTGCCTCTATCGGTGCGGAGGTTGTGCCAGCAGATGCTACCAACGAGGAAGAACTAGCCTCTGTCTTCAAGGCGGCTATGGATCACTTCGGTCGTCCTGTGGACTTCGTCCTACACTCGATCGGTATGAGCCCGAATGTGCGTAAAGAACGTGCCTACGATAACCTCGACTATAAGTTCCTCCAGACGACACTAGACGTATCTGCTATCAGTTTCCACAAGATGCTACAGACTGCCAAGCGACTCGATGCTATTGCAGAGGGTGGTAGCGTAGTTGCTCTCTCATACATTGCAGCCCAGCGTACCTTCCTAGGTTATGGTGATATGGCAGATGCCAAGAGTCTACTAGAGTCTATCGCTCGTAGTTTTGGTTACTACTACGGCAGAGAGAAGGGTGTACGTATCAATACGGTATCTCAGTCACCAACGATGACTACGGCTGGTAGTGGTGTCAAGGGTATGACCGATCTACTAGACTTTGCCGAGGATCTCTCTCCGCTAGGTAATGCTACGGCAGACGACTGTGCTGACTATTGTATCACCCTCTTCAGCGACTTGACGCGTAAGGTAACGATGCAGAACCTATTCAACGACGGAGGTTTCAGTTCGATGGGTATGGGTCAAGAGGCTATCGAGGCATTTATGCGTGGACGACAGAAGTAGCCGAAACAAGTACAACCCCAAGGAGTTTACCCACAAGGTAGACTCCTTGCTTAATATCTAAGGACTATGATAATTGCAGTTGATTTTGACGGAACTATCGTGAAGCATCGCTACCCTGCGATAGGGGAGGAGCGTCCCTTTGCTGTGCAGACGCTCAAGATGTTGCAACAAGACGGACACCGCCTTATCCTATGGACGGTGCGTGAGCGTGAAGAACTAGAAGCCGCAGTACACTGGTGTCGCAGTCGAGGCTTGGAGTTCTATGCCGTAAATAGTGACTTCCCCGAGGAGACGACAGAGAATGCCAACTATTCACGCAAACTCAAAGCCGATCTATTCATAGATGATCGTAGTTTCGGGGGGATACCTGATTGGGGAGTGATCTATCACCGTATTCGTGAGGGGAAAGCCCTAGACGGTGAGTGGGATCGCTTGGGACTCTATGAGGACGAGACACCTCGTAAAAAAGGTTTCTTGGCAAGGCTCTTGGGCGAGTAAGATGCCCTTGGGCCTAGGCATACCCTCCTCTATCCCTCTAGCCGATACCCTAGTAATATGTTTTGGCAAACGCAGGCATTGCACGATGTCTTCACTCTAGCGACGATGCTAGGGTGGGGACTTTTGCTTGCTCTCTTGCTCTTCTTTCCTAGACTGATGAGCGTCATCGCTACATCGTACCGCTACAAGCGTATCGGTGCGGTGAGTCTGTATGTTGCTCGTTTCCTGCCTTATTGGGCTTTTGAACTAGTACTCGACCTTAGCAAGAGTTTTGCTCTTACGCTTGCGGTCTTGTCATGGCTATGGCGCGCAGAGATGCTTCCCACCTCTTTATCTGCGGGTATGCTATGGGGCTATATCCTTGGTGGTACTTGGGGCTTGTGGGGTCTTTGCCAACTAAGGCGTGGGAGTTTCGGGTTATGGCGTTATGTCTTTATGCCTAGTGAGGCTGCCGAGGAGTTGCAAAAGGACCAAATGGTCATCTCCTTACTGGTGCTAGTCTTGTCGATGCCTGTGGCTCTTGTTGCCCTCAACGCAGATCTTACACAGTTCGCTCCCTTGGCTCTTTTCTCGATACTCACTTTTGCACTATTGCTACGTATTGTGCAGACTATTCGACGACTAAGTACTCGTAGCGATGGCTATGTTTATATTTTTTTGTATCTTTGCACCCACGAATTGCTACCATGGCTATATATAGGTCTTGCAGTTTGGTTTACCTCGCATGGGGTGTTTGATAAATTAATATAGATTTTGGACCTAGAGGTCAGAGCGAGTTTAGACTAAATGAGCATTAAGAAGATACTCATCTCTCAACCCAAGCCAGAGACGGGTAAGTCGCCATACTACGATATAGCGGCGAAGTACGGAGCGGAAGTTACTTTCCGCTCGTTTATCACAGTAGAGCAGGTGTCGCAACGTGAGTTTCGCGACCAGCGTGTCAATATATTGGATCATACGGCAGTAATCTTTACGACTCGTAAAGCGATGGAGCATTTCTTTGGCCTAGCCCAAGAGATGCGTATTACCATTCCTGAGGATATGAAGTATTTCTGTCTAAGTGAGCAGATCGCCAACTACTTGCAGAAGTTTACAGTCTTGCGTAAGCGTAAGGTGTTCTTCCCCGCAGTTGGCAACAACCAAGAGGCTCTAGTAGCCTTGATATACAAGCATAATAAGGAGAAGTACTTTATCCCAGCACCCGAGGAGCACAAGCGTGACTTGCAGACGATGCTAGAGGCAAAGAAGATACAGCATACGACGGCTATAATGTTTCGTACTGTGCCATCGGTATTGAGCAAGGAGGAACTCGAGGAGCGATTTGATATGTACATATTCTTTACGCCCATCGGCGTTAATGCTCTCAAGACCAACTACCCCAACTTTGAGCAGGGAGATACTCGCCTTGCTGCCGTGGGGGCATCTACGGCTAAGACTGTCGAGGACTTAGGTTTGCGTCTAGACCTCGCTACTCCCTCGCCTAAGTTTACATCTATGGTACTTGCTCTAGAAGACTATCTCGAGAAAAACAACAAGGCATAATGTACACGCTCCCCAAGCGAGAACGTATTCACCTCAAGAAACATATAGACGAACTCTTTGCCCAAGGCAAGGGGTTCGTTGCTTATCCCCTTAGGGTTGTCTACCTCTTGGGTAAGCCCACAGCAAGCGAGGAGGTACTTACGCCTGCCTCGATGATGGTGTCTGTGGGGAAGAAATACTTCAAGCGAGCGAATAAGCGTAACCGCGTTAAGCGTCTTGTGCGAGAGGCATATCGCCTCAACAAACACTCTTGGATCGAGTGGCTCGAGGCTCGAGGCTGTGAGGGACGCATAGCCTTTATGTTCGTCGGCAAAGAACTACCCGAGTACCGAGATATAGACAAGGCTATTCGCAAGGCCTTTAGCAAGATTATAGATCGGGCATCATTAGGGGATTAACAAACTTTAATTATATTTGCAGAGGGATAGGCACTATGCTTATCCCTCTGTTTTATCTTAATAATCCTGTAAACGCTACAAAACTTATGAGCAAGACAAAGTATCTACTTGCCGCCACTGTGCTACTCGCTATCTTGGGTAGTGCTTACTTATTATCTTGGGGTATCAGACACTTTAGTGGAGGCGATCCACTCGTACGTGTGACGGGACTCTCGGAGAAGAATATCACGAGTGACCTCATTATTTTGCCGATAACCATCAGGAGCCATGCTGTCAATCAACCCCTTGCTTATGATGTGCTACAAGATGCCAAAGTGAAGACACTTGCTTTCCTCAAGAAGCGAGGGTTGGAGGATAAGGAACTGACAATCGGTAGCATCAGTGTCGAGCCGATCAAGAAAGAGGTGTGGGACAGTACGCGTAATACCTATGTTACGGTCGATGGGCTGGGTTATAGTCTAAGTATGCCCATTACGATCGAGTCCTCAAAGGTTGATAAGGTAGAGGATACAATGTCTGCTATTAGCGAACTGATAGCCTCAAGTGTAGACCTTACGGTCGGAAGCCCGAGGTACTACTACACCAAACTAAACGCCCTTAAAGCCGAAATGCTCAAAGAGGCATCGGCAGACGCTCTCAACAGAGCACAGATAATAGCCGAGGGAGGAGGAGGCTCACTTGGCGACCTCAAGAGTACGACGATGGGCGTCTTCCAGATCGTAGGGCTGTATGAGGACGAGGAGTATAGTTGGGGTGGCTCGTACAATACCACATCTAAGTACAAGACGGCAAGTGTTACCGTCAAAGCCAACTACGAGATTGATTAGTCGGGGACTCACTACGCGTTTAGGCTCTAGAGCGATATAAAGCGTAGCGACGACATAATAAGGAGAGCGAGTACTAAGACATTGATCCTAGTACTCGCTCTTGCTTAGAGGTGCTGCTTTTGGATAAGCCTTGTCTATGCTACAATAAACCTGATATTCCGACAACGAACAACTTCTCATCGCTCTACGTTATACCTACGAATAAGAATAACAAACAGTAAAGACGATGGCAATTTCACACCTAACGAAGCAAGAGTTCGTAGAGCGTCTACACGATGTAGACCTAGCACCCAGCGAATGGCAGGCTAAGCATAGCCTCCCCGTGATCGTAGATTTTTATGCAACTTGGTGCCCTCCTTGTAAGGCACTTGCTCCACTCTTGGAAGAGGTACAAGAGGAGTATGCAGGTAAGATCGAGATCTATAAGGTAGACGTAGACCAAGAGGAAGAACTTACGGCACTCTACAACGTACGTACTGTGCCAACGCTACTCTTTGCTCACCCCTCGGACGCTAAGCCCACAACGATGCTTGGCGTAATGGGTATTGCCGAGCTCCGTGAGCATATCGAGCAACTATTGATGAAGTAGCGAGTGCCACAAGGCTAAGTAAGCCCCACTTCCCTATCCCCCCTACTAAGCAAGTGCTTCGTAGGGGGATCTGTTTTGTCCTCGCACCTTACCCTCCGACCGCCCCTCCTTTTGTAAGTCTAGGGCTATTACCTTGGCTAAGCCTCGATGCCCGATGATCTATTTGTCTGTATGCAGATAATTTACGATATTTGTCTTTAGCTAAGTGATATTAAGAGTGTCTTACTTCTTGCTCTCAGCCTCCACAAGGAGGATAGCAAGGCTTACAGACTCTCTCAAGTTGCGAATAAGGCAATTGACTTCAAAGGAGAATATGAGTAAACAATACAGAATAGGACTGGCCCTTAGCGGAGGGAGTGTTAAGGGCTTCGCACATCTCGGGGTACTGCAATATCTAGACGAGATAAAGGTAAAGCCCGATCTAATAGCAGGGACAAGTGCAGGATCACTGATGGCTGCTCTCTATGCCGATGGATATAAGCCCGAAGAGATCTTACAGCTCTTTGATGATCAAGGCTTCACCTCGATGACCAGCCTAAAGCCTATTGGCGGGGGCGTCTTCGATACGAGTAAATTCACAAAGTTCCTCAAGGCTCACTTGCGACATGAACGTATTGAGGATCTCCCTATTCCTCTTCGTATTGTTGCTACCGACCTAGACAAAGGTTGTCAGCATATATTCACAGAGGGTCCGCTTGCAGAGTGTATTACGGCCTCGTGTAGTATTCCGGTGCTGTTTAACCCGATGCTTATTGACGGGACTACTTACGTAGACGGAGGGCTTTTTCGCAACTTCCCCGTGAGTGTCCTCAAAGACGATTGTAAGGTTACGATCGGGGTACACCTCAATCCATCTCAACCGACAACTTACGACCGAAGTATCACTTCGGTAGCACAGCGTTCGTGGCAACTTATCTTCCGTCAGAATGCCGACATAGACCGTACGCTCTGCGATATCCTTATCGAACCCGAAGAAGTTGTGCAGTATAGTATGTTTGACCTAACTTCGGCTCGAGACATTATGAACATAGGCTATCGCTTAGCACAAGAGTGCCTTCAATCGAACGAAGCCCACGAATTGCTCCGCTTTTACAGGTAGGTCTGCTCCGCTTTTATAGGCAGGCCCACTTCGCTTTTTCAGGTAGATCTGCTTCACTTTTTAGGTAGATCAGCTTCGCTCTTTTAGGTAGGCCCACTCGACACAAGCGATGAGTCCCTCAACCATCAGTAAGAATACAAACGACCAAGGGCTAGCAGCACTCTCGAGTACCCCCAGCCCTTGGTGATAGAGATCTCAAATCTACCTGATGTTACCGACACTATCTAAGGATAGGTACTATACCTACACGAGTATTGTCGTAAGATGTACTCAAATCCTCGCCCCAAGGAAAGATTACCATAGACTTCGCCCCTCTTATGACCTAGATAGGATCCCTAATACTGTAGACTTGCCGAACTTATATAAGCGTGCTGATACTTTACGGAAGCCTTCGCTTAGGCTGTAATATAGTATGAATAAGACTATACCATAGGTAGGCACTACCCATGCAGCGTGCTTGAAGATACTAAAGTATCCAACTAAGTCCAACTCGAGAGCCTTAACACCCCAAGTTCCCAACAATAGGAGAGTGATTGTAATAAGAGGGAATTTAACAGCCCCCTTAAGGTATAGAAATGCAGATCTATTAAAGCCTCGAGTAAAGAGATAATAAGGTCGCCAAAGCAGATGTATTCCCGCTTGACTTAGATACGAAGCAAGTAGCAAGCCATCAATACCGTATGCTTTACCCAATACAATAGATAAGCCAATCATCAAGCCTCCCTCTACTATAGGAGACCACACATCTCCAAATAGTTTGAACCCTATAACATAGGAGTCGATTGTGAACTTATTAAGATCTAAGTGTGAGATTAGACAGAATAGAGCCAGGGTGAGTGAAGAAGCTTTATACTCTTCTCCCAACCATGTCGCTATAAAAGGCGTTGCAAAGGTAAATACCCCAAAGATCAGAATACCCGAGATGAACTGCTTAAGTGCGTACATCTCCCAAAAGAAGTTATATGTTTTCTCTTTATTACCTTCGGCTATTAGATTAGCAATCGCAGGGCCGTCGTTAGTAAATGCAGCATTGTAAAATGCCCTGATATTAGTTATTAGGTTCTTATAGTTGTCGTAAAAGGTAACACTCGTTAGTCCTGCGAACTTGAATACAAACCATGGGGTTGTGTTAACCAAAATAAATGGAGTGAATCGATGCACAAACAGTTGTCCTGTCATACGTATTACCTCGGGATACTTACGGAAGTACTCATAGCCTCGGCTTTTCTTTATTTCGAGCCATGGATACTCCTTGTAGGTTACACGTTCGATAACATAGACTCGAAGTAATGCAATCAAAAGGTCCATTGCGATCCAATATATATATGGATCTGGTACCCATCGCAATATAGCCAACTGTATTAAGTTCTTTACAATTGTTGCTGTTGATAAGATACTACTTGTTTTGTAGCCCTTTTGATCAACATTCAGAAGGACACTTTTGTAGTTTACGGTGTACGAGAGCATTGTTCCGAGATAAGAAACACCTAGAGTCAAGTATGCATAAAGCATAGGGCTTTTCATCTCAGAGAATAGGTGGGGTAGATAGAATGCTAGACCTATAATTCCCAGGGTAATAAACGTAAATACCCACTGATATAACCACCCTTGTAAAGATATAATCTCACTGATGGTCTTGTAGTCTTTGTCAACCAGAGGTTTATGTAGGGAAGCATTGATCGCAAGACCAATACCCAATTCGGACAAAGAAAACATAGCGAGCACTGTGTAGAGTGTCGTACGCATACCCATCAACTCGGGACCTAAACCATCAAGAAAAAACTTACGAGAGAGAAAGTTTATCAAGAATGTAAGGATTATGAAGAATATAGATACACGTGCATTCTTGAGGGATTTCTGGAGTCGTCCTTGTTCTGCCATATCTTAATTATCTCTACGTTTGTTGCGATTTTTCGAGTAGTCTACACTACGAACACATTTTAAGGAAAGATATGCGAAGATCCTCTGTATTGTATAAACTTAAGTTACTTATCGAGATACTAGGATCTATATAGTAGACCGTAAGACAAGCATCGTAGTTGCAAGTTACAGACGATATTTCGCATCTCTGCTTTTCGAGATAATTTGCCTTGTTTGTAAGAACGCGTTCAATACCTCCTCCAACACCAAGTTGATATATACAATAAACTATTTTCATTTCATTCTCATCATAGGAGCTTGGCAAACATCAACACCAAGATCTCCGGATCTGATTAACATATTTTGTGCAAAGGTACAGAAATTTAGGCTCTCAAGAGATACTTGGTGTTAGCGGTCTAAAATTGCAGGAAGGGTAGATCTTCTTAAACACATAGCTAAATAAAGACCCATAAGATAGATTTTCTCTCCACAGCCGAAGGAACTCCGCTACCTCTTGGTAATAGATTTCATAGTGATGAGTAAGGCTGTGAAGATGGCTCTATAAAGTGGCTGCTAGACGACCACTAAGGCCTGCTCGTGAGGACAGAGAATAGGCCCCTCGGAGAGCCTTTACTGATCGGGGTTATAACAAGATACTTAGACGTCCATCGAAGAGATACTTAGTTGTCATCGGACAACAT
>JBHAFI010000136.1:0-5890 GCA_041856045.1 Porphyromonas sp. | reverse complement strand
GTTGAAGTACATTCTGAAGTAACTACGACTATTACTCCACTCCTTACTTTTGGGAGTATATAAACGAAGTAAAGCCTCTTCTAGATATACCCTGAGAGAAGAGTCTAGAAGATCAAGCGAAGGATCTAGGGTGACACATTGCTGGATAAGATCAAATAACTCGATTTGAAGGATTTCTCTAAACTTCTCTGCAATAACTCGTATTTGCCCGAAGTAAACTTTTTGACTGCTGAGAGAAAGATTGCTACTGTGTTGTAAATAACGGAGGTAATCTTCTTCTCTGAAAATTGTTGTTCCCATATTTAGCTATTATGAATTAGTTAATAATTACTAGATGTCTAGCAAATATACAAATTTATGTGCTACCAAAAGGCTTAGCCTGCTGTCCGATAGATCGTAGGGGCTTAGGTGTGGGTATTCGCAAGTGCGTTTGGGTGGGACTTCGTTGTGTAAGATCTCAAACAATATAATTGCATTGCCCTCCCACAGCAACATCGCGAATACCCTAATCCACTCTATCCTAAGATTGTAAATACTCTTCTTGTCCCAAGGTATAGACCTTATCGCATAGCCACATCATCATGAGATCTGTACGTAGCGTTTGCCATTTGGGCGTTGTCCGCTTGTAAGGATTGGCACATAGGACAAGTCCCCCAGCACGCAGTACACTCCTCGTTTGCTCGTAGTAGTCCGGATCGTACATATTCGGTAGAATTGCAATTATCGGAGCCTTCATCTCTAGGGCTGTGTCTAGGACGATAGATGTATGCTTCCTCAGGTGTAGGACTATTGCTTCGGGTTCGGCAACCATATCAATGTCGGCTGGGAGCAA
The DNA here is from genome assembly GCA_041856045.1 of Porphyromonas sp. Classification (GTDB taxonomy): domain Bacteria; phylum Bacteroidota; class Bacteroidia; order Bacteroidales; family Porphyromonadaceae; genus Porphyromonas. The sequence continues at coordinate 5,058 of JBHAFI010000136.1, read as the reverse complement.
ACTACAATCTTCCTGATGCTCCTTGAGATATGCCCAACGTTGTTTAGGTTGCATACAGATAAGACGCGTAACTGTACGTAGGCGGTCGATAGCCTTGGTGTCGGGGAAATCTCTCGGGTCGGGTAGTTCCCAGATGCCTATTCGGTCGAAGTCCCGTAGACGGAATAATTCGCCTTTGGCAAATACTAGGGGTGGTCGCTCGCCGCTCTTTTTGTTGTCGAAGTCCTGCAAGGGGAAGTAGTTGGAATACGAATTTATCGCACGGAAGCCTCTCGTCTTTGCTTCGAGGAGTAAGATCTCGGCTATCTCCTCTGGGTCATCGCCTAGGGCTTGGCTGAGATAGTCCCCTGTGGGTAACTCGACCTCCGAACGAAGACGTTGTAACTCGCTGGCTAGGTAGTCGATGCTCTTGTCCCTTATCCTTGCGTCGTCTTCTCCGAGATCCATAACTGCGTCATAGCGTTTGGCTAGGGTGATAAACCTGCTTGCAAAATTCTTTGCCATAATCTAAATTGTTTAATTCGATCTAATTATTCATTTGTCTGCAAAGAAAATAGGGTATTGGCTCAAAACACGATCTAATGTTGGGGAAGACAAAATTTTTTTTGCTTAGATCTATAAGGTTGGGTCGGATAGCCTCTCAAGTTCGGGTCTAATCCGCGGGTAATAGGCTATAAATAGGACGAATATACGTTCTCGTAGAGTGCCATCAAGGTGTTCTTCGTTTCACCCGAAGATTACCCCCTCGGAGAGCCTTTACTGATCGGGATTATAACAAGATACTTAGACGTCCATCGAAGAGATACTTAGACGTCATGTGACAAGATACTTAGTCTTCAATCAACGTCTAAGTATCTCTTCATTCCACCCCCAAACAGCACATCAATTCACACTTAAAAAGGACATCATTCGACACTCAAATATCGCCCCCAATCACCCCTAAAAATCGTATCATTTAGCACGCAAAGAGGGTATTACTTCAATACTAAATTGCACTTCATTTGCCACACAAGTATCGTGACAATCCGAGCCTTAGGCCCTCGTCAAAGACTTTGTATCCATTACTAAGAATGATGCCCTTAGGAAGGGATAAAACAGAATGAATGAGTCCACGGGATTAGCCTCAAGGACTTAGGGCATACAGCCTACGGAGTTTGAGGGTTCGGAGGAATAGGCTTGCCTAGATTGGTTGCGAACTAGATCGGGAGGAAGCCCCACGGGTGGTATTAGGGCTTGATATTAGGTTTTTGTTGGGGGAGAGGAGCGTATGACTTAGGGGTGAGCGAGCAAACGGCGTCCCCACGGGCAATAGATGCATTTGTGTCGTTTGCAGTATTCCTTGTAGCACTGCACGAAGGCTTGAGTATCTCCTGCGTGTCGGGCTTTGATCCCGGCTCGAATAAAAGTGCGGGCAATACGATGCTCTTCGGGTGATAGTGCGTGCATTAGTTTTAATACCGAGGTCTGCATAGCATCTTCGTCTTTGCTGTCGAGGGTGTAAGCGAGGGTGTAGGGTAGGGCAATATTAAGTATAAGTGCGTCTAGAGTCGCCCGAGAGTAAGATAGGTTAGCCTTCGTTCCCTCGGAATGAAAGAGATCTCTCCAATAGTTCCCAAGATCCATAGGTACAAAGTAATTCCTAAGAGCCTCTAGACTCGTACTCGCTAATAGGAGACTAGGGGTGAATGTCGATTTGCGTACTATGGCCGAGGCCTGTAGTAACCTACGCAGGGGAAAGGCTTGTGGGCGTGTACGTGCATAACGCCAAGCGTACTGGGCTTGTGGGAGGAGATGCTTCTGTGCTAGGAACGCATACTCTTGTTCTAGGTGTTCTCTATATTCGTCATGGGGCAGTTTGTCGAGGAGTCCTGCTTCGCCAATGAGTAGAGCCTCAAATTGCTCAGATCTATCCGAATAACGTGCGATGAGTTTGTAGGGTAGAGCCTTGGCTAATTGCTCCATAGGATCATTATTCAGTTCGGAGCCAGAGTAACGCATAAGTGTGATGTAAAGAGCCTCGTGCCAGTCGTGTTGGAGTGCGAGATCCTTAATATGTCTTGCTTTCTGGCGTAGCCGCTCGAGGCAGAGATTGTCAAGATGTGTGTTGATGAGTTGAGGACTAAGGCGTGGAGCCAAAGGGGCACAAGGTAGTTGTGACGCATGCTGTATTAGATAGGAGGCACGCTCTCGTAAATCATCGGGATATGATAGCACGAGCGTTGGGAGCATTCTACCATTATGCCCGTATATAGGGCTATCGTACTGCTCAACGACATGTAGTATAACACCAGCATAGGTGCTATCGAGGTGATGCTCGTGTTGAAGCCACTCACTCGCCTTGGTGTGTATCTCGACGGCTCCGACCCAAGTAATGTCGTCAATACGTACCTTGGCTTCTAAGAAATCGGGCCCTGCGTTGTTGTTGCAGAGCCCGACATCAAGTATCTCAATCTCACAGCCCTCAAGCGTGCCTACTGGACTAAGTGAGGTCCATAGACGTTGCTGCCATACGAACTGTAAGAGTGCTTCCATTGTCTTCCTAGACTTTAGTCATATTTCTTGTCATATCGCCTAGATGCCTCGGCGGTGAAGTCTTTGATACGTTGCTCTTCGTTTTTGTGGCATACGAGCAATACACCATCAGCCTCGGCAACAATGCAGTCGTTGATACCCTCTAGGACTACAAGTTTGTCGCTATCCTGCATCGACACAAGGTTGCCACGACTGTCGTAGTATAGTGCTTCGCCACGGAGGGTAACGTTATCGTTCTGATCTTTCTCCTTAAGGTCGTAGATGCTTCCCCAAGTACCAAGGTCTGCCCAGCCAAAGTCTACAGGTAGGACGGTAACATGCTCTGCCTTCTCCATAACGCCATAGTCTATCGAGATACTCTGCGAACGTGGGAAGGCATCGTGAATAAAGGCTCTCTCGCGTTCGGTCGCAAAACTGTCCTTGCCCTCTTCCATGAGTGAACATAAATCGGGGAGTAGTCTGTGCAACTCGTGCATAATCGTTTGGAGGTTCCACACGAACATACCGCTATTCCATAGGAACTCCCCACTGGTGACAAATACCTCTGCAAGTTCGCGATTGGGCTTCTCTGTGAATGTTTTTACTCGGTGGAAGTCATTACTAGCCTTTCCCTCTTCGGGTTCGAGTTGTATATAGCCATAGCCTGTCTCGGGACGCGAGGGACGTACTCCTAGAGTTACGAGTTCGCTATGGGTAGACACATAGTCTAGACAACTCTTGAGGTTGGCGATGAATTGCGTCTCGTTAAGGATCAGATGATCCGATGGACTTACGATAATGTTTGCATCGGGGCATTTCGCTTGTATGTGGTAACAAGCATAAGCGATACACGGTGCCGTATTCCTACGTATAGGCTCGAGCAATACCTGCTCTGGACGCATCTCGGGGATCTGCTCTAGGACTTGATCACGATATAGTTCGTTAGTGACCACAAGGATATTCTCTACGGGAATAAACTGAGCAAATCTGTCGAAGGTCATTCTAAGCAGTGAGCGACCCGTACCAAAGATGTCCAAGAATTGCTTGGGTCTATGCTCTCGGCTCATCGGCCAAAAGCGACTCCCAATGCCGCCACCCATAATGACGCAGAAGTTGTTACTTGCCATAGTGGTTTGTATTAAGGTTGTCTAGTAATGTTAGTCTTGATTGTTATTCTTCTTGACGCTATCGAAGCCTTCCCCGTACACTCCCTGTACTTGTCCTACGGTAACAAATGCCTTAGGGTCTATCTCCTCGATAAGACGTGTGATCTCTACACTCTGTCGCATACGTGTGACGATAACGAGTACTTTGGCACTCTGCCCCGTATAGCCCCCTTGACCCTCTAGTATCGTACAGCCACGACGCAAGCGTTTGGTGATAACCTCGTTAATCTCGGCATACTTGCTACTGAAGACCATGATCTGTACGCTCTGACGGTTGTTGCGTATGTACCAATCGAGTGTTTGTGATACGATGACAACTTGCAGGACAGAGAGTACGAGTTTATTGAATGCCTCCGTTACTGGGAGTTTGTGCTGAGCAAAGAAAACGTTTACGAAGAAACTAAGTAATACTACCGTCCCATCGACATAAAGGAAGAGACGCCCCAAAGACATATTTGAGTAGCGATTGATCAAGGCTACGACAATGTCTGTCCCTCCAGTACAGCCGTTCACCGAGAAGACCATACCGAGTCCTAGACCCGTACATATCGATCCGATTGCCAAGGCCATTACGGGTTGATCCTGCAAAACCATCAACTTAAACATCTCGATATTGCTCTGGTCGGGGACAGCCCAGTGTGTGGTCACATCAATGATAGTTGAAATAAGGAAGACACCAAACAGCGTCTTGACGAAAAAGTTCTTCCCGAGGAAAAGGAATGCCAAGAATAGCAGCCCATAATTGATAATCATATACGGTACTGCGATGTCCATACCAAAGGCGAGCGTAAATAGGTTACAGAAGCCCGTCAGCCCACCTGTTGTCACACGCTGTGGAAATATGAGGAAACTGAAGCCAATAGCATAGAATGCAACGCCAAGAAAGACGACGAAGATATCTTTCCAAAAGCGGAGCGAGACGAGTTGTACCTTTAGTTCTTTGAGGACGGCTAAGAAGCGTGTGATGAGATAATTTGCTAGGTTTGCTACCATGATAGGGTTACGATGAGGCTAGGTATATACTATCTAGGGAGCCGTAGGCTAGATAGCACGGCTCCCAATATGATTGTTACAATACGATGTTTACGATACGCTTAGGCACTACGATGACCTTCTTGGGTGTCTTACCATCAAGCCACTTTGCTGCCTCGGGCGAAGCGAGTGCTGCTGCCTCGATCTCTTGAGGACTAAGGCTAGCAGAGAGTTCTAGCATAAAGCGGGTCTTACCGTTGAAACTCACAGGATAAGTAAAACTATCCTCTACGAGATACTCCTCATTGTGCTGGGGCCACTCAGCCTTGATGATAGAGCCCTCCCCACCTATCGCGTGCCACAACTCCTCACTGATGTGCGGTGCATAGGGGCTTAGGAGAATGAGCAG
>JBHAFI010000135.1:0-8480 GCA_041856045.1 Porphyromonas sp. | reverse complement strand
TTGTCTTGATCATATGGGTGGAGATGTTTAGTTATCTTGTTGGTTTATAGTTATAAAGATACTAAACATCTCCCACTTATGCAATAGAAAAGTCTTAATCTTCAAGGGATTAAGACTTCTCTTATACCGAACTCAGGTTTTATATAGTGCTTATAATAGGACCCTTACTTGTATGCTGGATCTACTTACCTCGACACGATACTCGACACAAGTATCAGAACTTATACTGCACCCTTAGGGTAAAGACATTATCCTTACGATCACTTTCGTAGCCCGATAGGTTGCTCGACTGCTCGTTGTGTACGCTCTCATAATAGGCTTGCAAGCGTAGGTTGCGGTCGATATTCCATAATAAGCCCAAGCCAAGGGTTGATTGAGCCACATCTGCTGTGGTACTATACCCCAAGCCAAGATCATCTTTGCGAAGTTTGGTATTCGGGTCTAGCCAATCATACTTCGCCACGAGAGAGAAGGGACTCTTACCTATCTGATGTACGAGGATTGCATAACCTCCCGAGAACGGACGTACATAGGTGTCGCCAGAGGTTGGGGAAGAACTGTTATGACTGCGGAAACTTGTAGCCGTACTAGACTGCGTCCCTAGAAGATACTCGGCACGTAACTGCGTTGTCCCTAGAGCGTGCTTTATCCTAAACTGAGCATCAACACCCCAATAGCGACGAGGTGTGTAAGTCCCTATGTTATAGCTCGTTGCGTTTAGGGCAAAGGCTGTGTCTTTTATCTCGTATATATTATTGCTATTGACTTGGCGATAGCCATGGTAGTAAGAGGTCCCCACACCCCAGTCAATCTTCTCGCCCACCTTATTCGTTGCCGATAGATGCCCGATAAAGTCGAGTCTATCGTCACTCTCTAGTTGAATGGCGTTGCCAGCGAATAGTCCTGCCTCCAAGCGTAAGAAGTGCAGAGGCGAACTAGCCTTAGGTCGTAATATGAGCATCGCTCCTAGATCTCGCTCATCGGGGAATAGGTTGTTGAAGATTGCCGAACGCTCGGGCGACTCTCTCAGCGAAGACGAGTAACTGATCTCGTGACCAAAGGGGCGATCAAAGACCCCGATACGTATGGCACTACGCCCCAGAGATTGCCACGGAGAGCGAATGTTGATATACGCATCTTTGAGGAGTACGCTACGCTCTGTCGCATCAATCTGGAAGACTGCCGAGGCTATCCCCCTATCGTAGGTAAACTTCACACGACTACGCCTCATACCGATACGACTATTCGTAGCCGTTTTGGATAAGTTACTCCCGACACGTAGGCTTGCTGACTCTTGTCCCACTTGATACTGACCTTGTAGATAGCCCGAGATCTTGAGATGGCTAAGTTCCTTGAGGACTTTCTCGATCTTTGAGGTACGTTGCTCTAGGCTGTCGAGTCTTTTGTCTGATGTTTCTTGGGCTATGAGTTGTTGCCCCGATCCTATGATGAGGAGAGGGAGGAGGACAAAGGTCTGCTTCATAGTCGTCGTCATCTGCGTCTAGTTTGCTTATAACTTTTCTTGATCGGGTAGAATACGATGAATGCCGAGGCGGCGAGTACAATAAGCGTAAAGAGATTAAGCGTAACCTTGAGGAGGAAGATTATAGCGAAGATGAGCCAAAGGATTGTAATGATTTGGCTCTGACGCTTAGTTAGTGGTCGTTTGTAAGCCATAGGATCTGTACTTGTTACTTATTGCGTCCTGCGATATAGTCGGCAAGTGAGAGTAGCGACTGGCGATAAGGACTCTCGGGATAGGTCGAGAGCAGTCCTTTGGCTTCGTTTATAAGGCTCATCATCTGCTCCTCGGCATAGGCTATCCCTCCTCGCTCAAGGGCAAAGTTTATCAGATAAGTAATAGCCTCGTCATCGAGGGATTTACTCTCGAGAAGTCGTAGACATTCCTTGCCCTCATGGCTCTCGCCCTTATCGAGGAGTAGGCAGTGGAGTAGGGGAAGGGTGATCTTGCCCTCTCTGATGTCGTTGCCTGTGGGCTTACCTATATCCCCCGAGGGATAGTAATCAAAAATATCGTCCCTAATCTGGAATGCCAAGCCGAGCAACTCTGCCGCCCGACCTACGCGTTTGATGTCTTCCTCGCTTGCCTCAACGGCTATCGCTGCGACCTCGGCACAACTAGCGAAGAGGACTGCTGTCTTTTGCTTGATGACCTCAAAATAATTCGCCTCATCTAGACGTACCTTGTCTGCCGACTCGTATTGGCGTATCTCTCCCTCGGTAAGTTCTCGTCCTATCTTTGAGACGATGCCTATGATCCTCAGGTTGCGGGTCTGTATCGCACCTATCAAGGCACTACTGAGGACGAAGTCGCCCATCAGTACTGCGATGCGATTGTCAAATATAGCCCCGAGGGTGGGTTTGCCTCTACGTGTTTTTGCCTCGTCAATGACGTCGTCGTGAATGAGGGTTGCTGTGTGTATCAACTCGAGTAATATCCCCGAGGTAATAGCCAACTGTGGCACTTCGCCCGAGAGCATACCTGCGGTGAGGCAGGTCAGTATAGGGCGTACCATCTTACCCGATGATTGGGCTAGGATAGACATAGCCTCTTGCAACCACTCGCTCTTGGATCTAAGGATCTCATCAAACTCTGCGTGATAACTGTCTACCTCTACGGCTACGGGAGCCTTTATCTCTTCTAGTGTCATGACCTTGCTTAGTAGTTATTCTCGAGGACGCTCTGCAACTCCTCGACGGTGATATTGGTACGTATCTCTCCGTGGTGTGCTACCGAGATATGCCCACGCTCCTCGCTAATGATGATAACGATACCATCTGTCTTTTGTGCCAAGCCTAGTGCTGCACGATGGCGTAGCCCTAAGTCTTTGTTTAGATCGGCATTATTCGCCACGGGGAGTATAACCCCAGCAGCCTTTATCTTGTCACCTACGATGACCATAGCACCATCGTGTAGGGGGCTGTTTTTGAAGAATATATTCTCTATCAGACGAGCGTTTATATCGCTGGTGAAACGCTCCCCAGCGTGCATCCACTGCGTCAAGTCGATATTTTGCTGTATGACGATCAAGGCCCCGGTTTTCTTGCGTGCCATATTCTTACAAGCAAGTATCAAGGGGGCTATTTGGTGGGTGTTATTGTCTACGCTTTTCTTATCGCGTAGGAAGCCAGTGAAGCGTTGCCACCTACGTGCCGACCCAATAGTAACTAGGAACTTTTTGATTTCTTCTTGGAAGATGATGATAAGCACCAAGAAGCCGATATTGACGAACTTATCAAGCAATGCCCCCATAAGTTTCATCTCCAGCACTTGAGAGACAAGTACCCAAGTGACGAAGAACGTCATTATACCCATAAACAGGGCTTTACTACCCGAGTTGCGTAGGATAGAGTAGGTGTAGTAGAGGAAGATTGCTAAGACTGTAATGTCTATAACATCTTTGAGCGTTAGGGATAACCACCACATATCATCTTGTGTCTAGTTCGTCGATAAAATCTAAGCCTAAGGGGCTTTGTGATAATGCCATATTGGGTTGTCGCTTGCAGGTCTATGCTCTTGTAACTGCTGGCATAGTTTGACAGCCTCTACGGCAGGCCTTACATCGTGTACCCGTAGGATCTTTGCTCCATTTAGCAGGGCATAGGTATTGAGGATTGTTGTGCCATTTAGGCTCTCCTCGGCAGTTCCTTGGAGTACTTTGTAGATCATACTCTTGCGTGAGATCCCCACGAGTATAGGGAGTCCTAGTGCCTCCACGAAGCGTGGAAGGTAGGTCATAAGTTGATAATTTTGCTCGAGGGTCTTGGCAAAGCCATATCCGGGGTCTATGATAATGTCGTGTAGCCCTAGGCTTTTGAGTCTTTCGCTCTGAGTGATGAAAAAATCAAGCACCTCTAGTCCTACATCATCATAGTCGGTAAGGCTCTGCATTGTGGCGGGAGTACCACGCATATGCATAAGTACGTAGGGGACTTGTAGGCGTGCTACTGTGGTAAACATCTCGCTGTCGAGTGTTCCCCCAGACACATCATTTATAATGCCGGCTCCGTACTCCTCTACGGCAAAGCGTGCCACGCTACTACGGAAGGTATCTACCGATACATATAGATCGGGGAAGTCGTCCCTAAGGATACGTAGGGCAGTACGGAGTCTATCCATCTCTTCCCGCTCGCTGACCTCCACGGCTCCGGACCTTGTGCTATAAGCCCCAAGATCTACGATGCTTCCTCCCTCGCTCTGTATCTCCTCGAAGCGACGATAAAGAGCCTCCTCTGTGACGACACGGCTACCTGCATAAAAGGAGTCGGGCGTAACGTTTACGATCGCCATAATAGCAGGCGTACTAAGGTCTAGAAGCCTGCCTCGTACATTAAGTGTTTGTCTTTGCATAATCCATATACTGCAAGAGACTCTTGCACAATCTCTACAAAGATACGCATTATAGAGGTATTTCTTGGGGCAATTGATAAGGCTCCTCTTATCCTCGCCTAAGTACCCCCTCGGAGAGGTAGTGTTGATCGGTGTTATAACAAGATACTTAGACGTCGATCGAGCCTCAAGTATCTTGTCACTTGACGCCTAAGTATCTCGTCAATCGAGCCTCAAGTATCTCTTCATTTGAAGGGCAAATACATTCTGCTTGATAGTGATATTATTTTGTTGGCGTGTGCGGTGGTTTCGTGTGCTTCGATGTGTGGTAATGGGGTGGAGTGGTACGGTGGGTTTGTGTGCTTCGGGGTGCTGTAATGGTGTGGAGTGGTAGAGTGTAATTGAGTTTGTGAGGGGGCTATCGTTCGGTGGAGGTGGACTATTCGATGGTCTTGACCTATGTGACACGTGCAAGTGTAGGCAATGGTTGTACTGGGAGCAATGTTCGCCCTACTATCCTCATCTATCAACTCAAAATTAAGGCTGTGGGAAGATTATACTTGATAGATAGGCTTCGCGATAAGATATTCTGCTACCACGCAATGCGAAGCCTAGGAAACAGATCTCTATTGGGGCATTCATCACTGAGTATTCGCTTAGGACTTGCATCTATATCTATCAAGTGATAGATCTTAGACTATTCTGCTGTGCGGATAGAAAGTTTTTGTTATAGGGATTAGTTGTGAAACTTGTGCGTAAAAAAAAACTTATTACTTTGCATAAGTAGTATATTTTGTCGCTTGGTTGTTCGGTAAGGGACTTTAAGTCTTGCACCTCTTGAGATAGTGGATATTGTCCTAGGTAAGTCCTTGGAGATATGATCTCGAGTAAAAGAACAGCATAGGCTTATACTGCGTAACATCATAATTGTAATATAGTCTAACACACAATAGCATTATCAGTAATATGAAAGTCGATAATCGTTGTACACTAAGTTTATCCGTAGCAGACTTGTTGAGTGCTCTTCGAGCCGTCGGAGCGGTGGAGAAGTATCCTCTCAATAGTTGCTGTTATAATGATGAATATCCGTCGCAAGAAGGCTTTGAGAGGAGTGCTTATCATCACGCTCCAAGTCTAGACGGAGATGAATGTACGATACAAGGAGCCTTAAAGCAGAGTTTTGAGGCAAAAGGGGACGTTTGTATCGCTGATCTAGACCTCGAATTGTTCTCGATAGCAAGAATTATAAAGTCTTACAAACAATATATCGGTATGTGTCTAAGAAGTTTGTTATTGGCAATCGTGTTCCTCGGTACCTTAAGTCCGATCTTGGCTCAAGGCTTACACGTCACGGGACGCTTAAAGTCTGTTCAAGGAGATCGTATAGAGGTATCACAGGTACCTATTCGTCTTATTTCATTGGAGGATAAGCACAGTGTGCAGACGCAATACCCCGACTAGCTGGGACGCTTCGCAATAGAGGTAAGGCAGGGGCGAAGTTATGAGATGTTGATAGCCTCTGTTGTGGTGGACACTCTCAGGTTGCGTCTTAATAATATCGTAGAGTCCTTACAACTCGGGGATATACCTATAAGGAGTAAGGTCTCTACGCTGGGTGAGGTCGTGGTCAATGCTCCGGTATCGAGTACCACCGGTATAGATAAGCAAATTCTCTATCCGACAAGAGAGCAACTCGCAGGTGCCAGTAATGCTATTGATGTACTCGGTAATATGATGATCGCAGGGATCTATATAGATCCTAGTCAAAATCGCATATCAACAGCACGTCAAGGCAAACTGCTTGTTCGCATCAATGGTGCTCCTGCGAGTCAGCAGGATTATCTCCGTATTCCTCCTCGACAGATTAAGCGTATCGAGTATCACGACTTTCCTAGTTTGCGTTACGGCGATGCCGAGGCTGTGATAGATGTAGTCCTTAAGGAACCTTTGCAGGGGATATCCTTTGTTTGGAACTCTCGCAACGCTTTCCACACCCCATGGGGTGATATATACGGGGATATATCCTACAATAGACATCGGTCGGAGTTGGGCTTAAGCATCTCGGGGACTATACACGCCTACGATAATCAATACAAAGAGGGAGAGGAACATTATCGGTTCTCTGGAGGAAAAACGATAGATAGAGAGTTGAGAGGCGTTCCCTCGGATTTTAAGGAAGACTATGCGACCATAGCCTTACGCTACGGCTATACAGAGCCCGACAAGCGATTGTTCTCTGCCAAACTACTCTACGACTACTGGCGAAATAATAGAGATAACCGCTTCTTGATACAGGATCATATCAATGGTGTACAAGCGGCAAATATCTTATCGCGAGATCATACCGAGAGGTACAAGGAGTCTAAGCCCTCGTTTGATCTATACTATCAGAGCCAGTTAGGGCGGAGTGTCTTTGCTACTAATGTCGTAGGTAGTGCCTTCTCGTCTACCTCTGCTAGGAAAATCCTTGAGCGGTATGACCAGCATATTTTGAGCGAACTTGCGACGACGATTGACGGTAGTCGCTACTCTATCATAGGTGATGTCTTTTGGCAATACGCTCTTAAGTCCGGACAAGTCACTACGGGCTTGAACTTCTCGACAGGCTCCAATCTCAACGATTTCTATTTGGCAGGGACCAAGCGATATGAGAGCAAACTCAACAACTACAATACTTACGCTTATGCTCAATGGAGAGGGAAGTACAAAAGACTTGCTTATGCCCTAGGCCTTGGCTATACACTCTATATCCAAGAGCAGGAACAGGTGGCAAGTAATCGATCGTACTTCATCACTCCGCAGGTCAGTCTATCTATTCCCCTAGGCGACAATCTCCATGCTCGGTATTCGGGACGCCTTAGGATACAGAGGTTCTCTACGGGTGAAACCAATCAAGTCGAATACCCTATGGATACCTACGTAATACATCGCGGTAATCCCGACTTGAAGCCTTACAAGCAACTCATCAATCAGTTGGCTCTGACTTTCACGCCCAAGGACTATCGCTTCACATTCAATATATTTGACTCCTATGCTCGTGGGGGAATTATGGAGCGTTACCTCCCCGAGGGCGGGAAGATCGTGCGACAACTCATCAATGCCGACAAGTACCATCAACTGCATCTCGATCTAGGTGGCTCGAGGTCTTTCTTTGAGCGTAAGTTGAGTGTTGGTTTAGGCTTGGGGCTTAAGTTGATGCAAACAAAGTCGTCTACCTATAACCATCGACGTACGGCATTGATTTACAATGCTAATGTAGCCTACAATCATAAGAACTGGAAGTATTGGCTTAACTGTCGCTCGCACCAAGAGAACCTCAATGGCGAGGCTTTGTATCGAGGTAATGGGCTCTTGAATGTCGGCATAGATTATCGTAGACCTCGATATAAGGTTGGGCTGGGGTATATGACTAGTGTAAGTCGTTTCACCGAGGAGAAAGAAAACCTTGCCGCTAGTTATCGCACCGTCGTACGTAACATCAATAATACCTTCCGCAATACGATTTATCTCTCCCTGTCGATCAATCTACATTCGGGCAAACGCTACAATGAGGGGGAGCGATACATCTATAACTCCGACTCGGATAGTGGCACTTTGAGGTAAGTCTGGTGATATGTCTGTAATAAGTATAGTATCTCGGGGCTATCCTCGACATCTCTCACTTTGTAGGCTACTTGCCGAGCGTCTTGTGTTTGTAGGAGTAGAACCCTAGTCTTATTCCTAAAGGCTGGTCTTCTCTCGGATCGGGGTGAGGTTGGGTTTGCTCGTACTTACTCTAGAGGGTCTACTATTGCAGAAGTACACGCTCTCGATCCTAGAGCGTATGGAGGGAGTACAAAGAATAAACATGAAGCACGAGTACAATACGCTCTCAACCCTCAGATGTCTGATATGAATATGTACGTAGACCTCGTGCTAGGGGTGGTCGATGAGTACGCTGGCTATATTAGTGTAAGATACATCTTGCTCTATAGGCCCGAATGTTGTGACGTTTATTTCGCGTAGTGTTTGTTGTTTCCGAGATAAAATTCTTAAATTTGTTTTTGTAGTAATGATGTTCACTTCATTCTTATCTTATTATGCTCAGTCGTACCTATTCATCAGCCTTGCAGAGTATCAAAGCACGTCC
>JBHAFI010000134.1:0-10310 GCA_041856045.1 Porphyromonas sp. | reverse complement strand
ATAAGCGATCATGTTTGCCAAGACAATTTTGACACTACTTGCCACAATGATAATCTCCGCAGAGATGACTGCACAGACAGCAATACCACTACAAGGGTGGCGATACAGCAAACAAGGCTCAAACGAATGGAGAGCCTGTAAAGTACCGAGTATCGTACAAGAGAACCTCATCAACGAGGGACGACTACCGAACCCACAGTATAGACTCAACGAGCGTCTTATCCAAGGGATAGAGCATGATGATTGGGTCTATGAGGTGGACTTTGATCTACCCGAAGTGAGGAGTCTAAATAGGCACGAGGCTTTTATCCTAGAGTTTGGCGGTATCGATACATATAGCGACATACTTATCAACGGGACGAAGGTTGGGGTGACAGAGAATATGTTCGTTGCTTATCGCTTCGACATCACGCCCTATATTCGTCGAGGGCGTAATACCTTGAGCGTACATATTAAATCGCCTATCCGTATCGCCCAACCGCTACAAGCATCGGCAGGCTTCAATTACCCAGCCGACAATGACCACGCCCCTATTCGTTATAGCCCTTTCACCCGTAAAGCCCCTTACCACTATGGTTGGGATTGGGGTATGCGTATGCTTACGATGGGAATATGGCAACCCGTACGCTTGACTTATTATCAAGATAGTCGTCATATCCTACAAGATGTAGAGATCAATAGCACGATAAGTTGGCAGGGGACAAAGGCACAATCTGCAAGCCTTGAGATCAGACCCTTATTTAGCGAGCAAAATCTAGATTGCGAGGTAGAGGTTATCAGCCCTAGTGGTACAATTGTTTCACGTGGAACAATCAAAGCAGACGAAGGGATCTATCGCGTACAGATACAAGAGCCCGAACTATGGTGGATCAAGGCTTGGGGCAAGGCATCGCTCTATACCATTCGCTTGCGTAGCAAAGAACGCAAAGCACAGACCATAGAGCGTCACATCGGCATACGCGAACTTAAACTTGTACACAAGCCCAACCTACCCATCGCTCAATCGGGCTTTTACTTCGAGTTGAACAAGCAAGCCATCTATGCCCTCGGGGCTAACTACATTCCGGGGGAGAACATACTCACCAAGCGAACAGACGAATACTTCGCTCAACTTTTTGACGATATTGAGTTTGCAGGTATGAATATGATACGCGTTTGGGGAGGTGGCGTATATGAGGACGAACGCTTCTATAACGAGGCAGACAAACGAGGGATACTCATTTGGCAAGACTTTATGTTCGCTTGTACGGCTTACCCCGCAGATAGCACATTCCTCAACAACGTACTAGCGGAGGCTACACATCAAGTAAAGCGTCTAAGGCATCGCCCCTCTATCGCTCTATGGTGTGGCAACAACGAGGTCGAGGAAGCCATAAAGTATTGGGGCTGGCAAAAGAAGTTTAGCCCCGAGCATTATGCACGTATGCGTGATGATTACGACCCACTATTCCGTGACCTACTGCCCAAGGTTGTTGCCGAGCACGACCCAACAAGGCAGTATATTCATAGTTCACCTACCTCTGCCAACTGGGGTAAGAAGGACAGTTGGCGAGAAGGAGATAGCCATTACTGGGGACTCTGGTATGGAGAGGAAGACTTCGATACTTTCGACGAGAAGCAGTTCAGTTTTGTGAGTGAATTTGGCTTCCAGTCTTTTCCCGATGTACCAACACTTAGGCAGTTCGCCGAGGAGGAAGATATGTCGCTAGAGAGCGAAGTAATGAGTCTGCATCAGAAAGCAAGTACCGGGAACAGACTTATCCGCAAATATATGGAACGTAGTTATAAGGTGCCAGAGAAGTTTGAAGACTTTATCTTCACGGGAGCCGTGATGCAAGCACGTGGTATGGAGCATGCCGTTCGTAGCCTTAGACGTCATAAGCCCACGACGATGGGAGCCCTTGTATGGCAACTTAATGACGCTTGGGCTGCCGTGTCTTGGAGCAGTATTGACTATTATCAAAACTACAAACCTCTACACTTCCGACTCCGCAAGGCATTCGCCCCAGTAACACTACTCCCCTACTCCAAGGGCGACAGCCTTAGCGTTCACGTGACGAATGACCGTCCACTCCCACTAGAAGCAATAGAGTTACGCATACATCTACGCTCTTTTGATGGCAAGACGATAAAGTCTACGATTGTTTCACGTGAAACAATCCCATCAAACGCAAACAAACTTATCGCCCAACTCCCACTTCCCAAGGAGAGCCAAGGAGCAGATACTTACTACGAACTCGAACTATACAGCGGAGTGAAACTCATCACTAAACACAAGCTCTATCTCCACAAACCTAAGGATATGATCCTACCCCAAGCAGCCTATCAGTACCGTTGGACTTTGAAGCCTGACGGCACAGCAAGTATAACGATCAAGGCGAATAAATTTGTCAAAGATCTATGGATAAGTCACAAGAGCCTAATGGGGCTACGATATAGTGACAACCTCATAGACTTGGCTCCGGGTGAGAGCGTAACGATCAAAATAAGCAAAGCCCCACAAGGAGATCGCCTCGACAGCAAGGATTTTGACATACGCACACTAAACTAAAGATAAATAGAAGATAAACCGAAATAGCAACGACAATGAGCAGTATTCCTTTTGACCTCAGCACCATTAAAGCCTTCGTACTAGATATGGACGGTGTCGTGAGTGCCACCGTTAGTCCTGTAGACCCATCTGGTATGCCTATGCGTACAGTCAATGTTAAGGACGGCTACGCGATGCAGTATGCCGTCAAACAGGGCTTTACCTTAGCGATCATATCGGGCGGCGAAAGCCTCGCCATGCGTTATCGATTTGAGAGTCTTGGCGTGCAACACATATTTATGCGTGTCAAGGATAAGTCCGCCAAACTCGACGAACTAGTAGCCCTTACGGGCATCAAAGCCGAGGAGATGGCTTATATCGGTGATGATATTCCCGACATCAGCATAATGAAGCGTGTAGGACTCCCCGTAGCCCCTGCCGATGCCACAGCAGAGGTCAAGGCTGTCGCTCGCTACATATCACTCTGTGATGGCGGATATGGTGTCGTCCGTGATCTGATAGAGCAGACAATGAAGGCACAAAACAAATGGGGCGATAGCGAAGGCTTCGGGTGGTAATGGCAGCACTAAACCCCTTGGCGATCATCGCCCAACATTATCCTACCGACAGTCAACGTTACCACATACTCGTAGCACACGGTAGAGATGTGGCAAGCCTCGCCCTAGAGATCGCAGAGCGTAAGCCCGAGTTAGGACTCGACAAGGACTTTCTCTATGAGGCTGCCCTACTCCACGACATCGGCATATTCCTAACTGACGCCCCGGGCATCGACTGCTATGGCACGGAGCCATACATCAAGCACGGCTTCCTCGGAGCCGAACTATTACGTCGCCTCAACCTCCCCCGCCATGCCCACGTAGCAGAGCGTCATACCGGATCCGGACTAAGCCTTGAGGATATTCAAAGGCAAGACCTAGATCTCCCCGAAGGCATATATATGCCTCAAACAGCCGAGGAAGAGGTGATTTGCTATGCCGATAAGTTTTACTCCAAGACCAAACTAGGGCAGCGTAAGACTTACGAACGCGTTCGTCTTTCGCTCGCCAAATATGGAGCAGAGAGCCTAGAACGTCTTGAGCGACTGCACAGACTCTACGGCTTAGATTGAGGGCGGATAACGATACAGCCCCATAGCCGAGGACCTAAATAAACGATTGATAAAGAGAGTTCCTCTCTCGACGTAGATTACTTAAGGCAGGGGCAACAATAGCGTAGTAGCCCCCTCGGATAGTACCCTACACCACATAACTAAGACAAATACAATGGATATTAAAGAGATCGTTGCTCTCGCTCACGAGATACGAGAGCAATACCACGCCCTAGAGCGTAGCCATCATGGCAGTGAGTGGAGTATCGAGGAAGATGCCCTAGCCTTTCTTACCGATGCCGGATTAGTTGGGCGTTTCACGATGTCACAACAAGGCCGTTGGCCCGCAGCAAAGACAGACGAGAACCTAAAGCATAAGATCGGAGAATGTGTATGGTGGCTTGCTGTCCTATCAGAGAGAATGAATATCGACTTTGAGGAGGCAGTAGAGGATTTCCTCAAGAAGACACAGAGCCAACTAGGCAACTAAGCCTTACACACCCCTCAAGCAACAACAAACAGAGCCTATCCACCGAGCCTTAACTTGGTGGATAGGCTTTTGTTTATTCGTAAGCCACAAGCCCCAAGGACTCGCCAGCGAACGCAAGCATCAAAGTCAAGCCAAGCAACAGCACTATCCCGATAAGCACCTTCGTGGCCATCATTCGAGCAGTAACAAGGATAAACATTCGTTAAACATTTAATAATAAACACTATACATACTCTTATTGTCACACAGCAACACAGTATCTAACGTACCCCACCCAACTTACACCTATTAGGTTCTCCACGTTTTAACTCTCCCCACAAGATAAACACCTAATTATAAAATGCTTACATTCGATCGGACGGCACATTAGGCACCTCACCCCAACAACCTCAAGGAAATAATCAAGACACAGCAAGGTATTAAGCGAAGGCAGACACACATAGCAAGGCATTAGACAAACCTCTTAGAATGCCCCAAGGCGAACTAGCAGTATCAGCCCAACACAACAGCACCGCATAAACAGAAAGTATATATTCACCCCCACAGAGCAAAAACTTGAGGACACACACGACCAATACTCTACCCCACCCTCAACAAGTACCAACGAATGCACGCGACCAATACACTCCTCTACCCTCAACAAGTACCTGCGAATGCACGGGAGTGATATGCTACCCCTACTCCAACAAGTACCTATGAATGCACGCAAGCGATACTCTACCCCAGCCACAACAAATACCTGCGAATGTACGAGGACGATACGCTACCCCTACTCCAACAAGTACCTATGAATGCACGCAAGCGATACTCTACCCCAGCCACAACAAATACCTGCGAATGTACGAGGACGATACGCTACCCCACCCTCAACAAGCATCTGCAAATACACGAGGGTGATACTCTACCCCACCCTCAACAAGTACCAACGAATGCACGCGACCAATACTCTCCCCCACCCTCAACAAGTACCTGCGAATACACGAGGGCGATACGCTACCCCCCCCCCGACAAAAACTGCGAATGCACGAGGACACTACTCTACCCCAGCCACAACAAATACCTGCGAATGTACGAGGACGATACACTCTTCCCAAAGCCCCGAAATAGGAGATTAGAACAAGACCTCTCATTCTCGTCACAAGTATAGGCTTAGGATCTAGCGATAAGGGCTTAATTAGGGAATGGAGGTCAAGAAACAAAGGCTAAGCCACCCCACAGCATTTAGCCTACATCGAAACGCATATATCAGACTAAGACAAACGCCAAACATATCAAAGACAAACAAGTCCCTTAGCCTTGGGGTATAAAAAGACCAATCCCCGCTCTCATCGAGCGGGGACTGGTCCCATCATCAATCATCATCTCAAATCATAACACCATATCATTGTGTCCTCATAGCATTTGACCTTATTGAGAATTGGTCAAATTAAAGTATTGTTAGAAGTCCTAGGTTATGGAGGACTAACTAACCCTCTTTAACCTTTAGATGCTTCAAGTTATCTGAGGTTTAATTCTGTTAAAGAGAAATTTTACCATATACAACGATAACACTATATACCAACAACTTAAATAAAAAACTTTTCTGCTATATAACAATTTTATAGTCCAATCTTGACGGATACGAACCAAGACTTGACGCTTATAAATCACGTCTTGACGCATAAAAATCAAGCCTTGATTTATAGATCACACAAGTTAGGCAAGGATCATTCACGCCCTAATCCTCGATCGCAACCCCTATTCTAGGGGCAAACATTCGACAGGTAGACGAGTATACAATACATCTCCATCAGCAAGTAACGAAGCCTTATAAGACGGCTCCCCGACAGAAACATTCTACGAGGCTCACGCCAAGACTCCGAACAAGGCATTCCCTCAAAAACCAAGAGAAGGCTAAGGCGATACACCATACCCTTACACGCAAGAATATCCCCCTCACAATGAATAGTTTTATGGAAAAAAGATAAATCTGTTATTACTGTTACGCCCTAGACAAAGAGCCTCCCCTACTCCATAGAATAGATTGATGAGAAACCTTATTCGTGTGTCAAAAGAGCAGATATCCGGATTTGGAGGGACAAGATTTTGCTCTCCGAAAAAGCAGAACGTTTAGGCTTGTTTTGTCGGGGTGCTTGCGTGCCGAATAGCAAGATACTCGGGTCTGATTTCCCGAGATGTTTACTTGTCGAATACCGAAATCTTTGGATTTGATCTATCCACCCCTCACCTCTCCTCCCAAACGACACCCTCTTTCCGAACGACTTGCCACCTACGCCCGAATTGATACGAAGTTGATGTGTCAAAAGTCTGGATATTGGGATTTGATTTGTCGGGATACCTGCGTGGCAAATGTCGAGATATTCGGATTTGACCTATCCGCCTCTCACCACCCCACCCAAACGACCTCATCGCCCCGAACGGCTCACTACTTACTCCTAACTTGATACGAAATGGAGTACCAAAGGACGAGGATTTTAGGGGTGGATTATCGGAGTATTAGGGTATCAGATGAAGACAAATTAAGGGGCTGAATTGAAGTGGTGTTTGTGGGTGAAATGACGAGATACTTAGGCGTTGATTGAAGACTAAGTATGTTGTCAGGTGACAACTAAGTATCTCTTCGATGGAGGTCTAAGTATCTTGTTATAACCTCGATCAGCACTGCCTCTCCGAGGGGGCTATTTTCGTCCCGTCCAAGAGTAGACTATCGAGTGCTTGACTCGTCCTCTTGTTTCGGCTCTATTGTGCAGATTACATCTGATGGGGGCAGGACTTTTTGCGTCTTCGCTTTTGCGACTACAAACGCATTGCAACTGCGAATACCAACGCAGAGTAAGGCAAAGGGGAAGCACCTCGTAATACCAAATATCCACGCAAAGCAAGACAATAGGGGAAAAACTCGCAACTGCGAATACCAACGCAGAGCAAGGCAAAGGAAGAAATCGGGTAAAGAGGTAGCGTCTTTGCTAGGGCATCAAAGAGGAGCAAAGGGCTGAATATCAAATAGTATAGCATTCGCGAACTAAAGCATCGTACAAATTTTCGTATCTTTGAGAGATAATTCACGCAATATAAGCACTTTGATGAAACAGAAACTATTCGCCCTTATCGGGACTATAAGCCTCACGGCAACAGCCCTTACCATCAGTACGGGCTGTAAGGATACTGAGAACCAACGAGATTTCCTCGCTTATGTAGATCCATTCATCGGTACCGGAGCACACGGACACACATTCCCCGGTGCTACCCGCCCTAATGCGATGGTACAGTTCTCCCCCGATACACATCTCCTCGGTTGGGAAGCCAGCAGTGGATACCACAATAACGACAGCCTGATATACGCCTTTAGTCTGACGCACCTCAGCGGTACGGGTATTGGCGACCTCGGTGATGTAGCCTTGTTGCCGTTCTCGGGCGTTGATAGCCTTAAGCCCATTGCCCGTCTTGACAAGGCAAGCGAAAAAGCCTCTCCCGGGTATTACAGCGTTAGGCTCTCAAACTTTGATATACAGACCGAACTCACATCAACAGAGCGTGTCGGATTGATGCGTATTCATTACGCCCAGCATCAAGACCGTAAACTCTTGCTCGACCTCGGACATATCCTACAAGCCAACTGGGGACATCGTGTCGTAAAGAATGACCTTAGCGTCCTCAACGACTCGACAATACAGGGTACATTCTACACCAAAGGCTGGGCAGAGCATCACCAAATGAGTTATACTATTCGCCTCAAAGACAAAGCCGATAGCATCGCACTTTACTGTGATGGCGTACGCAACAAGGTAGACTATCCGCTCACTATTAGCGACACTGCCGACCTCAAGTTGCACATCTACCTCCCCGAGGGTAAGGAGGCTACGATGGTGAAGATAGGGCTGTCGCACGTAAGCCCCGAGGGTGCCGAGAAGAATATGAATAGCGAGTTGCCCCATTGGGACTTTGACAAGGTACACAAGGATAGTCGCCAGATCTGGCACGAGGTACTCAGCAAGATAGAGATCGACACCAAGGAGGAGGAAGTACTCAAAAACTTCTACACGGCTATGTACCACGCACATATTGCACCCTTCAATTACCAAGATGTCGATGGATCGTTCCGTGGTATGGACAAGCAAGTACACCTTAATGCCGATCCCAGCGATGGACATTATACCGTCTTCTCTCTATGGGACACGTACCGCACACTGCACCCTCTTCTTACGATCATAGATCCCGATAAAGCCCTTCGATACGGACGTAGCCTCGTAGGCGACTACAAAGAGGGGACTATCTTGCCTCGATGGCCTCTTGCCGCTAACTACACAGGTTGTATGCCTGCCTATCACTCGGTGAGCGTCCTTGCAGACCTAGTAGCCAAAGGACTTGCCGACAAAGAAGACCTTAAACTATGGACAAAGGCAGCCGTAGAGACCTCGGTATATAGGGCAGACCTTGCCGAGAAGTTTAGGGGTACACGCGAACTAGACCTTATCACCCGTCACCCCTATTATAAGGAAACCCTTGGTTTCGTACCTGCCGACAGTGTCCCCGAGAGTGTGTCGTGGGCAGTAGAGATGGCTTATGATGACTGGTGTATCGCCCGTATTGCCGAGGCAGCAGGACTAGACTCTATCAAGCAAGAGTACGATAAGCGTGCTGGCTACTATAAGCGTTATTGGGACAAAGAGTATAATCTGATGCGTCCTATTATGGCTAGTGGGGCTTTCCGCACACCATTCAATCCACGCTTCTCGGCACACGAGAAGAGCGACTACACCGAGGGCAATGCTTATCAGTGGAGTTTCTACGCTCCACACGATATGCAGGGCTTTATCCAAACGATGGGCGGGAAAGAGATCTTAGAACGCAATCTAGACACGCTCTTCTCTACCTCATCACGTATCGACGGAGAGGAGCAGTCGGGTGATATTACGGGGCTTATAGGTCAGTATGCCCACGGCAACGAACCTAGCCACCACATCGCCTACCTATATAACTATACCAACAACCCACACAAGGGACAGATAATGCTCGATAGTATCATGCGTACGTTTTACAAACCTACGCCCGAGGGGATCATCGGTAACGAAGACTGCGGACAGATGTCTGCATGGTATGTGATGAGTGCCTTAGGTTTCTATCCCGTATGTCCCGGCAGTGACGAGTATCACCTAGGTCGTCCGCTTGTGGACGAAGCCCGTATCAAGGTCAAAGGCGGTACTTTCACGATCAAGGTACGCAACAATAGCCCACAGAATAAACGTATTAAGAGTGCTCGTTTGAATGGTAAGGACTTACAAGGTCTTACCTTCCGTCACGCTGCCTTGACGGCTGGGGGTACACTCGAGATAGAGATGATGTAGCCATGGTTATCGCCTATTGTTTACAAGCCCTGCATCGCTCGGGTGGTATCGAACGCGTCATCACCACCAAAGCCAATTACCTCGCCTCTTTGGGCTACGAGGTACACATCGTTACGACCGATCAAAGAGATGGGGCTTACGCTTTCCCTCTTGACCCTAAGATACAGGTACACGACCTAGGCTTGAACTATGAGCACGATAACAATCTCGGCCGTTGGGGACGAATTAGGGCTCTTCGCAAGAAACTCCCTCGCCACAAAGCACTCCTAGAGGACTTATTCGCCCGCATCAAACCTGATGTCACTATCGCAGCAGGTTTCCAAGCAGGGGAGATACTACCAGACCTCCGTGACGGCAGTAAGAAAGTCTTTGAGTTGCACACAAGTAAGTATGCTACCGTGAATATGTATCCCGAGTCACAGAGGCTACTACGTCTGTACGGCAGACTACGAGTGTGGCAGATGGAGCGTTTGGCT
The DNA here is from genome assembly GCA_041856045.1 of Porphyromonas sp. GTDB lineage: Bacteria > Bacteroidota > Bacteroidia > Bacteroidales > Porphyromonadaceae > Porphyromonas. The sequence goes on along the minus strand of JBHAFI010000134.1, from coordinate 361 downwards.
AGGCGTTATGATCGCTTCGTTATCCTTACGGAGGAAGAGCGTCCACTATGGCAAGGGATCAAGAGTGTTGTTACCATTCCTAATCCCCGACCTTATGGAGCGGACGAGCGTGCAAATATGTCGTCTAAGGCTATCATTGCTGCTGGTCGATTTGAATACACCAAGAACTTCGCTTCGCTCATAGAGATGTGGGCGAGTATCGCCAAGCAGTATCCCGATTGGACCCTAAATATCTACGGAGACGGCCCCAACAAAGGACAGTGCCAAGAGCTCATCCAACAACTCGGACTAGACGAGAGGCAGTTTATCTTGCATCCGGGCACGAGAGAGATACGACAGCGATACTTAGAGCACTCTGTCT
>JBHAFI010000133.1:0-17658 GCA_041856045.1 Porphyromonas sp. | reverse complement strand
TCTTTTAGCACATAGGGGGGGATACCCCCTAGTTTCAAAAATGCTAGACAGGAAGCTAACCCGCTCCCTGCCTAAGGATGCCTATGCCCATAGAATAAACTTTTAGGACACTAATGAGTTTTTTTGTAACTTTGTAGCAAACAATAATTAGACAATGAAGATTAAGGATACACTCTCGTTACGTAAGATAGCCGATGAGTATATTATGATCGCCGACAATGGTGATGCACTAGATTATACCACAGCAATTGCTCTAAATGACACTGCCGTCTTTTTGATCCAAGCAACCGAAGGGCAGGAATTTACGGCTGCATCGTGGACGCAGTTACTCGTAGATAATTACGAGGTAGAGTACGAGCAAGCATACAAAGACGTAGAGAGCCTTATCGACTCACTTTACGAAATTGGCATTATCGCTTAACAAGCCCCAAAGGCAAGTCCTAGAGTTACTCTCTGCCGCCTTATGGGATAGAGATCCGGAGCATAGGCTCTTTGAGCAGATGCATATTGCTGATTGGCAGGCTGTAGAACAACTTGCCCGAGAGCAAAGTATCCTAGGACTGGTTGCCAACCGTATATTAACACTACCCAAAGAACTGCTTCCCGAGCGACATCAAAAGATCGGATTGGCACTCGCTGAGGATATGATTTGTCGCCATGCGATAGTACATCACAAGGCTTTACAAACTATATACAACGAGTATGAGGGGAAAAATCTATTCCCTGTACTACTCAAAGGCGTTACGATGTCACGTCTTTATCCTCGCCCCAACCTAAGGAGCCTTGGCGATATAGATATATTCCTCCCAAGGCAAGATAGTTATGAGCAAGCCAATGAGTGGGCAAGGGCCTCGGGCTATCGTATGGAAGGGCACTCTCTATATGAGCAAGGATACCACCGTGGTAAAATGCTCATCGAGAACCACAAGTACTTGACCTATTTTGGTATTCCTCGTTACGACAAAGCACTTAGAGAAATTATCCTCGATATTGAGCAAAAGGACTCTTGGTCTTATACAACGATTGAGGGGCAGAAATATCGAACGCTCCCTCTTGAACTGAATGCCGTCTATACCTTCCACCATATACTGCACCACTTCTCCTACTTAGGGATAGGTTTAAGGCAAATATGTGACTGGGTATTACTGATGAGCAAGTACAGCGATACAATAGATACTGATCTTTTTGAGCGTTATGCCAAGAGTTTGGACTTGATCCGCCCGATGCAACTCTTTGCTCTAATGGCAGTACGAAACCTTGGAGCCAATGCCGATGCCTTTCCGTTTCCACTACCAAGCGATAAACGCTCGCAGTATCTTGCAGATCTTATCATAAATGACACGTTTATCGGGGGGAACTTTGGCTTCGAACATTTCTCCGGACGACAATTCTCCAACATTTGGTCTAGACGATGGTTTATGTTTCGCCGTACAACGCTACGCTCTCTACGTGTTGCCGAGATTTCTCCAGAGCATATTCGTATGATCCCATTTATTGCAATATGCACTCGCATCAAATTGCTATTCCGCAAGAAGTCGTAAACATCACATTCTCTATTATCACACACCACACAAAGATATGGCTAAGGTCTTATTTTCCAATGCTACACTAGTAAACGAGGGACGTAGTTACATCGCCTCTGTTCTTGTAGAGGGTGCCTTCATTACTGCAATTTATGAGGGGCTGAATAGTTACCCCGAGGCATTAACGAGCGAATACCAAGTCATAGATTGTAGTGAGAAGTGGCTACTCCCGGGCTGCATCGACGACCAAGTACACTTTAGAGAACCCGGCTTAACGCACAAAGCAAATATAGAGAGCGAGAGCAAAGCCGCAGTTGCAGGTGGTGTTACTTCGTTTATGGATATGCCCAACACCAAACCTACCACTACAACCCTCGAGGCGTGGCAGTGGAAAATGGACAAAGCAGCAGAGAGCAGTTGGGCAAATTACAGTTTCTTCTTTGGTGGGACCAATGACAACTTTGACGAACTAGGTAGAGTTAATCGGCAATTAACCCCCGGGTTGAAACTTTTTCTCGGTAGTTCGACCGGCAATATGTTGGTAGACAGAGCCAGTACACTAGAACGTTTCTTTGGCGAGACGGATATGCTTATCGCGACACATTGTGAGAGCGAGTCCGTTATCAAAGCCAACAAAGAGTATTACCTAGCCCGCCATAAGCAAGAAGAGTTGGACGTACACTATCACCCACTTATACGCTCGGCTGAGGCTTGTTATCGTAGTTCGTCCGAGGCTGTAGAGTTAGCCAACAAACTAGGAAGTCGCTTGCATATACTACACGTATCGACAGAGCGAGAACTTCAACTTTTTCGCAATGATATTCCTCTACTCGATAAGAAGATCACCAGCGAAGCCTGTGTACACCATCTATGGTTCTGCGATGATGATTATAAGCGACTGGGTAACCAGATCAAATGGAACCCCGCAGTAAAGACCCGCAGAGATATGGAGGCTCTCCGCAAGGCTGTATCTACCGGACTTGTAGATATTGTTGCGACCGACCACGCTCCTCACTTGCTCAATGAGAAAATCGGAGATTGTCTTACGGCGGCTAGTGGTGGTCCACTAGTACAGCACTCTTTACTTACGATGCTACAACTAGCACAAGAGGGCATATTCACACCCGAATTAGTCGTTAGTCGTATGGCTCATCAGCCCGCTCTCTTATATAGAATTGATAGGAGAGGCTTTATTCGAGAAGGCTATTATGCCGATTTGGTGATCGTAGACCCTAAGAAAAACTATACCGTCACAACAGCAAACAACCTAAGCCAATGCGGTTGGTCACCCCTCATGGGGCAGACATTCTCGATGACAATAGAGGCTACGTATGTCAATGGTAATTGTGCTTACTCGGCTGGACACCTAAGCGAGCAACGCCCACAAGTAGAGGCATTGCACTACCACAGTAACAGTCAAAAATAACTTCGCTATAATAATACTAACTTTTTAGTCCTAAAGACTATTTCTTTATCAAAAGCCCATGAACACTAATCCCAACAACTTCGCCATTTTTGCAGGATCGGCGTCGTATCACCTTGCAGAGCAAATCGCAGAAGGACTAGGTTGCAAACTAGGAGATATGCAGGTGGATCACTTTGCTGATGGTGAGTTTTCTGTGTATTATAAGGATAGCATCCGAGGTAAAGATGTTTTCCTTGTGCAATCAACTTATCCCACAAGCGACAATCTAATGGAGTTACTCCTAATGATTGATGCAGCAAAGCGCGCCTCGGCCCACTACATCGCCGCTGTTATTCCTTACTTCGGTTGGGCTAGACAAGATCGTAAAGACAAGCCACGTGTATCTATCGGAGCAAAACTTATAGCCGATATGCTCTGCACAGCAGGTATTCATCGCCTTATAACAATGGATCTACACGCAGATCAGATACAAGGCTTCTTTGATGTTCCGGTGGATCACCTCTACGCATCAACTGTTTTTGTGGATTACATCAAGCAAACCCTAAATCTGGAGAATGCTGTAATGGCTACACCAGACGTTGGTGGTGTAAAGCGTGCTAATAGTTATGCCAAGTTCTTGGGGATCCCGATGGTAATATGCCATAAGCACAGAGCCAAAGCAAACGAAGTAGGCGAGATGCGTATTATCGGAGATGTACAAGGTAAAGATGTCATCTTGATTGATGATATTGTTGATACTGCTGGGACTATTACTAAGGCTGCAGACCTTATGATGGAAAACGGAGCAAAGAGTGTAAGAGCAATTGCCTCGCACGCTGTACTCAGTGACCCTGCAACAGAGCGTATCAACGCAAGTCAACTTACAGAAATGATCTTCACTGACTCAATACCTCTACGCAAACAATCGGATAAAATCAAGATCCTACCTATATCGGGGATCTTCGCCGAGGCTATAAAGCGTGTGATCAACCACGAGTCTATCAGTTTGCTTTACTCTCTCTAGGCTCACATCTATACAAAAGTAATCCTCTAGCAATAATTATTGCTAGGGGATTACTTATTACACAGCCCGACCTTACGTGGACACTCATCGTCTATACCTAATTCAACCTCACGGATAGATGTATTAAGGCTTATCTTTATTGGGGATTATTCCGTAATCTACTTTGGGCTAATTCAAGAGCAGTAGTATCAAATAATAAACGCCAATCCTAATCATAGGATTGGCGTTCTTGGTGTAAGGCTTTAGTGCAAGCCGTTAATGATGTCCTGTGCATTCATTGCTTTCTTACCCGGGAGTTGTAACCGCTTGAGTCGGATAGCACCATCAGAACAAACAATCTCTAAATGTTTCTTCCCCTCAACCAAACAAGTACCGCAGGCTAATCCGTGATGCCTATCTCCTAGTCCAATTGCTTCGACCTCGTGAATTTTACAAAAGACGGCTTCGCTTTGCCCCGGGAGTGTGATATTTGCCCAAGCCGTAGGGAATGGATTAAGACCTCTTACAAAGTTCACAATCTCATTAACACCTCGGCTCCAAAGCACCTCGGTATTCTCTTTGGTGAGTTTAGGTGCGTGACTCGGCACTTCAGCACATTCGATCTGTGGCTGGCTTTTAGGCTCTCCCTCTGAAAAGAGATTAACCGTTTGGAGCAACAGATCCGCTCCTATATGCATCAGCCTCTCATAGACAGTCCCCGTAGTATCATCGCTATTGATCGGAGTCCTTGCCTGCAATAGAATATCCCCAGTATCCAACTCGTGCTTTAGGCGGAAGGTAGTAACGCCCGTCTCTCGATCACCATTGATCACTGCCCAATGAATAGGAGCGGCTCCACGATAACGAGGGAGTAACGAGCCGTGCAGATTAACTGTACCATAGCGAGGTAACTGCCATACACACTCGGGCAACATACGGAAGGCAACCACTAAGCCTAGATCTAGATCCAGTTCCTTAAGACGAGTAACAAAAGCCTCGTCCCTCAACTTCTCGGGTTGTAATACTTCCAAGCCTTGAGAGATCGCATACTGCTTTATTTTACTCTCTTGCATTTTCATACCTCGTCCAGCAGGTTTATCGGGCATCGTTACTACAGCACAGACATTGTACCCTTGCTCGACAAGCATTTGTAGGCTAGGCAGAGCAAAGTCTGCCGTAGCCATATAGACAAGTCTTAATTGTTTTGCTTTATTCATTACATTATCGTCTGAATAGATGCTTAAACTCATCGGCGTACAATCTTGATAAGCCCTTACGGTTATCAATCGCCTCCCCAATAACCAACATAGTCGTGAGCGTCAGTTTATTGTCGTGTACGAGTTTAGCCAAGTCTTTTAGTACGCCTCTATATATACGTTCGTCTGGCCATGTCAAGTGGTAGCAAGCCGCTACAGGGGTATCCTCGGGATAATGCTCTAGCAACTGGGCCTGCACGTCATCAACAATACTCGCAGACAAGAAAATACACATTGTACTCTGTGAGCGAGCAAGGAGATGTAGTTTCTCTTTCTCGGGCATCGGTGTACGCCCCTCTCCTCGCGTTAAGATAATAGTCTGTGTTTTCTCGGGTATCGTAAACTGAGAACGTAGAGCTGCTGCTGCTGCTTGGAACGAAGAAATACCTGGTGTAATATGATAACTCATACCATACTCATCAAAGAAAGCCATCTGCTCCTGAATAGCACCATAGATACAAGGATCGCCTGTATGCAGACGTACGATAAGGAGTCCCTTGTCGTAAAACTCTTTCATCAGTGCAAACTGTTCTTCCAAATTCATATCGGCAGAACTACGAACTGTTGCTCCTTGCTTATGGCAAGTCGTAAGAGCACGAGGTACAAGGCTCCCTGCATATAGAATAAGATCTGCTATCTCTAGGAATGCACGTCCTCGGATACTGCATAAGTCTGGGTCCCCCGGCCCTGCACCTACGATCTCAATATGTCCTCTACGCTCGTACTCTCTGTCAATAGAGACAGCAAAGGTGAAGTCGTTACCATTATGTAGCATACCCTTTTGCTTCTCAATCACGATGCTGCCCATTCTTGCAGACAAACGCGAACTACTCTCTGCCACACCATACACTCCCGTTACCTTATAGACATAGTCCGAGGGATTGAGGATCTCGACCGGTGCTAAGTCTTCTGCTGTGTATATATCGGCTTGTGTAAGCCCTACATGCTTGAGGATCTCTTGCAGGAGCGGTTCGTCTTTCTTAATATCTATAGTAGCGACACGGCTTATCGCCTCTGGGTAGTAACCTAGACGTAGTATTTCGCTGGTGATGTACTCAGGAATATCCGTTGGTTCGCATAGATAACGACAGCCTACACCAAGAGCCAAGCACTTGGGGATATACTGAATGCAAGGCTTCGTAGTCGTATAAACACGTGGACTAACGACGAGAATAAGTTCGTAATCGGCCTCGTTGAGGTCTTCTCGCTTGTAGTAGATATGTATATGCTCTGCTTTCGTTCTCTCAAGTTCGAGAGTATGCTTATCTCTTACTTCTAGTAGTAGAGCCGTTGGTCTACCATTGGTGTACAGAGCAATAGGACGATTAAGCCCCTCTGTATTGTTTCTCTGTTGCCAACCATACTTCTTGGGGAATAGATCTAATGCCCACAACCCGGTATTATCTGTCTGTGTGCTTACGACAGCCTCTGCCCCTAGAATAGTTGCAATATGATCTGTCAGTTCGTTTGCCCCACCGATATGTCCAGACAATACCGAGACAACAAAGCGTCCCACACTATCTATATTGATGACTGCTGGGTCGTGATACTTATGCTGTATATGTGGGGCTATTGTACGCACACATATACCCATGGCACCGACAAATATCCAAGCCTCGTAATCTGCCCAATGAGCATCTACAAAGTCCTTAATACTGCTAATCTTCTCAACAGACGAATGCTCGTGTGTTGAGAAGATCGTAAGACTATCGTTCCACTCGGTTTTGAGTTGCTCTGCAACAGTAATACCCTGTGGAGAAACCGCAATAACGGCAATTTTCATATCTGTATGTTATAGTTAAGGTTTGGGGACTAGACGAGATGCTACTTCTCTAGCCTTTTGGATTATCTCTTCTTCTCCCTCTACATATCCATTCTGCATTAGGATCTTGCCATCGCAAATAACGGTATCGACAAATGCCCCCGATGCCGAATAGACTAGGTTAGACACTAGGTTGTGTACAGGCACCATCTCGGGGCGATTGAGGTCAACAAGACAGAGATCTGCTAGTTTACCCTCGGCAAGCGTCCCGGCATCAATCCCTAATATATCGGCTCCAACACTTGTTGCCGATGCAAATATATCGTCAGCATTGACTGCCGTGCTATCAAAACGCCATACCTTACCAAGGAAACTGGCTAAACGCATTGCCGTAAACATATCTAGGTTGTTTGACGAACTACAGCCATCGGTACCCAAACCAAGGCGAATACCCCTGCGTTTCATCTCCTCGTACTTAAAGGCATAGCCACTTGCCAACTTCATATTGCTTGCCGGATTATGGACTACACTCACATTGTACTTAGCCAGCAAGTCCATCTCTTCCTCATCTACCCAGATAACGTGGGCTAGAATAAGATGCTCGCTAAGGATCCCCAACTCCTCTAGGTACTTTACAGGACGAAGACCATGTTGCTTGATACACTCCTCGACCTCTCCCTCTGTCTCGCTCAGATGCAGATGTATCTTCAAGCCGTGCTTAGTGCAGAAGTCATGACAAAACTGTAACTGCTCACCGCTCACGGTATAGATGGCATGGGGACCGAGGTTAAACATAATGCGATCACTAAACTCCGTCTTGAACTGCTCCAAGTACTTTGCCGATCGCTCTCTATCAAGTCTAGCACGCTCGGCATTACCTTGGTCAAAGAGCGTATACGAGATCATTGCACGTAGCCCCATCTCCTCGGCTGCTTTGGCTCCCATAAGAGGGTGCATATACATATCGAGGTAACACGTCGTACCTGTCTTGATCATCTCTAGCATCGCAAGTTTTGCCCCTATATAGACATCTTCCTCACTCATTTGATCCTCAACGGGCCAAATATAATCTTGTAGCCAAGTCATCAAGGGCAGGTCATCACCATAGCCACGCAACAAAGTCATCGCAGCATGTGTATGCGTATTTATAAGCCCCGGAACAACTGCTTTGTCGGTAGCATCAATAACGGTGCAAGCACTAGAAACCTCGATATGCTCTGCAATACGAGTAATTCTGTTGCCCTCGATGAGTAAGTCTATCTGTCTTTTCCCATCGAAGGCATTCTTAATCAATATCATTGTAACTATTTAAGGATTTGGATAATGGCGATAGAACTCCGCTACAGCCTCAATGCCTCGACGGAAAATATCTACGCTCATATTTTCATTAGGCGAATGGATAGCATTACTCTCTAGTCCAAAGCCCATAAGTATTGTTTTCAAGCCCAAGACACGCTCAAAGACAGCGATGATCGGGATACTACCTCCACGACGCACTGCCAATGGTCGTACGCCCCAAGCGATCTCTACGGCACGCTCTGCTGCTTGATATGCAGGTAGATCTATCGGGCACAAGTAAGCCTCTCCACCATGAGAGGGACGTACCTCTACCCGTATATGCTTAGGGGCTATCGACTGCACGTATTGGATAAAAGCCTCGCTTATCTCGTGGTGATCTTGGCTTGCCACTAGACGGCAACTCACCTTAGCATAGGCTTTACTAGGGAGGACTGTTTTTGAGCCTTCGCCCGTATAACCACCCCAAATACCGCAGACATCAAAACTTGGGCGACAACTATTACGTTCGAGTGTCGAGTAACCCTCTTCACCCCAAACAGCGTCTACATCTATAGCCTGTCTATACTTCTCCTCGCTAAAAGGTACTTGGGCAATCATTGCACGCTCATCGGCAGATAAGTCTACGACCTTATCATAGAAGCCCGGTATCGTGATGCGTCCCGTCTTCTCATCTTGGATCTTGGAGATAATACGGCACAACTCATTGATAGGATTACCAACCGCACCGCCAAAATGTCCCGAGTGTAGGTCACGATTAGGACCCGTTACCTCGATCTCCCAGTATGCCAAGCCACGCAGACCTGTTGTAAGGCTAGGCACCTCACTACTTACCATACTAGTATCACTTACTAGGATTACATCGGCTTTGAGCATTTCCTTATGCTCTACGAGGAAACTCTCGAGGTGTGTCGAGCCAATCTCTTCCTCACCCTCAAAGATAAATTTCACATTACAGCGTACCAAGCCCAAGTTTTTGGCAGTCTCAAAGCCTTTGACCTGTATCATCGACTGACCTTTATCATCGTCTGCACCTCTTGCCCAGATATGACCATCGCGTATCTCGGGCGAGAATGGCTCACTCTTCCACAACTCAAAAGGCTCGGCAGGCATTACATCATAATGAGCATAGACAAGCACCGTAGGGAGTTGCTCATCTACCATATACTCACCATATACAATCGGGTGACCTGCAGTTGGGTAAATCTCACAACGCTGTACTCCTAGACCTCTAAGGTGTGCTTGCCAGTGCTCTGCACAGCGTTGCATATCTCCTTGATGCTCACTCTTGGCACTGATACTAGGAATACGAATAAGGTCAAACAATTCGTTAAGGAAACGCTCTTCGTGTTGAGCGATATACTCTTTTACAGTAGACATAACTTAGTGGTATATTAGATTTGATTAGTCGGTCTTACTTATACTTGTAGCCATGGTTTGTCTGCCAATTGCTCTTTGAGGATAGCAAGTGCTTCGTCCTCTAGGTGTCGCATACGTTGCTCCTCTTCCTCGGTCTTATCGCCATACCCACAAAGATGTAGTAGCCCGTGTACCAATACCCTATGCAGTTCCTCGGCATAAGTCACCTCCATCAATACGGCATTGGAAGCAACGGTATCTAGGCTTATCAACATATCGCCAGCGATACGTTCGCCTCGGCTATTGTCAAAGGTGATAATATCGGTATAATAGTCGTGCTGTAGGAATTGGCGGTTGGCGACAAGAATGGCTTCGTCATCACAAAACTGATAGCATAGCCCCCCCACAGACTTGCCATGCATCGCCGCAATATCTGTGAGCCACTTACGGATAATCTCTGTGTGCAACGCGGGGGCTACAACATTGTCATCTGCAAAAAACTCTATCATAGAGCAGTATTTACAGAGGTCGTACTATCCACGCTAGTAGCAAGGCTATCTATAGGCGATAGACTATCGAGCGTATCGGCAGGTGGCACCGTCCCCGTCCATTGTAGTATCGTATAGGTACACAAGCATAGCAGTGCTAGGAGCAAAACGAGTACTATCCGTCCCCACAGACTCAAGTGGCTACGACTTTTCACAGGGTTCCCTTTGACGGCCGTATCGTGTACTGCTCGCATATCCGTAGTCCAGTATCGGGGCTCGATCTCCTTATTGTCCTCGGCACGATAGAAACGTGCAATAGGCTTCTTCTTTACTCGGATAAGCAATCCATAATAATTTACCTGCTCGGAATACAACTCCAAGCGTAGTGCCTCAACCATTCCCGTTGTTGGGCATAATAGACCATCGTGAAATTGGCTGTGTAGAGGAGTTTCGACGCGTGTAACGCTGTATAATTGGGTGAACCAGTTCGCCATAATTAAATCTGTTTTAGTATTAGCACAAAGATACCGATAATATATAACATATTCGTTTGACGATCAAGACTAGTACTATTCGTTGTATTTATTCCAAGTGGCTCGCTCTATATGCACCTCTTGCTCTCCCCTCTACGTATCCGAGTAATTTACCCGAGCAGGTCGATCTCGGATCACCTAAACATCGTCTAAGGGGGAAGTCTAGATTTGCCATATTTTGATCAGATACTTAGGTGTCAATTGAAGCCTAAGTATCTTGTCACTTGACGTCTAAGTATCTCTTCGATGGACGTCTAAGTATCTTGTTATAACACCGATCAGCATTAGGTTTCCGAGGGGTCTATTCGCGATCCACTCATGACCCAATTATCACCCCATGGCATACCTAGCGTGACGGGTCTACAAGACTTATATTCTAGGCTATGGACAACTCATCTTGCTGTGGGGCTATGGATATTAAAGAAAAAAGTGTACATTTGCTAAGGCTAAGGTTAAATCTCCGAGTAGATACACCTAGGCTATACGAATAAGGCAGTTATACATTCATTACATAAAAATTTAATAGGTTATGAGTTTCCTATCACAAGACAAACTTACCATCGTTGGTGCAGGTGGTATGATTGGTTCAAACATGGCTCAAACAGCCGCAATGATGCGCCTAACACCTAACATTTGCCTTTACGATCCATTCTTGCAAGGTCTAGAAGGTGTTGCAGAGGAAATCCGTCACTGCGGTTTCGAGGGTCTAAACCTTACCTTTACAAACGACATCGCAGAGGCTCTACGAGGTGCCAAGTATGTTGTTTCTTCGGGTGGTGCTCCTCGTAAGGACGGTATGACACGCGAAGATTTGCTCAAAGGCAACTGCGAGATTGCAGCCCAACTAGGTAAAGATATCAAGGCTTATGCTCCAGACCTTAAGCACCTAGTGATCATCTTTAATCCAGCCGACATCACAGGTCTTGTGGCCCTTATCCACTCTGGACTAAAGCCCAACCAAGTAACAACGCTTGCTGCTCTCGACTCTACTCGTCTACAAAGCGAACTCGCTAAGCACTTCGGCGTAAAACAAAGTGAGGTACAAGGTGCTCGCACTTATGGTGGTCACGGTGAGGCTATGGCTGTATTCGCTAGCACAGCAACAATTGCTGGTCAAAAACTTACAGACCTTATCGGCACAGACAAACTAAGTAACGAGGAGTGGGCAGCCCTTAAGACTCGTGTTACGCAAGGTGGTGCTAACATCATTAAACTAAGAGGTCGCTCTTCGTTCCAAAGCCCTGCATACGTTTCTATCGAGATGATTGCTGCGGCTATGGGAGGTAAAGAGTTCCACTGGCCTGCTGGTTGCTTCGTATCTCTACCCGGCCTAGATAATGTCGTAATGGGTATGGAGACTGTCATCAATAAGGACGGTGTACACTATACTACCGAAGTCAAAGGTACAGAGGAAGAGATCGCAGCACTCAAGGCTAGTTACGCTCACCTCGTGAAGATGCGTGACGAAGTAATTGGTATGGGAGTGATCCCTGCTGTTGCAGATTGGAAGACTGTAAACCCCAACCTCTAAGGTAAAACCTTTGCCAAAGAACTGAATAATCCTCACGTCATTGTCAATGGCGTGAGGATATTTGTTGCAGACGATATGAAATACATCATCAGCCTCATTACTCTGTTTATTAGTCTTTGCTTAATATCTATGTCTACACACACAGCAATATCTCATAGGGCGTACGCCGACAGTATTACCATTATGAGTTATAATGTTGAGAACCTTTTTGACACCATTGACGATGTCCAGACCGATGACGAGGAGTTTACCCCACAAGGGACCAAACACTGGACTAAATACCGCTATTATAAAAAACTGAGGCACCTCTCTCAAGTCATATCACGAGTAGGAGGCAAGCACTGGCCCAGCCTTATATGCCTCGTAGAGGTAGAGAATGCAGGTGTCCTCGACGATCTACTATCCCAAACACCTCTAGGGAAAAAAGGTTATCGCTACGTGATTACCCATAGCCAAGATCCTCGAGGTATAGATGTTGCCTTCCTTTATCGCCCTAGCGAATTAACTCTTGTAGGTCGGCAAGAACTTAATCCGATATTCACTCAAGATCCCGAGCGTAAGAGTCGTAATGTACTAGAGTTACATCTACGCCTCAATAATGGCGAGGAACTCTATGCCTTTGGTGTACACTTACCTAGTCGTAGAGAGGGAGTAAAGATCAGCGAGCCTCTACGCTGTGATGTTGCTCGCCTCATTCGCTCACGCTGCAATAGCATATACGAGATGTTGACGACCGAGCAACGCAAACATACCCACTTCATCATTATGGGGGACTTCAATGAGGAAGCACACGAGGAGGCTATCGCTCATGAGTTGGGAGGTTTATCTCAATTACCTCGAGCAGATGAGAGTAGTCTAGGTAAGACCTTACAACTGTACAGCCTTATGCACCCACGCATCGAACCCCGTAATAAGAAGCAATTCCCACGTGGCAGTTATTGCTACCAAAAGGTATGGACACAACTCGACCACTTCATTCTCTCCGAGTCTATGCTCAAGGAGCACTCGGCACTACGCTACATTAGTGGCTCGGCACGTAATTACTTCGCCTCCTATCTAGCAAGTGAGCAGATAGTGGCAGGCTTCCCTACTCCATGGCGTACTTACGGAGGTAATCATTATATCGGGGGATATAGTGACCACTACCCGATAGTGCTACGCTTATCCGTAGCGGAGTGAACTTTATCGCTCGTTTAGAGTTGTTGTACTGAACGGATTATGACAAAATTGATGGATACTACAAATAATAAAAAGATACTCCTCGGACTCCCACTTGACGAACTAACAGACATAGCCCTCTCCCTCGGAATGCCCAAATTTACGGGAAAGCAGATCGCCGAGTGGCTGTATCACAAACGAGTAACGAGTATTGAGGAGATGAGTAATATCTCCAAGGCTAATCGCCAAAAACTAGCAGAAGAATACGAGGTAGGTAGAGTACGCCCCATCACAAGCCAGATATCGATCGACGGGACACGTAAGTATCTATTTAAGGTTGCCTCGGGAGGACTTATCGAGGCAGTTTATATTCCCGATGACGATCGCCATACGCTCTGTATCTCTTCTCAAGTAGGGTGCAAGATGAATTGCCTATTCTGTATGACGGGTAAGCAAGGCTTCAAAGGACATCTACCTGCGGGAGAAATCATTAACCAACTACTATCCGTAGACGAGTCTGAGAAACTTACCAATATCGTCTTCATGGGTATGGGAGAGCCTCTAGACAATGTAGAGCAAGTGATGCGAACGATACAAGTCGTTACCTCGGACTGGGGCTTAGCATGGAGTCCTAAGCGTGTTACCCTCTCAACCGTCGGTGTACGTAAAGGTCTAGAACGCTTCCTTAGAGAGACGACTTGCCACCTTGCTGTAAGTCTGCACAACCCCTTCCCTGAGGGTCGTATCGAGATTATGCCTGCAGAGAATGGTATGTCTATTATAGATGTACTTGATGTGATAAGACAGTATGACTTCTCGGGACAACGTCGTGTATCGTTTGAGTATATTGTCTTTGACAACCTCAACGATAGTGTACAGCATGCAGACGAATTGGGTCGTATCTTACGAGGAATACCTTGCCGTCTTAACCTAATCCCATTTCACCAAATACCCAACGTACCTCTTCGCCCAACCACTCGCGAACGTATGGAAGCCTTTAAGGCTAGGTTGGAACGCTTGGGATACACAACAACCATACGCACAAGTCGCGGAGAAGATATTAGTGCGGCTTGTGGTATGCTCTCGACCAAGGAACAAATGAATTTGTAGAGCCTACTTAAGGCTTCGCGTAAGAATACGCTCTATTAGCATCGGTATGAATACGAAGAGGCACGCAGTCTTGCGTGCCTCTTTTTGTTGGATATTTTGCAAATAATCCCAGCCTCCGTGAGGAAAATAAGGATAGCAAAAGGAATAAAGTAGGAAGACACAACACCTCTTATCGTCAGGCAGAATGATGCCCCCTAAGTCCTCCTCCTCATCGGACTATTACCTCGAGGAACGTAAGCGATTGAGTAATTCGTCCCTTAGACGGGTGTATTCCTCTCCTCGTCCTTCTTGTCTTAGTTTGGCGAGTAACTCAAAGTCTGCTTGATACTCTTCCTCAATATGCCCTGCTATAATATCACGAAAGCCTTGCATTACCTCGGGTAGGCGATACGCACTATGTACGGCAATATGTATCCCGGCTTTATTGAGTTGTGCCCCAAACTGAATGTTCCCGAGTTGTGGATCACTTAGGCTCGAATACATACAGCCATAACGTGCTGCCTCAAGACATATATCCGTATCGATCGTAGGGATACCAGTAGCCGCTATAATGAGATTATACTTAGGGATCAGTGATTTGTATTCGCTGTAAGTACCGGGTATAAAGGTTGCCAAAGGGTTGGTGTCGTACTGAAATCGGGCTACTTCATCAAGATCCACCTCGGGAGCGATAATAGTTGTAGTGATACCTGCTCCCCAGAGTGTAAGAGCCTTACGTCTAGCCCCGGCTCCCCAACCAAATATAATACCTTGCGTGGTGCTTGCCTTATGAAATAAGCCTAGGGTATAAGGAGTATCGTCGGCTTCACGCAAGGGGACAGGTTGGTTTGTTTGATGGTCAATGCCATAAGGACGAGCAATTTTCATTCGCTCTAGATCGTAATTACCTGCAAAAAGGGTCTTAATACTGCCGTCATAAGCCAAGCCACCCTCTGTAAGCACCCAAGCCCTATTTGCCCAAGCGTAAGCGAGGTTCATATCGTGGGTCGAGATGATAATACTACAGCCTCCATCGGCATAACGACTAAGCAACTCCAGCACCCTCTGCGTATAGTAATAATCAAGACAAGCCGTAGGCTCATCAAGCAACACGACACCGGGGCATAGAGCCATAACGGCTGCAATGCTTACCCACTTCTTTTGGCCCTCGCTCAGTAGGTGCGGGGCTGTCGTACGCAATTCTTGCAGTTCGTAGCACTCTATGATGTCCTCCACTCGCTGGCATACTTCGTCTTCCGAGAGTCCGCTATTTCTTAGTCCGAAAGCGATTTCATCTTCGACCGAAGGGCAGAATAGTTGATGATTGGCATTCTGCATCACTAGAGCGATACGCTTCCGCTGTATTCCTAGGTCTTTTTGAGATAGTCCGATTTTGCTCCCTTGCCAAATTAAGTCGCCCGAATAATCAGATACCAATCCAGCCAAAAGACGCATTAGAGTAGATTTGCCAGCACCATTAGCCCCAAGCAAAACAATACGTTCACCACGAGAGAGAGAGGTACTAAGACCCTTAAGGGTTTCGGACTTTCCGCCTTTATAAGAGTAGCGAATATCCCTAAGGGCAAGAAGAGGTACATCTTCGTCCCGAAGAGCATTAGGGCTAGACATCGCTTCAAACTGACGTGTTAGTAAGCCCTCGTACATCTTTTGACTTTCGCTATGAGCCAAAACGAAAGAACGTGCAAACAGTTGGCTGGTATGCCGATAACGAGCCGAATAGCCTTGATAACCCAATCTCTGCAATTGAGCCTCATATATACGCTCACCTTGCTCAAGCAGTAGGTAGATATAGCGATACGACAACTCGATCAGTTCTATGAGTAATTGGGGTACACCCCAAGAGCGAAGACTTTGGCAAAGCGAATAAAAGGGGATATAATGGAGGAGAAGAGTTACGAGTAGACTCGTTACACTGGCTCGCAAGAATACAGTAAGAGCCAAAGAGAGGCTTCTCGTGCTAATTCCCCACGAAGACCACAGATATAGTAACCCGACATCATCAGTCGCTATCTGACCAACGGCAAGAGGGAGGACACCCAAGAGTATGAATAGGTGAATAATGCCAAGTTTACGAGTATTCGTTGCTAATACCCCATGCCTGTACATTACGGCAAGCGTAGCCACCCAAAGGAGCAACTGCACTATGATGTGTGTCCCCACAAGAGCCAGCACAATCAAGCCTGAGAATATAATGAGTAGCCTCTGTGCTTGCTTAGCCTCCACTGCCATATTCCTAGTTAAACTGGTTCATTGTCCTCTGCAAACCTGCGAGAGCAAAACTCTTGACGATCTCACAACTCTTTTGTAGCAATTCGGGCAAAGCCTGCTCTTCGTCTTGGGTAAACTTACCCAATACAAACTCTACTTGTCTACCTTGAGGATAATTGTTCCCCAGCCCGAAGCGTAGACGGGCATAAGCCTCGCTCTTGAGTAAGAGGGCTATATTTTTCAATCCATTATGCCCAGCATCGCTCCCCTTGGGCTTTAACCTAAGAGTGCCAAATGGTAAGGCTAGGTCATCAACGAGTACCAAAATTCGTTCGATGGGGATCCCCTCTGCTCCCATCCAATAGCGAACAGCCTCGCCACTAAGGTTCATATAAGTAGAGGGTTTCAATAGTATTAACTCGGCACTCTTCACACGCCCCTTGGCAATAGCCCCGTAACGCTTAGTTTCAAAACTAATCCCCAAGTCCTTGGCAAGATGATCAACAATATCAAAGCCGATATTATGTCGAGTATGGGCATATTCATTGCCGATATTCCCTAGTCCTATAATAAGATATTTCATAATCAGTCTTTATGTCGTACTTCGTGGTGGTATGCTTAGTCCCAATGGTCAAGATTGGTTCCTAAGTTCCCACACTTGTCTTACTAAGCAAAAGTACAACAAATTGCCCTACTTACATATATAGCCGACATAACAGCGACTAAGGCTCCATCGCTATCCAAGGAGTCGTAGCAAGTCACGGGTGCAAGATCAAGGCTTCTAGAGTCTAAGGCAAGACGACGAATAACTCTTGCCTTTTGCAATTATACCCGTTGATGGCTGTGCACTCGTGCCTAGCGTATTACTTGTATTTATATATAGTGCGTTTGTATGGCTTCGCTTGGGCTTGTACTAATGCTGAGAGGTGGTACAGACTCTCGAATTATGCGTATCTTTGAGTCAAAGAATAAAGCAATGTTTAGACGAATACTCTGCCTTATTGTCGCAGTCCTTACGAATTTGAG
>JBHAFI010000132.1:0-6507 GCA_041856045.1 Porphyromonas sp. | reverse complement strand
TTGTCTTGATCATATGGGTGGAGATGTTTAGTTATCTTGTTGGTTTATAGTTATAAAGATACTAAACATCTCCCACTTATGCAATAGAAAAGTCTTAATCTTCAAGGGATTAAGACTTCTCTTATACCGAACTCAGGTTTTCTTCATAGTTCTTCACGCTCAAAATCACGTCTTGACGCATACGAACCGTGCCTTGGCGTTTATGCGTCAAGTACGTGACACATAAAAATCAAGCCTTGACGCATAGAAATACCTACTTAATGTCCCCTATTCCTCAACAGCACCTAAACCTATCTTTACTACCCGCCTAATCAGCGTCTATGAAATTAGACTTCGAGCGAACAGAGCAGTAGCCGAACGAATACACAAACCTTGGCTTCGATACCTACCAACTCTGATGATCATTCCGTGACGATACCTAAGAGCATTCCCAGCCGACACTTGATCGTATTTCGCCCCGATACTCAAAGCGTGAAAGAACGGAGCAGTAGACGAACGAATACACAAACCATGGCTTCGATCCCTCCCAACACTTATGATCATTTCGTGACGATGCCTAAGGGCATTCCCAGCCGATACTTAAGGCTAGTCCGTGCCGATACCTAAAAGCATTCCCAGCCGAAACTTAAGACTAGTCCCAGCCGAAACTTAAGCGTATTTCGCCCCGATACTCAATGTGTGAAAGAACAGAGCGGTAGACGAACGCACACACAAACCTTGGCTTCGATCCCTCCCAGCACTTAAGATCATTCCGTGACGACACTTAAAAGCATTCCCAACCGACATTTGAGCGTATTTCGCCCCGATACTCAAAGCGTGAACGAACGGAGCCGTAGACGAACGCACACAAAAACCTTGGCTTCGATCCCTACCAATACTTAAGATCATTCCGTGACGACACTTAAGAGTATTCCCAGTCGACACTTGATCGTATTTCGCCCCGATACTCAAAGCGTGAAAGAACGGAGCAGTAGACGAACGAATACACAAACCTTGGCTTCGATCCCTCCCAACACTTAAGACCATTCCGTGACGACACTTAAAAGCATTCCCAACCAAAACTTAAGGCTAGTCCGTGCCGACACTTGAGCGTATTTCGCCCCGATACTCAATGTGTGAAAGAACGGAGCAGTAGACGAACGCACACAAAAACCTTGGCTTCGCTCCCTCCCAATACTCAAGACTAGTCTGTGACGACACCTAAGAACATTCCCAGCCGACACTTGAGCGTATTTCGCCCCGATACTCAATGCGTGAACTAACAGAGCAGTAGCCAAGCGAGCAGACAACTCTTGGACTTACATCGGAAAGATATAAGCAAAAAGGCTCGCCGTACTTCATTAAGAGTACGGCGAGCCTTATATTCGGTAGCCCGATAGACTAGATCATATCAGACGGAGTGGGTGCTAGTGGGTTGTTGTTACCCATAATAGCCTTGTTGTTTTGCTCCTCGTTTTCTGGGATTTGGAAGGTAAATGTAGCAGACTCCGCTGCGATATTAAAGAGCGTTGTCTTGGGGTAACCTCCAGTTTTACCAGTCGCAACATCTACACGATCAAGACCCTTCTTGAGACGGATAACATCAAACCAACTGATACCCTCGCCCCAAAACTCGATACGTCTTTGCTTATATATTTCGTCTTGGATCGCCTTGGCATCTGCACTCGAGAACGTATAACCCGTATCTCTATACGTCTTCACAAAGTCTCCTAGAGTCTTAAGACCCGCTGCCGTATTACCACCCATAGCCTGTGCTTCTGCCAAGATATAATACATCTCCTCTACACGCATTAGGATAAAGTCCACAGCATTGATAAGCGAAGAGAGATTGTTATCGTTAGGAGCGAACTTAAAGACAGTATGAGGCAAGAAGCGTACTCTCAAACCAGGGAAGCCTTGCCCTCTCTCGAGTTTTGTGGCTACCTCCGCACCATAGGCTCGCGTGAGAATAGGACTTGTGTAGCCATATACAGGACTACCATCAGAGGCATTACCAAGCAGTTTCTGCTCATGAGCCCACCAATCACGACGAATGTCAGTCGTAGGAATGAGATCAAACAGACGGGTATTGATACGCTTATAAGTTCCTACTGTTGCAGTATAGGCAGTATTACCTACGCAGAGAGAAGTAAACATAGACGTCCAGTTGGCAATACCCGACTTGGTTACATTATCCTCTGCACCGATGATGATCCCCCACATCGCATTAGGGTTTGCCTCTACATCGTGAAAGCCAGGGACACCAGCCTCTTCTCTTGTATAGGGTCGTCCTCCCTGTGCCTTGAATAGGTCAATCGCTTTCTGTGCATCTTGAGCAGCCTTATCCCACTCATTCATTACTAGGTGTACACGAGCACGGATACCATAGGCAACAGCCTCGGAGATACCACTCTTGGTCTGAGGCTTGAAGCCGGCTAGCAACTTAACAGCCTCATCTAGGTCTTTGATGATAAAGTCATAGACCTCTTGTACCGTACGACGAGGGTTGTTGCTTAGTTGAGATGCTGGGGTTGTCTCATCGATGATAGGCACACAAGGACTCGTCTCGTTGCCCTTGTAGGTCTTGGCAAAAAGTTGAGCGAGGAGGAAGTAATCCCAAGCACGCATAGCCTTTGCCTGCCCTACGACCGAAGCCACCGAAGTATCAATTGCCTGCCCTGCATAGGGAGCAAGAATATCGTTGGCTAGTTTGATATTCTTGTAGGTTGCTATCCATGCCCAGTTCGATACAATACTAGTCTTATGCTGAAAGCCAGCATGACGTAATTCGCCCTGAAACCAGTTGTAGCCTTGGAGCGTAGATACCACGTTGTCCCCAGCATGCTCTAGGCGTGCTACAAAACTAGGGTATCCAAAGTCCCCCTGTATAGCGTACACACCCTCTCTCGCCGTTAGTTGAGCATATAGCCCTGGTAAGCCGGCTTGAGCACGAGCGTCACTAACCAAAGCCCCCGACTTCACTTGGTCGAGTGATAGGTCTGCCCCGTTAGGAACGATATCATCTAAATGTTTTTGGCAACTTGCTGCCGCCATTAGGGCTAGCACACAGAAGCCTGTGTATATTTTCTTATTCATAACTCACTTGTCTTATGTATAAGTGTCATCAATATAATTAGAACGTTACGCGGATACCACCCGACACAGTACGTATAGCCTTATAACCTACACCACCACCAAAGCGAGGGTCAAAGCCCTTACGAGCAGAGAGTAGCATTACGTTGTCTGCCACAGCATATATACGTACATTGCTTAGATGTAGACGTTTGAGCCACTCGCCCTTGAGCGTATAGCCTAGAGTGATATTGTCTAGAGAGAGGTAATCTCTAGAAGTTAGGAAGCGATCCGATGTAGAGTTGAAGAACTTACCGCCGAAGTTTACCATCGGGATATTGCTCGTTTTGTTCTCGGGCGTCCACGAGTTGAGGATATCCTTGTGCCAGTTCGTTCCTGTCGATCCACCAGCACCGCCATGCATTAGGTTTTGATAAGTGCCGTCCATAACACGTCCACCTAGAGCGTAAGAGAAGCCAGCAGAGAAGTCTATACCCTTATACTCAAATTCGATCCCAAAACCACCAGTTAGTTTTGGAGCGAGGTCATCATATACGACGCGGTTGGCTCTCTCTTGTGCTACTGTTGGGTCGGTAGTGACGCCATACTCATTCTTATCCTTATCGTAGGTCTGCCACGTAGATTGACCCTTGTCGTTTACGCCAAGATACTTGGCATACATACGATCGTAGATAGAGCCTCCAACGCGATATAGTTTTGAGTCGTCGAGATACCCTCCCTCGATAGAAGTCCACTCCTCGGGTAGTTTGGTAAGTTTGTTGACAAACATACCAGCATTAGTGTAGAGTCCTAGCGAGAGATCCTTGGTCTTGAGAATTTTCCCTCTCAACTCCAAGTCGAAGCCGGTATTACGCATCGCACCGATATTATCGTAGTAACCCGAGTAACCAGCAGAGCGAGCCACAGTACGCCAGAAAAGCATATCTGTTACCTCACGAGAGTAGACCTCAAAGTTACCCGTCAATCTCTCCTTGAAGAAACTAAACTCTACCCCCCCGTTGAGGTTGTAACTCGTCTCCCAAGTAAGGTTCTCGTTACCCTTGGTCTTGAAGGCTACTGCAAGCATATCGTTGGCATTACTGAGCGAGTAAATATCTTGATAGCGGAACGACCCTACATCGTCATTACCCTGTACCCCGTAACTCAACTTAACCTTGAGCATATCAACCCACGAAGATGCCGAGGCCATGAAATCTTCTTTTGAAATCAACCAAGAGGCACCGAGCGACCAGAAGTTACCCCAGCGGTTTGACTTCAAGAAACGTGATGAGGCATCACGGCGATACGATGCTTGGAAGAAGTATTTATTGTCATAGTCGTACATCAAGCGACCTAGATAACCCTCGGTAGCATACTGTGTGCGGTACGAGCCGACACGTGGCGTAGCAATAGCACCATTGATCTCGGTGTTGTCGGGAGCATACATATTGATCTTGCTACCATAGAAGTACTCGCTACGTGTATTGTAGTACTCGTGACCTAGGAGTGCCTCTACGTTGTGCTTACCGGCGATAGTCGTGCGGTAGTTGAGTAGTTGCTGAGCGTTGAATGAACGGCTACGTTGCATCTCCTTGTTTACGCTACCACCTTGGCTAGCCATCTGACCATAGAAAACGTTGCTTACTCCTGTATAATATAGATTTGACGCATCGTACCCGATGTTGGCAGTAAACTTAAGCCCCTTGATAGGCATAATATCTATATAAGCACGCGTAGTACTCGCATCGACCTTATTATTCTTAACGTCTAGGCTATTGACAGCAACAGGGTTGGCGATAGAGAGATATGGTCGCGTTAGGCCCGGATAGGTACCATTACCAAAGTCGTGCACTTGGTTGCCCCACTTATCGATCAAAATGTTCTTGTCCTCGCTACGCACGTAGACAGGATATATAGGAGCAATGTAGTTGGTCAAGGCGAAGATATTACCCGAGTTCCCACCTTCATCAGTGTTGGATAGACGCTGATAAGTTGTGTTTGTAATCCCGATATTAGCCCCCATCTTAAGCCACTCATAGGGCGTAAAGTCCGAACGCAAACGAGCCGTCAATCGTTCGTAATCCGAGCCGATAGCATAACCCTCGTCACTGAGGTAACCAGCCGATAGGAAGTACGTAGCCTTATTGCTAGCACCCGAGATAGACAAGTTGTACTCTTGTCTTGGGTTATTCTCAAATATAACATCTGCCCAATCATCGGGTGTAAGCCAATAGTTATTCTTGTCCGTACCCGTGTACATGGCACCTAGTGTTGCATCGGGAGCCATTACGAACGAGCCATTATTCTGACGTATGAATGGCTTGGTACGATCTTGGAACGTAAATGGGTGATATACTAGGTTGGTAGCCTTGGGGTCGGTAGAGAAATAATCCTCCACAGTCTTGGCATAGGCTGTAGCCTCAGTAGCCCCCTTAGCCTGTATATTATTATTGTACAAAGCCTCAAAATATTTCGCGGCGTAGACACGAGGGTCTTTGATCACATCATAATCACCTACGGCACGAGAGTTCACCCCATAACGTGCTTCAAAGGTAATGTTCATTCGGTCGCGATTGCGAGAGCCTGTCTTAGTCGTTATCAAGATAACCCCATTGGCACCACGTGCACCATATAGAGCGGCAGAGGCAGCATCTTTGAGTACCGAGGTAGACTCAATATCCGCTGGGTTGATAGCAGAGATATCACCATTATAAGGTACACCGTCCACTACATATAGAGGGCCAGTACCTGCCGAGAACGACCCTACCCCACGTATCGATAGCGTAGCAGCAGTACCGGGCTGGTTATTGCCACTTGAGGCTCTAAGCCCTGCCACCTTACCGGTGAATGCCTGCGTGATGTTACTCACCTGCAACTTCGAGAGTTCTTTACTCCCGATCTGAACGGCAGACCCCGTAAAAGCAGACTTCTTGGCTGTACCAAAAGCCACAACGAGGACTTCGTCTACAAGTTTACTATCGGGCTCTAGCGAAATCTTAAGGTTGTTGCCAACTGCGATCTCTTGCGTCTTGTAGCCCACATACGAGATGATCAGTGTTTTGGCATCCTTGGGGACGTTAAGAGTGAACTTACCATCAACGTCGGTTGCCGCCCCGATGGTCGTCTTACCCTTAACTACAACTGTTGCCCCAATCACAGGCTGACCGTCCTCGGAACTAACGACAGTCCCTCGCACAGTCTGCTGTTGAGCAAAGACGAGTGTTGTAGTAAGACCAACACCCGCCAAAGTGAGTAGTGCTTTCTTCATACTTGATAAATCATTTTGATGTTAGGATAGGAATATATCTCACTACATTCCTGCGTCTAAATTAGTCATTTATTTAATCAAAACCAACATTCAACTTAAATCTATCGACAAACAAGACATTAAAACATCTACACGAGCAATAAAAACGCCCATACGCACAAAAGTAGATAAAACTTAAAACACTAAGT
>JBHAFI010000131.1:0-3173 GCA_041856045.1 Porphyromonas sp. | reverse complement strand
CTTTGTCTTGATCATATGGGTGGAGATGTTTAGTTATCTTGTTGGTTTATAGTTACAAAGATACTAAACATCTCCCACTTATGCAATCGAAAAGTCTTAATCTTCAAGGGATTAAGACTTCTCTTATACCGAACTCAGGTTATTTATAGTGTGGGAGCGTAGCGATAGAGCCGGAAGTAAGGAGATATAGGTGGGCGGTGTTAATGCGAGATAAGGAAGTGGTGAGGCGATAAAAAGAAAGCGACTAAGTTGTGAATAACTTAGTCGCTTAGTTGTCTCACAAGGATTCGAACCTTGACAAACAGAACCAAAACCTGTTGTGCTACCATTACACCATGAGACAATCCTCAGCAATCTCTTGAGGCTCCCCTCTCAATTGCACTGCAAAGGTACAAACATATTTTGATATATGCAAGTGCTTATCGCATAATCCTCGTAATTTTTTGATTAGAGTTGACGTACTAGTTCGGAGAAAATACGCCCCATCTTTTCGCTTGCAGCGTTTGCAGCGTCGATAACATCTTGAGCATCATTAACAAAGTCGTCGGCGAAGTGATAACCCTCGTTGGTGATAACACTCATACCGAAGACACGGATACCAGCGTGACGTGCAACGATAACCTCTGGGACTGTGCTCATACCGATAGCGTCGCCTCCTACTTTACCCCAAAAAGCATATTCTGCAGGAGTCTCGTATGATGGCCCCGTTAGGCCTACATAGACACCTTCCTTAACGGGAATACCCAATTCTTGTGTAATAGCCTTGGCCTTGGTGATGAGTTCGCGATCGTATGCTCTTGTCATATCGGGGAAGCGAGGTCCAAACATATCCTTGTTGGGCCCGATAAGCGGATTAGGCAAGTTGTTGATATGATCCTTGATGATCATCAGATCCCCAACCTTAAAACTTGTATTGATGCCTCCTGCGGCATTACTTACGAGAAGGTTCTCGATGCCCAAGAGTTTCATTACTCGTACTGGGAATGTTACCTGCTCCATGGGATAGCCCTCATAGTAGTGGAAGCGTCCCTGCATAGCGAGCACTGGTACTCCATTGAGTAATCCTACGATGAGGTTCCCTTTGTGTCCTACCGCTGTAGAGTGAGCGAAGTGAGGTATCTGCGAATAGGGAATGACAGTTGCCTCCTTAATGTTGTTGGCAAGTTCTCCCAAACCACTGCCTAGGATAATGGCAGTCTTGACGTCTTGTGGTAGACGTGAGGCTAGGAAGTCTGCTGCCTCTCGATAATGCTGTTCTTGCATCATAGTAGTATTGTATTTGATTATAGTATTTCTTTTTGCAGGCTATCAACGAGGCTACTAGCACCGATGCGTAGTAGTTCTGGTTTGAGCCATTCCTCGCCGAGGATATGCTTTACGAGAGTGTAGTGCTTCACAGCGTCCTCTGGGGTACGAATGCCACCGCTAAACTTGATCCCTCTACGCTCGCCGTGCTTCTCGTAGTACTCCTTGAGGACTTGGCACATGATGTAAGCAGCCTCGAGTGATGCTCCCGGATATTCCTTACCTGTTGAGGTCTTGAGGAAGTCTGCTCCCGAATAGAGTGAGAGGATAGAGGCCTTGCGGATAAGTTCTGCCTCTTTGAGAGCCCCTGTCTCAAGGATAACCTTGAGGTGAGCATCTCGGCAAGCGTCTTTTTGCTCCGAGATCTCATTGCTACACTCCTCGTAGTCGCCCTCAAAGAATTTACCCAAGTTGAGGACTATATCAATCTCATCTGCTCCTGCTGCGACAGCGAGGGCAGTCTCTGCTATCTTCACCTCGATAAAACTCTGTGACGAGGGGAAGGCTCCAGATACGCAAGCAATCTTGACGCTAGGGTCGGTAAGTGTCTCGCGAACGGTTGTGACGAAGTTGGGATATACGCATATTGCCGCTACATTGGGTACGGTCTCGTCCATACCATCGTAACTATTGACCTGCTCGGTAAATGCCGCGACTTTGGTCTCTGTGTCGGCACCCATAAGGGTAGTAAGGTCTATAGTCCCGTGTAGGAACTTCTTTACCTCTACGGTATTGTTTTGCTCAAACTCTTTATCTAGGATACTCTTAATGGCCTGTTGTAGGGCTTCTTCTGCTGGAGCAGGAGCAAAAGCCTCGAATGCTTCTTGATACTTATTCATCTTGTTTTACTCTGTTTACTATGCTTTTAGTTTAGGATTGTTGTGATGACGCTCGCCATCTCTTTGGGTCTTCTTCTCCATATTGAGTCGGAAGGCTTCGCTCAAGTTCACACCCGTTTGGTTGGCAAGACAGGTGAGTACCCATAGTACATCAGCCATCTCGTCTGCGAGGTTGAGCGTTTCACCTGCTTTGCTACTCTGGTCGCCGTATTTACGAGCCATAACGCGTGCAAGTTCGCCTACTTCCTCTGTAAGAATGGCCATATTAGTTAATTCGCCGAAGTAACGCACTCCGTAAGTCTTCACCCACGAGTCTACCTCGCGTTGCATATCATCTAATGTCATCGTTTTAATAACTATCGTTACTACAAAGTTAGTAAATAAAGCACTATCTTTGTGTTTATCCAATAGTATCATAATAAAGAAATAAGTTAATGACAGATTATCCCGTATGTCCGCAGTGTTCGAGCGAGAACACTTATTTTGATGGCACTACCTATGTATGTCCCGATTGTGCTCACGAGTTTGATTTGGCAGAGGCACAAGCAGCCGCAGAGAGCGAGGTTGCTAAGGATAGCAATGGTACCGTACTTGCCGATGGTGATGCCGTAACAGTGATCAAAGATCTCAAGGTACGTGGCTCGTCAATGGTTATCAAGCAAGGTACCAAGGTCAAGAGTATCCGTTTGACGGATAACCCCGAGGAGGTGGACTGCAAGATCGAGGGCTCTAGCATTGTCCTCAAAACTTGCTTCCTCCGCAAGCAATAGATAAGTATCGTCCTAAGACAAAACAGCCGAGCCTAGAGAGAGGATCCTCTCTCTAGGCTCGGCTGTTTGCTTACTTGGCTAATGCCTAGGTATAGACTCTTGCCTCCTGCTTTCCTTTATATATCTGAGTTCGGTATAATTTTTAGGCAGATACAAGTTCAGAGTCTATGTGTTCCAGGTTAAGAGAGGGTTTCTTCTCCAAGGTCTGATAGGCAATTAATCCCGCTATTAGATTTACCATAAAGTTGTGAATAGAGCG
>JBHAFI010000130.1:0-32618 GCA_041856045.1 Porphyromonas sp. | reverse complement strand
CGCTCTATTCACAACTTTATGGTAAATCTAATAGCGGGATTAATTGCCTATCAGACCTTGGAGAAGAAACCCTCTCTTAACCTGGAACACATAGACTCTGAACTTGTATCTGCCTAAAAATTATACCGAACTCAGATATATTAAGGCTTAATTCCTTGGGGATTGTATGTAGTGTATCCTTAAACATATAGTAGCGTGTCATCATACAATCAACTTTTTATTATAAAAGCGTCAAGAATATCACGATAGAAATAAAATATATGCCTATATTTGTATGGATTGAATATAGTTACACCATTGGATTACGAATAATACATTTATATAGACATACAGCATAGATATAGTAGATAAAATGTGCGGAGAATAATGCTCCCGTACAGAGCCAACCAACAATCATTGTGGTATAAATAAAATCACGCACTCCTCGGCAAGACCGAGCCACCCATCACCACCTTACCCAAGCAAATATATTTTGATACACTAACTACATTAGTTCTGATGCAGATGAAACGACTACTATCTATCGTTGGGGTTCTAGGGATTTGTTTCCTAAGCCCCTCTTGTCAGAGAGACGAACTTGACACGCCTCACCTTGCCCTCAGCATAGGGGAGAGCCTCTCGCTAGAGGCAGAGAGTACCGAGCAAGTAATTTCTCTTGAGACCAACCAAAAGCAGTGGACAGCCATTACCGATACCGAGTGGCTCGAGGCACTCCCAGCAGGCAATAATCTATTAGTACGCGTATCTACCAACAACTCGCTCTCTACTCGTAAGGGGACTGTTGTAGTTACTGCCGGAGGCCTTACCAAGCGATTACTCGTAGAGCAAAAAGGGCAAAATGATCTTAGCATTACCTTAGGGCTCGGGAATAATACCAATATGAGTGCCGAGAAAGAGGGAGGTGACTTCCGATTGATACTTGTGTCCAACAGCGAGTCATGGACTGCTACGAGTGACTCGGAGTGGCTACATGTGATCGCTAGACCACGCAATGGCGAACTCGTACTACGTATTGATGCCAACACCACGACAGCGACACGTATCGGTAAGATTACCATAGAGGCTCAAGGCAAAAGCCAACAAATAGAGGTTAAGCAAAAAGGGCTACTACACTATTTCTTGCCCTTCTCTCTTTGGGGTGGCAACTATGATAAGATAGAGAAACTCGAGGCTGCCCGTGGTAGTAAGATAAAGACTACGCCCAACGCTGATGCCCGACCTACAATACCCGACTATACATTTGCAACTTTGAGTGCTGTCTTCCCCCTAGTGAAGTATGAGTTTGTAGGCTTTGGTACAGACAATCTCTATGCAACAACCCTCGTAGGAGCAGGCCTCGTAGATGTGTACAACGAGGCATTCTATCAATTCTTGACAGAGGAGGGGTATCGACGCATCAGCCCCATCACCAAGACCGAGGGACAGATAGAGTATATCCACGATAGCCAAAAAATAAGGCTATACATCACCAAGCAAAGGATTGACAACCAAGATGTAGCCGTAGTCTATCTCTATCCTATCGTGGAGCAGACAGAGCCACAGCAAACTTTACCTACCTTTACTCACGGGAATATCTCCTTTGGGAATACCCGTACCCAAGTCGAGGCGTGGGAAGCAAGTAATGGAGGGCAGTATGACGAGGAGTTTGGGGGCGTAATAGGTGTTCCCTTTTGGTTTGCCCCAGATCCATTCCTAGGCAGAGGATATATCTTTGAGAAGAAAAAGGATACAGACCCCGCAGACTTTGATCCTCCTTTTAACCGAACACTGCAACTATATCGTACGCACAAGATCGCTTTCTACAAGTATCAGGTTCTGGACTATCCTACACAAGAATGGAACGACTTAATGACGCGTGAGGGCTATAAGTTTTGGTTCTTTGAGCCTAGCCAACGCACTTATCGCTATTATCACCTAGAGAAGCGAATAGGTCTAGCCTTCAAGTCATTACCCTTTGCAGTACACGACTTCCTACTCGTAAATATCTACCCCTTGCCAGCGACATTCACTGAGCCAACGAGTACAAATGTCCATATAGATAGGAGTGAAGATCTTGTACGCCAACAATTAGCAAGTACATATTTCGTCGGACTGTAAATAAGTAATCCCATGAGAATATATGCAACAATAGCCTGTATCGTGGCTATGCTTTGGGGGCTTTCGTGCCAGCGTTCGGTAGTGGAGCCCAAGCAAGCAACTCTAGAAATACAAGGAGGAGTACAAGATGGTATCCTACGTTTGTCGGGCGATGCCTCAAACACTCAACTCAATATCAACAGCAACTATGCCGACTGGACAGCCATAAGTCTAGCCCCATGGCTACAAGTAACACAGCAGGGCTCATCGCTTACCTTGGCTTGCGAGGAGAACCTAGAAGCAACAGAACGCAAGACACAGGTGCAGATTATGGCAGGAGGTATCACCCAGCACATAGATGTCGTACAAGCCTCTGGTATGCCAAGTCTAGAACTCGGCTTTAGCCCTCGTAAGGTTGATGCCTTGGGAGGAGAGGTTCGTGTCGATGTCAATAGCAATACCGATGCTTGGAGTGCTACTACCGATGCATCATGGATACAGATAAAGAGAGATCTGCGTGAAGGACAGTTGGTACTCGATATAGACAAAAACATCGAGCGACACGAGCGTACAGCGATCGTCAGCGTACGTGCTAGTCTAGAGAGCGAGGCACAGCAGTTTGAGGTAAGGCAGAGTGGTGTCATCTATTGGCTGATCCCCATACTAGGAGGCAATCTCACCCCAGAGCAAGTAAGCGAGAGCGAGCAATCTCGTAAGCATGTCTTGCAAGGACTACCACCTCTGTATAGTAGAGAGCGTATCTTCAAGTACACGACAGTTAGCCATGCATTCCCACGCATAGACTATTCGTTTAACCATCTCGGTATGCATCTATTCTCCAAGGCTATCTTGAGGAATGTGGCAATACTTACTGAGCCAGATCTAAGCGAGTATAAAGCGTTCATCGAGTCGGAAGGCTTCTCTCTCCTCGGGCAACACGTCTATTGGCATGATAAGCAACGTGTAGAGGCAGAGATACTCCTCAATACGGCAGAGCCATGTGTACGCTTTGCTCACTATCCTGCCCAACCTAGTGATATTACAACTGGTCACCCATTCCCGCTAGCCTCTGTAACTATCGGGACAAGTACTGTTGCCGATGTTGATGCTTACCAAACCTCAATAGGTGGGGTCTTGGGTGCAACTGCGACGGCAAGCCGACGGGTATTTACGCATACGCCTAGTGATGGGAAGAGTAAGCCTTTCACTTATACATATACCTTCAGTGCTGGGACATTATCAACACTTGTTTATAGAAACCCAAACTTCTCAAATTACATCTACGTTGGAGGCAATATGGTCTATCCTACGGCAGATCTAAGACGTATGCTTAGGGAAGAGGGCTTTGAGTATTATAGTTTCGAGCCATACTCACTGTTTAAGCAAGTGTACCGCAACCCTCAAACACGTGTAGAACTAACGCTAGAACTCACGAGTGGTGGAGGCTATGCTATACAGATGACCTTCAGGAGATATTTTGTAATCTAAAATTTGTAGCCCATGATACACACAATATCAAAATATATAAGCCTACTATTGCTCTTATTCTGCTCTGTAGCCTGCACCAAGGACTTAGCCCCACAAGAGCAGTCCTTGAGCGTATCCTCAAAAGAGCTCACCCTGCAAAGCAGTGGAGGGGAGAGTAGTGCTATTACCATCAAATCAACAGGAGCAGATTGGTCGTACGCTTGTGGCTCTACTTGGATTAAGATCTCTCGGGCTAATAGTCAACTAATATGCAGTGCAGAGGATAACAATACGGGCGTAAGTCGTTATGCCAAGATTATCCTTAGTTCGGGACAACTGGTAGAGGAGATCATCGTACATCAACTATCTAGCAGTAGTTCCATCTCTGCAGAGATGAGTCAATTGAGAGTAACTCAGTGGGGAGGTAACTTTACGATCAACGTAAATACAAGCCATAATAACTGGGAGACTATTGCCTCGGAAGACTGGGTAAGTGCTGTCCCCAATACGATCAAGGGGACTATAATGGTATCCGTAAAAGAGAGTTATGAGCGAGAAGAGCGTATGGCTAACCTTACAATACGTGATAAGCAAACGGGTAATACCTTTGACATAAGCATTACCCAAGATGCTATCGTCTACCTTTTGACGCCTTATTTGCCTTTTAACGCAAGTCTACAAACAATAGAAGAGTTTGAGTTGAACCGCCGTAGTGTTATCCTCGAACGCCCAGATACAAGTACGATTGGGAGCCGAGAGTTTCTCTTTAAGGTTCGCACGGTCAGTCCTCTATTTCATCGTATTGAGTATCGCTTCAAGGGGGATAAGATGATTGAGGCAACGATGTATGCTCCATTCCAAACATTGGGCGAGGAAGAGGTCGTGATCAACTGGCTACTCAATAAAGGCTATAATAATGAGGGCGGTGGTCGTTTGTTTAGTTCGGAGCAGAGGGCTGTCGTTGTTAGAGGTGTTAAGGGAGGAGAGTGGTATCTTCGCTTTTCGTTCAAACCCGAGCAACCTCAAAGACAAGCCACTTTTGCGACTCTTCCCTATGGTATTGTGGCAGAGCCCAATTATCAAGCCTTTACAGAGGAACAAATCCGTACGTGGGAAGCCAACAAAGGCTCGACCACTATCAGCAGTGAGGATACCGTTGATGCAACACAAAAAGTCAAGACATTCACCTACACTATGCAGGCTGGTACGGAGTATCCTTTTGTCAAAACTATCTACACGCTTAGTACTAAGCCAGAGGACGCCTCTGCTCCTGTCAAGATAGTTAAGCACATATTCCCAAGTACAAAAGAGTCAAACGATAAAGTTGTATGGTTGTACGACGGTCAGCCCCTACTTACCGATGAGTTTACAGCCCTGCATAAGCAGAATGGGTTCTACTATATGGGGCTTACAGCATCAGGAATACATGTGTTGCAAAACGACAACCGCAGTATTCTTATGGGGGTTAGTTATGTCCCTAACGGCTCCAACCCATATATCACAATAGAGTACCACTATTTCAAACAGTAGATAACTATGGCTAATCATAAATACTTGGCTATTCTCGCCCTAAGCACACTAGCCTTGACGGCGTGTCGTCAAGACAACCTTGACATACTAGAGTCTCAACAGATCAATACGGTCAATGAGAGCAATACGAGTGATGCCTCACGACTAGTGGCAGAGAATACTATCCCCAATAAGATACGAGTACGCTTTACTCGTGAACTTGGTCAACGCATAGAGCAGGCTCTGCAAGGCGATCAACTTCGTAGTACAAATTCGGAAGTAGATAAACTTCTCGAGGAAATCGGTACCTTGTCCATCAGACGCGTATTCCCCTATGCAGGGAAGTACGAGGGTCGTACAAGACGAGAAGGGCTACACCTGTGGTACGATATTACGACTAAGGAGGAGGCAGATCCCAAACGTGCATTAGAGGCACAAAAGCGAGCGTTAGCCCTAGCCGAGGCATTCAGTGGCATACAAATAGTAGAGCCAGTCTATGTAGCATCACTTCCTAATGTACGGCCTGTATTGTTTAGTGGAGATTTATCTTCGCTACGCAATACCTCTACAGCACTACCTACCGACGACCCTCTGCTCGCCAAACAATGGCATTACCGCAACGATGGGAGTTTTATAAGATCGGAAGCAGGTGCCGATATTAACCTATTCCCAGCATGGGAAATAGAGAAGGGGAAGAATAATGTGATCGTCTCGGTCGTTGATGGTGGTATCGACACTACACACGAGGACTTGGTAGACAATCTCTACATCAATCAAGCCGAACTGAATGGAGATCCCAACAAAGACGACGATCAAAATGGCTACGTAGATGATGTATATGGCTTCAACTTCATAACACGTAAGGGGGCGATCTCTGCCCATGACCACGGTACACATGTAGCAGGCACTGTAGCAGCACGTAGTAATAATGGCATTGGTGTCGCTGGTGTCGCTGGTGGTGATGGCTCGCAAGGGAGTGGCGTACGCCTAATGTCTTGTCAGACTTTCGCCAAGAACCCTAGTGGTAGCAACTCTAGTGGAGGCTTTGAGGAAGCGATTAAGTATGGTGCTGACAATGGTGCTGTTATTAGCCAAAACTCTTGGGGTAATCCCGGCTCAACAGTCCTACCTGCATCGACAAAGGAGGCAATTGACTACTTTATCAAATATGCAGGTTGCGATGATCAAGGAGAGCAGTTACCGGGTTCGCCAATGAAAGGTGGCGTAGTTATCTTTGCGGCAGGTAATGAGGGCTACGACTATCGTGCTGCGATGGCATCGTACGCACCTGTAATATCAGTATCTGCGATGGCTCCCGATTTCAAGGCGTCCTACTTCACTACAAGAGGAGATTGGGTTACGATAATGGCTCCCGGTGGAGATTTGTTTCATCACAATGGTCAGGTACTAAGTACTCTCCCCGATAGTAAGTATGGCTATATGCAGGGCACATCTATGGCATGCCCACACGTCTCGGGGATCGCTGCACTTATAGTATCTCGCTATGGTGGTGCTGGGTTTACCAACGAAGAACTTAAACGTAGGCTAAGCACTTCGCTCTTGGATAAGGACATCAACAAAATCAACCCAAATTTTGCTGGTCGTCTAGGTGCAGGCTATATTGATGCAGCCAAGGCTCTTGCCCCTCGCCCCGACGATGCTGTAATAGCAGCCAATACCGCCCCATCTATGGTACAATGGTCTAGTATCAGTCCGACTCATACGGGGCTTCGCCTTGAGTGGATTGCACCAACGGATACGGAAGATGGTACAGCCTTTGGTTACTACCTATATGCAAGTAAAAGCAACTTTACAGTCGATGATCTTGGCAACATTAAGAATGAGAAAGTTGTAGAGGCTGGTGTCAAAGCTGGCGAATTGATTACACGCTCTCTCTCGGGTCTAGAGACAGATACCGAGTACTTCTTCGCTCTAGTTCCCTTTGACAAGTGGGGTAAACTCGGGGTTCCATCATTCCGTAGTGGCCGTACACTTAGTAATCATGCTCCTCAAATCACAATGCCAGAGATAGCCCCTATACGCTTAATGGGTGATGAGGTGTATGAGTTGGTGCTCCCAGTACAAGATACAGACAAGCACAACTGGACTTGGGCTATCGTTGGTCAGAGTTACGGTACTCAAATAGAACGTATAAGCGAGGGACTCAAACTAACCTTCAAAGTAAGGGCTTCGGTAGGACAGTACAAACTTCGTATCAAAGTGACAGATGAGTTAGGGGCCAGCAACGAGATTGAAGTGCCATTTGAGATTTATCACAACCAAGCACCGACCAACTCCAAGCGTTTCTCTCGCCTATATCTACCTGTTGGCGAACGCCTAGAAATAAATCTATCGGACTATTTCACTGATCCAGACAACGAGGTGCTTAGTTACACCGTGAGAGAGATTGGTAGCAACCATACCAGCGAACCTTTGGTCGATGGGGCGACACTTATATTCAAAGCCCTCAAACTTGGGTTGTCGGCATTCGAGGTTATAGCAGTGGACCCTAAGGGATCTACAGCAAAAGCCATTGTCGAGATTGAGTCTACCAACAACGAACTTGTACAACTCCTCTATCCTAGCCCGACTCGTAGCACTCTGAATATGCGAGTTGCTCCGAGGGCTAAGAGTGTACTCGTGACGATCCTAACCCCGACAGGCACCGAACTAAGCCGTCACGTATTACAGCCTAATGCAGAGCGAATAGTGACTCTGAATGTGTCCAAACTCCCAGCAGGCACTTACAGCCTACGAGTAGAAGCAAATAACGAGAGTATTCGCAAAACATTCATCAAAAGATAAGCAAACACTATGCATACGATAAAACAAATAATATCATGTACTCTCATCTCCCTAGCAACGGTTATGATTGCTAAGGCTCAAGTAGCCTCTCTCCCGCTACTACAGTTGGAGCAAGATCTAGGGGCTGCCGCTATGGGGGCTGTTGTTGCACCTATGAGCCATACAGCCTCTATGTACTCACTGCCCACGATGCCTCTATACAACGAGCACGGACAGAGGTTGAGCGTGCATACGAGTTTAGGTCTATACCCCTCGGAGAAAACGAATAGTGCATACTTTGGCTCTGCGGCTCTTGGCTATCGCAGGGGGAAACACCTATTTATGATTGGTGGACGCTATTTGGGCTTGCCGACCATTCCTTATACGGATATACTTGGTCAAGAGAGAGGCGATATACACCCTAGAGATTTCTCTATAGACCTCGGGTATGCTCTTCAGATCTCGGAGCATCTCTCTGCTTATGCTCGTGCCACATATTTGCAGTCGTACAATTCGCTTACGGCAGATGTCTTTGCACTCTCGATTGGTGCTAGTTATTTGCGTAAGACACACTATGGGAAGTATCTAGTTATGGCGGCTCTCGATCATATCGGACCAACCTATAAGTACGGCCCCGAGGGAGCAAGTCAGAAACTACCACAACGCGCGACACTAGGCTTCTCTTACTCTTTCTTACCTCGTGAGCAACTTACCTTGGGCTTGCGCGCTACGCAGTATCTAGTATCCGAGAGTACTTCTCAAACTGTAATAGGTTTCGGGTTACAATGGGAGGCACTAAGCCACTTGTATTTACGCTCGGGCTATACTTACCAAAAGGATAATAGTCTTATCCATTTGGGGGCTGGATACAAATTAAACCGCTGGGCATTTGATCTTGCTTACGAAGTGAACAAAGACAGTAAATTCAATTGCCTAAGAGTTGGAGTAAACTATTCGTTCTAGATCACAGAATACTCAAAGTAAGTTTATCGCTGTCGGCGACTAGGCTGATGTATTAGGGCTTATTGGTTAATTATGCCTCAAGGATAAGACTGCATAAGGGTCTTAAGCAGGATCTGCATATCTCGATTGTAACAAGCCTTTGCCTGTAATACATCAGCCTATACGCACAAGAAGCACAGCACGCACTACGGCGAAGTTATCCCGCCTCGGACTGCTAGGATTTCTGAGCCTAGTTACCTTGTCTTGTGTCAAAGAGATTAGGCACACCCATAACGACTAAGCCCTAGCATAGCGAAGAGATCTTTTCCCCCATTTATTGCCAACAAGATGAGGGCTAATAGAGTGGATAAAGATGCGATATGGGGTATTGAGCGAAGGCTGTGGCTTTGCCCGAGCAACTCCACTGATCGACTTGAAGTCGAGTTCCTTTGATGAGTGCGTATCGGGCTGTGTTGTGATAAATACTTCGAACCTAATTGTTTCGCTGGGCGGGTAATTCTTCTTATGTCGGACATTCGATTTGCTTGCTTATGAGGATAGAGTTATCAGCAAGAAACTCTAAATCATAAACGGCAGTACAATCGCCATAGGAGGACGGCTGTTATGCTTCGTTGATGAATGTGGCAATAAATGAATGAGGGTTCCTTTGATGCTAAGGGAACCCTCGTTTTGTGTATAGACGCTGTGTAAGTTTTACTTGCTCAGCGTCTATTTTGTTTTGCTGTGGCTGTGACTTTGTGCTGAGTGTTTCGGCTTGCTGTGCTGGTGTGAACTAAGACGTGGTTTGCGTTGACTGTGGCTTTGTGCTGGGTGTTTCGGTGTACTGTGCTGGTGAGGGTTAAGGCTTGGGGTTGTGGTGGCAGAGGCTTTGAGGTATAAGTTTCGGCTCGTTGTGCTGGTGTGGACTAAGACGTGGTTCGCGATGGCTGTGGTTTTGTGTTATAAATTTCGGCTCATTGTGCTGGTGAGGGCTAAGGCGTGGTTCGCGTTGGCTGTGGCTTTGTGGTATAAGTTTCGGCTTGCTGTGCTGGGTGTTTCGGCTTGGTTTGTTGGCACTCTCCGAGGGGAGAAATTGTGATCCGTGGTTTTTGTACTGGTTCGAGTCGAGGAATTTACTAAATCAAACTTGGGCGTTAATTAGTAAAAAGGAAGACTTTTATTGGTTCGGCTGTTTCCTTTGTTCGCTTATTCGTCTGCAAGCCCTTGGTAGAGGGCTTGTGGGCAAGCGGTGTAACAGCCAAAAGATATTCGTTTACTAGGATTATGTATTTGGTTAAGAGTGATCTGTAAGACGGAATGGGCTGGGCTGTGTGCTTGATCCAAGTCCAGCGTGATCGAATAGTGTTAGTTCGCTGAGGGCTTGTAGTGGGCTTCGCTCATTGTGCTGTGTGAGTTGCGAGGGTATTCGTTGGGCTTGTTGCATTATGTGTAAGATTGCACGCTATAGTGAGGGCTGTGCAATTAGTTTGTTAAACGCTAGGAAGTACGGCTTGAGTGAAGCCCCGCAACTTGATATATTTTTATCCGTAAGTTATTATAGGGCTTTGTTTAGTAACTTGATTTTTATACCTTTGTGTTTAGTAACTACTAACTAATTAAACCTATTACAGGATATGGACTTGATACAAGAAATTATCGATCGTGCTAAGGCGAACCCTCAGCATATCGTATTCCCCGAGGGTACCGAAGAACGCACCCTCAAAGCCGCTGATCGTCTGCTACGCGATGGGGTTGTGAAACTAACGCTAATTGGTGATCCCTACGCTATTCGCTCACGCGCCCACGACCTTGGACTTAAGCATATCTCAAACGCAACACTCCTAGATCCCAAGAGCCACGAGAAAAAACAGCAGTATATAGACTTACTCCTCGAGTTGCGTGGTAGTAAAGGCGTTACGCCCGAGAAGGCCGCCATTCTTGTTGAAGACCCACTTTATTTGGCTTGTCTAATGATAAAGGCAGGCGATGCCGATGGAGAACTTGCAGGGGCTATAAACGCTACGGGCGATGTACTACGTCCTGCTTTGCAGATCGTTAAGACAGCACCGGGCTTCAGTTGTGTAAGTGGTCTATTCTTGATGTTCCTCCCCAATAGCGATTATGGTCACAACGGCTTGCTCTTCTTTGCCGACTGTGCTGTAATGCCCAATCCTACGGCTCCCGAACTGGCTCAGATCGCCGTGGCTAGTGCCGGAACGGCAAAGGCTATCAGTGGCGTAGATCCCAAGGTGGCTATTCTAAGTTTCTCTACTAAGGGTAGTGCTAAGCACGAAATGGTAGATAAAGTGATCGAAGCAACACGTTTAGCACGCGAGATGGCCCCAGACTTGGCTCTCGATGGAGAGTTACAAGCCGACGCTGCTCTAGTGGAGAAAGTGGCAAAACTCAAAGCACCCGATAGCGAGGTTGCAGGCAAAGCGAACGTACTAGTATTCCCAACGCTAGAGGTAGGTAATATAGGCTACAAGTTGGTACAGCGTCTTGCTGGTGCCGAGGCGGTAGGACCAATCCTCCAAGGTATGGCAGCACCCGTGAATGACCTTAGCCGTGGTTGCTCTGTCGATGATATATATAAAATGGCTGCTATAACAGCCAATCAGGCTATCGCTGCAAAATCTAAGTAATATGAAGATCCTCGTATTGAACTGTGGTAGTTCGTCGCTCAAGTACTCACTGATCGAACTGCCCGAATATAAAGTTATCACTGTCGGTATTGTAGAGCGAGTAGGCACGGCGGAGTCTTTTATCAAGGTGCAGAAGCCTGATGGGACAAAGGAAGAAATACCTACGGCTATCCCCGATCATACTAGAGGCGTGGAGGTGATCCTAGAGAAACTCCTCGACCCAGTAGTAGGGCATATCAAGAGCCTTAGTGAGGTGGAGGCTGTGGGCCATCGCCTCGTGCACGGTGGTGAGGTATTCTCTGGCAGTGTCGTTATCAATGACGAAGTGATCGCCCAACTCGAGAAGTGCATTCCACTAGCACCACTGCACAACCCTGCTAATATAATGGGTATCCGTGCTGCACAAAAGGTGCTTAGTGATAAGCCACATTGTGGGGTCTTTGATACTGCATTCCACCAAACGATGCCCGAGCACGCTTATATGTATGCGCTCCCTTATCACCTATATCAAGATCATGGTGTACGCCGATATGGTTTCCATGGTACGAGCCACGACTACGTGAGCCACAAAGCAGCAGAACTCGTGGGCATTCCTTACGCATCGGCAAAGATCATCACCGCACACATCGGTAGCGGTGCTTCGATTACGGCTATCAAAGATGGTAAGAGTATCGACACTTCGATGGGAATGACGCCTGCCGAGGGATTGGTTATGGGTACTCGTGCTGGTGATATAGACTCGGGCGTGATCGAATTCTTGCTTAACAAGAAGGACTTTGACCCAGCCGAGATAGCAGACTATATCTACGGCGATGATAAAGGTAAGCGTAGCCAACTCAATGTCAAGGAGGTGTCTACACTGCTTAATAAGAAGAGCGGTGTATATGGCGTAGCCTGCATCGGTAGTAGCGATATGCGCGATATGGAGAAAGGAACGGCAGAGGGTAATAAACTAACGAAACTGGCGACCGATATGCTCACGTACCGAGTAAAGAAATACATCGGAGCCTATGCCGCTGCACTCGGGGGCTTGGATATTCTCGTCTTCACGGCTGGAGTAGGAGAGAATAGTTCGGCTGTACGCTCGGCAAGTTGTGCGGGCCTAGAGTTTATGGGCATTGAGATTGATGAGAGCCTCAACGATGGGCTTCGTGGCAAGGCTGCTGTTATCAGTACGGAGCGTAGCCGTGTGAAGGTCGTGATCATTCCTACGGACGAGGAGTTTATGATTGCCAACGAAACGTACAAACTCTTGCAGTAATAGATTTGGGATAATCCATTAGGGGCTATCCACTGAATTGATACGAAACTAGGGGCGAGCAGGAATAATACCCACTCGCCCCTAATTCTTTTGAGGGGTTGATCGAGTCCCTTGGTGGCGTTGATTACATTCTTATGAGGGGTTGATTGAGTCCCTAGGGAGCCTTGGTTGCGTTCTTGGAGAGTGCTGATCGAGTGCGTCTGAACTTCTGATTAGGTGCTTGGGGGAGGGGGCTTGGTTACTGATGGGTGAGGAGTGTGTTCAAATGAGAGGCTGTGGTATTCCGTTATTAGCCCCTAGAGAGTAGAGCGTGAATAAATACTTTGTTATACGATACGTATGATCAAGTCAAATGAATTTGTTTATTGCCAACAACGTCTTAGTGACTTATGCCCGACTTTGTCGCAGGCAGTGATTGAGGACTTGTCCTTAGGTTGGCGAGTGGTCCA
This sequence comes from Porphyromonas sp., assembly GCA_041856045.1. Lineage (GTDB taxonomy): Bacteria > Bacteroidota > Bacteroidia > Bacteroidales > Porphyromonadaceae > Porphyromonas. Next base: position 19,485 of record JBHAFI010000130.1, on the reverse strand, counting down.
TTTTGAGCGTAAAGAGCATCTGATATACGCAGGGAAGATGCAAGATGAGGCTTTTATGATTGTCTCGGGTTTGGTGCGTGCTTACTATCCAACAGCAGAGGAGGACGTGAGTATCAACTTCGTTGCTGAGGGTGAGTTTGCTACGCATTACACTTCGTTGGATAATCCACGCCCGTCCCGCTTCTCATTCCAAGCGATCGAGCCAACGCAGGCGGTGGCGTTCTCTTATAGTTATGTGCGGGAGTTATGTAAGAAACGAAGCGAAGTAGAGGCACTACTGCGTGTTTTGATCGAATACGAGTATGCTCGCCTTATGACGCATACGGAGTGTCTACTTATTCGTAGTGCCGAGGATCGTTATCGTTTGTTCTTGAATAACTTTGGACATCTGCTCTCTCGAATATCTATTACTGACCTCTCTAGTTATTTGGGCATTAGTCGGCAAAACTTAACCCTAATCCGTAAGCGAATGCTTCGCCAGTGAAGTACTGGCTCTAGGCTGGCTTTGGCATAGGAGCATAGGCGTGAGGCTCTAGTCGAGGACGTAGGGGGGTCGTATTGCTTGTATATCGTGACCAAGTCTGTGCTGGGCTAAGCCTCGGAACATCTCTCGCGTCCTAAGGCTACTTGATGCCGTTTGATAATTGACAAAAAATTGTCGGGAATACTTGGGGATTTGTAGCGAACTTTGCATTCGTAAAAGAATAATAAACTATACAGATGCAAACAAACTATATAAATGTCCCTACGCAATATATCAAGGTCAATGGACTACGTATTGCTTACCGCCGTCTAGGGCTTGAGGGGACTACGCCTATTATTTATCTCAACCACCTTGCTGCAAATCTCGATGACTGCGATCCTATCATAATGGACGCACTGGCCAAGCACTTCGAGGTCGTTAGTTTGGATTATCCCGGCATAGGTACCTCCGAGGGGCGTTCGACTCTTAGTGTCGATAAGATGGCTCAAGAGGTTGTAGATTTTATTCGTGCTATGGCTTATCCTCGTGTTCACTTGTTGGGCTTATCTCTTGGGGGCTTCGTTGCACAGGCTATACTATCTATTGCTCCCGAGTTGATAGAGTCGGTGATCCTTGCTGGTACTGGACCTGCTGGGGATAATCTGATAGCCCGAGTGCCACGTATTACACTCTACGATATGTTACGTGGTGCAATGACGCGTAATGACCCTCGCTACTATCTCTTTTTTCCAGTGACGGCAGAGGCTCGGCATAGAGCAAAAGCCTTTTTGTCGCGTACGCAGTTGCGTAGGGATAGGGACAAACCCACACAAGTAAAGGCACTACTGCGACAATTTAAGGCTGTTGTCGCTTGGGCTAAGGCTAGTCCTCAAGATTTGTCACAGATCAAGCAGAGGGTTTGGGTGGTAAATGGGGACTATGATCGTATGGTACCGACCGCCGGAAGTTATGAATTAGCACGACGCTTACCCAATGCAAGCCTTACGATATATGAGGGGGCTGGGCATGGGGCTATATTCCAAGAGGCGGAGATGTTTACTCGGCAAGCCTTGGCTTTTTACAGAGCCAACGATACACAAATTACGAAGCACAATTAAACTAATTACACAAGTACGATATGAAAGCATTTAGGATATTCGGATACAATAAAAAGGACTTACGCAGCACCTTGGTAGAGGTGGATAAACCACAGATCAAAGCCAACGAAGTACTTATCGAGGTCAAAGCAGCAGGTGTAAATCCACTCGACAATATGATCACACGGGGGGACGTAAGGCTTGTGACGCCTTATGATTTCCCATTAACGCTGGGGAATGAATGTGCCGGTGTCATCGTACAAGTAGGAGAGGAGGTACGCGGATTTGGTGTGGGCGACAAGGTATTTACACGCTTGCCGATAGATCAAATAGGAGCCTTTGCCGAGTATGTTGCTACACCAGCCTCTGCTATTGCACATATCCCACACGGACTAAGTTTTGTTGAGGCGGCAAGTATTGCTTTGACGGCACTCACGGCTTATCAGGCTCTAGACCTTATGGCAGTCAAACGAGGGCAGAGTATATTCATATCGGGAGGCTCGGGCGGATTGGGAGCGATGGCTATTCCGTTGGCAAAGGCCCGAGGACTAAATGTTTACACCAACGGCAATAAGGAGAGCCGTGAGCGTGTACTGGCTCTCGGGGCAGACAGATATTTGGATTATCGCACAGAGGACTATCTCGAGGTACTCCCTCCTGTAGACTATGTGCTGGATAGTCTTGGTGGAGCAGACTTGTCTAGGCAAATGAACTTGCTCGCTCAAGGGGGCAAGATAATCTCTCTACGGGGCTTACCTAATGGTCGCTTTGCCAAACGCTTTGGCTTGTCTTGGTGGAAGCGATGCTTATTCGATCTCGTGGGCAGACGACTAGATAAAGAGGCTGAGCGTCGTGGGGCTTCGTACGAATTTCTTTTCGTAGAGAGTAATGGTGCTCAACTCGCAGAGGTGGCACGCTTAATAGAGCAAATGAGCATTAAGCCATCGGTCGATAGGGTGTTTCGCTTTGATGAGACCAACGAGGCACTTAGTAAAGTGGCTCAAGGTGGCTCGAGGGGCAAGGTCGTTATAAGCCTAGAGTAGGGCTGTGTATAGGTGCCCCCGTGGGCTACCTCAAGATGTAGGCCCGTGCTATACTAGGGTAAGGCTACGGCACATCTACCTAAGGGGGACATACGCATAGGCTATCGCAATAGGACTAAGCGATACAACATCGAGATAAGTACCAAAGCAAACTTGTTTTGCTTTGGTACTTATTGTATTATCCTCTTCCTCGTGAGGGCTGGGGACCTATCGCAGTAAGAGTGGCGATGGGTTGTTTGTATGGACTGAACTGGGTGATAGGTCTAGGGCGAATAGTGGGCGGATAAAATTGTACTACTTCGTTGCGGTGCTTGTACTGGTAAAAACTCGGCTTTGTGTTGATACAATTTGCCCTGTTTACTAGTTCAAACTTGCCGAGGGATTAGTCGCCTTGTGCTGTTGTGCTGGCTGGCTTCTCTTGGCGAATTTCTTTTCCTCGGCTGGGCTTGCTGATAAGATAGCGTCCGTAACAGCATCGCACCCGAAGCGTAGCTCCTTGGTCTGTCCCTCTGTGTAGGTGCTGGTGCCGAGGTGAGGGGTGAACGGGTAGACGCGAATTTGTGCTATCTTTGTGTACAACACTATTAAATAATAGAATATATATGCTTAAGTCCATTATTCTATGCCTCGCTATGGCTACTCCAATACTAGCCCTAGCACAGAATGGCTCCAAACCTGTAACTCTTGACGAGGTCGTCGGGGGGAAGTTTTATGCTCGTGGTGCTGGTTATGGTATGCGTAGCCTCGCAGATGGCGAGCACTATAGTATGATTAGTCCGGAGCGTAATGCGATATTACGATATAACTTCGCTAGCGGTAAACTAGTAGATACGCTCTTCTCTGTTAATAATGCACGCGAGTGCAACTTCAAGACCTTTGACGATTATCAGATTTCGCCCGACGGTAGACATATCTTGCTCTATACGGAGCGTGAGAGCATCTATCGCCGTTCGTCAAAAGCCCATGTGCATCATTTTGATGTACGTCGCCGTTTGGTCTCGCCCTTGAGTGAGCAAGTGGGTAAAGTGATGATCCCGACTTTTAGTCCGGACGGACGTATGGTCGCTTTCGTACGCGATAATAACATCTTCATCAAGAAGTTTGACTACGATACCGAGGTGCAAGTGACGAGTGATGGTAAGCGTAATCATATTATTAACGGTACAACGGACTGGGTCTACGAGGAGGAACTAGAGGCTACGCGACTGATGTCGTGGAGTGAAGACGGGGCTTTCCTCGCTTGGGTGAGGACGGACGAGAGTGCCGTACCTGAGTATCGTATGCCTATGTATGGCGAGCGATTATATCCAGAGGACTATGTGTACAAGTACCCCAAGGCTGGTGAGGCGAACTCTCGCGTGTCTGTACACGTCTACAACGTTGCCGATCGTAGTCAAAAGCGTATCTCAATTGCTGAGGGCGAAGCCTACTACATACCACGCATTAGTTATATAGGGCGTAACCAAGACCTTGCAGTGATGACGCTCAATAGACAACAAAATCACTTCCGTATGATATATGTCAATAGCAAGACGCTGATCCCAAAGACGATCTTTGAGGAGCGAAACAGCCGTTATATTATGGCAGAGAACTTGCAGGGCATTCAATTTACAGCACAGGGCTTCGTCTACTTGTCGGAGCGTAGTGGTTATAGCCATCTGTACCACTATGGCGATCGCGGTGAGTTGATAAAAGCATTAACGGCAGGCAAGTACGATGTGATGGACTTCTACGGCATAGACAAGGCAGGCAACGCCTACTATCAAGCCGCCGAGAAGAACGCTATGGAGCGTAACGTCTACAAGGTCGATGCCCGCGGTAAGGCAACATTACTAGGTCAGGGCAGTGGTACGAATACAGCGATATTCTCGGAGGGCTTCGCCTATTATATAGGGACGCATACGAGCCTAAACGATCCGCAGACGACAGCGGTATATAAGACCGGAGAGGCTAAGCCTTTGCGCACGCTCGAGGATAATGCATCACTAAGAGAACGTCTTCGTGAGTACAAGTACGCTCCAAAGGAATTTATGGAACTTCGTTTGGCTGACGGGACGATGCTAAATGGTTGGATCGTGAAGCCCAAGACCCTAGACTCGAGCAAGAAGTATCCCGTCCTAATGGTGCAATATAGCGGGCCTGCCTCGCAACAAGTACTCGATCGCTACGGCTTTGGTTGGGAGTACGCTCTTGCCGAGCAAGACGTGATCGTTGTATGCTTTGACGGGCGAGGTACAGGGGCTCGTGGCGAGGATTGGCGTAAGACAACTTACCTCAAACTCGGCATACAAGAGAGTGATGACCAAATCGCCGCAGCCCAAGCACTGGCTTCGCTTCCCTACGTAGATGCTAGCCGTATCGGGATATGGGGTTGGAGTTTCGGGGGCTACAATACGCTCATGTCGCTTACACGTGGCAAGGGGACATTCAAACTAGGTATTGCCGTGGCTCCTGTTACCGATTGGCGTTATTACGACACGATCTACACGGAGCGTTTTATGCGTACGCCCAAGGAAAATCCTAGTGGATACGAGCAGAGTGCTGTGTTGACGCACGCCGCTCAACTCAAAGGACACTTGCTCATAATACATGGAAGTGCCGACGACAACGTGCACGTGCAAAACACTATGGACCTTACGGCTCGCCTTGTAGAGGCAGACATTCCCTTTGATATGGCTATTTACACGGATAAAGACCATTCAATACGAGGAGGGAACACGTCACGCCATCTCTATAAGAAGATGATGAGTTACATATTAGATAGATTATAATGAAACTTATTGCAGATATTCTCACCGCCATTGTAGCCATCGAGCACCTCTACATCTTGTATATCGAGATGTTTGCGTGGGAGACGCTGGGGGCTAAGGTATTTAAGGGGGCTTTGCCCGAGGAATTATTCCCCAAGACCAAGGGCTTGGCAGCCAACCAAGGCCTGTATAATGGCTTCCTTACGGCAGGACTCGTTTGGTCCTTTATTATTGCAACGCCCGAGTGGTCGTATAATGTGCGACTCTTTTTCTTGGCTCTTGTGATCGTAGCGGCTAGTTACGGGGCTTATCGCTCATCGTTGAGCATTCTCTTTAAGCAAGGTTTGCCAGCGATACTTGCCACAATAGCGGTGCTGTTGGCTGGTGCCTAGGCGTAGACGAATTAGCACGGCACGAGCCATAAAGTACCTAGACCAAGGTCTATAATATGTATAAATCAACATTCACGATAAAGAAACTCGACTGTCCTTGCGAGGAAGCACTCATTCGTACCCAATTGCAGGACATTAAGGGGATCCTAAAGCAGGAATACGATCTAGAAAACCGAAGCCTCACCATCTATCACGAGGGTGAGGCTTCGTTGATTGCAGGGCGAATTGATGAGTTACGACTCGGCTCTCAACTTGTCGAGAGTCTGTCGGTAGGGGCTGACGCATTAGCCTTGACCCATAGCGACGAGGAGCAAAATCGTAAGATCTTGTTGCTCGTACTGGTGATCAACTTCGCTCTCTTCGTTGTAGAGGTCGTGGTGGGCTGGATCGCAGGCTCTATGGCTTTGGTTGCCGATAGCCTAGATATGCTTGCAGATGCCACTGTCTACGGCTTGAGTCTGTGGGCAATAGGGGCTACGGCAGGCCGTAAAAAAGGTGTAGCACGCTTTGCGGGCTATATACAGATTGGCTTAGCCTTATTAGGTTTTGCGGAGGTAATAAGACGCTTCGTTGGCTTGGAGGAGATGCCGAGTTTTGTTCTGATGATGACGATTTCGCTTTTAGCATTAGTCGGGAACGCTACTTGCCTTTGGCTCCTGCAACGAACCAAAAGTCGCGAAGCACATATCCAAGCCAGCCTAATTTTCTCATCGAATGATGTCATCATCAATTGCGGAGTAATCGTCGCAGGCTTGTTGGTCTGGCTGATGGCTAATCCGCTTCCGGATCTGATCATTGGTTGTATTGTCTTCGTGTTGGTCAGTTACGGAGCGTGGCGTATCCTACGCCTCGCCTAAGACGAACTACTTCGTCCCCACCTCTCTTCCGTAAGAAACAGCCCCTCGGTCTATCATTGCACAGGCACCATGATAGCCCGAGGGGCTACCTTATCCAATTACTGTGGGGATCTACTGATATTTGAGCAGTAGGTTCGAATGAGTTAGTCGTGAACTAAAGGCAGAGTATCGACCAAGACCTTCATATATCGGCATACCAAGACAATTCATTGTATTCTCTAGCCGGGTTAGTTACTTACGAAGTTGTCCATAATTAGGAGTGCAAGGCTTCCGTGCTATACCTAATCTTCCAACGCTCTCTAGTTGTGCTTGCTCATAAGGCAAAGTGAGTAATCCCCTTATCCGAAAGGAGGGGTAAGCAGACGCAGAGGCATTGCTCTAATTCTAGATCCTACTTGCGATTAAGGATTAACGCTCTTTATGCTCTAGGGGAGGGTGGCTTTGAGAATGATGCGGAAGGTAGTACCAACGCCTTCGCGACTCTCCTTAACGTAGATGCGGCCACGATGGTACTCTTCGACTATTCGCTTAGCGAGGGATAAGCCTAAGCCCCAACCACGCTTGCGTGTCGTATAACCCGGACGAAAGATTGCTTCGTAACGACTTCGTGGCATTCCTCGACCCGTGTCGATGACGTCGATGATGAGTTCGCCCTCTTGCAACTTATAACGTATCGTTATGCTTCCTTTGGCTTGCATCGCGTCCACAGCATTCTTAATGAGGTTCTCAAACACCCAAGCGATGAGTGGTTCGCAGACTGGTATGATGATGGTTTCTTGTGGTTCGTCCACGACGAGCAATTCGACTTGTGCGGATATGCGGGGGCGAAGGTAGGCGATGGTTTTATGGATAAGTTCGCCTATATCGGAGGGTAGCAGTTGTGGCATCGATCCGATCTTTTGGAAGCGATTGGCAATAACCTCAAGTCGCTCAATATCCTTACCCATCTCCCCGAGTATTTGGCTGTCTACGCCTTGGAGGGCGAGTAACTCTCGCCATGCTATGAGCGAAGATATAGGTGTCCCAAGTTGGTGTGCTGTTTCTCGGCTCATTCCCTCCCAGATATGATTTTGGTCGGCACGTTTCATACTGACGATCGCCAAAATACTGATCCCGAGGATCACCATAAAGACCGCCAACTGGACGTAAGGGAAGAGTAACAACTGTTGCAAGGTCGAACTATCGGAATAATACAAGTATTCCGTCGAGATATTCTCAATCTTAATGGGAGGGTAACCAGCCTTAAACTCCGTAAGTTTCTGATATAGGTATTTCTCGGGATTGCTACGAGGCAGGTCGATGTTGTTGTAACTAAGAATGCGGCCACGACTATCTACGAGTATCATCGGTATGGTCGTATTGCTCTCGAGAATACGCGAGGCGAAGAGCAAGGACTGCTCATAGTCGTTGCTCGCTACGGTCTGCGTTGCTGCCGCCCATAGTTCCATCTTGCGTCGTTCCTCCTCGCCCATTAGGCGTACGAGGCGGTCGGATACGAGTAGCGAAATGACCGCAAACAGTATCGCCCCCACGATGAGAGCAATGCGTACGGCACTGTACCTCGTTATCCACAAAGCCCCGCCATAGAGCGGACGCATCACATCTCTCCAGTAGTATCTTAATCCTTTCATTCGCCTCAATCTCTGTATGGGAACTTATGCTCTATTCCCTAATCATCTTCATTCTCCCAATAACCAATTGCTTCGGCTCGGATCGTGGGCTTGCTTTGTCCTTGCTGTCGCGTGTACTTCGGCTCGGGCTGTCTGCTTGCTTTGTCCCTGCTGTTGCGTGTACTTCGGCTTGGGCTGTCGGCTTACTTCGTCCTTGCTGTCGTGTGCACTTCGGCTCGGATCGAGGGCTTGCTTCGTCCTTGCTTTTGCGTGTACTTCGGCTCGGGTCGTTGGCTCGCTTTGTCCTTGCTGTCCGTGTACTTCGGCTCGGGTTGTTGACTTACTTCGTCTTTGCTGTCGTTTGCACTTCGGCTCGAAGCAACTTCGGATATTCAATGTATCCAAGGCCCCGGTACATGTTTTTATTTGCCCAAGGGCTATTGTGTGGCTTCGCCTCTATGCCCCTCGGTAGGCTCGGTAACGCTCTTTGACCTCACGGACGTAGTTGAACGTTTCTTTACCTCGTAGGTAACCAAACTTACACACGGGGTCTGTGTAATACTTCTTCTCACTCTTGAGGAGAATGTACTGCTCTACATCTGCCCAGCGATTGGGATTACCTCCGTACTTAGCACACAAGCGTTGGGCGTCTTGTACGTGTCCACCTCCGGCGTTATAACTCGCCAGTGTGAAGCATAATAATTCCTCGGGGTTTCGTATTGAGGCATACATATTAGCGTTGTCTAGCAGACAGCGTACCGACACTTGTATCGACACCTCGGGGCGAAGTAGATCCTCAACAGCGGCTCCATAGTTACGCCCTGTTGCAGGCATAATGCCCATTAAGCCTCTAGCCCCACTCCACGCAACGACCTCGGGACGGAAACTCGACTCTTGGTAGGCAATAGCAGCCAAGAGATGCCACGACCAAGGTAAGCGTGCCGCAGCAGAGCGAAACAAAGCATCGAAGGGGGAGATATTCCCCTTGGGTGTCGGGGGAATGTAATCGGAACTAGGTGTCGTCTGCCCACTTGATGGCTCTATCGGCTCAAGGATAGGCACCTTATAGACCTCAAAGTATTTCTTGTAGATGCTCTTGGCTTTCTCTAGGCTTGGGGTTTCTTTTGCCCACGTATCAATACTACGAGCCAAGCCCTCGTAATTGTCGGTCGTAATCCAACGCATTCGCTGGGGGAAGCCGACCTCAAGGCTATAGTCTATATTAGGATAATAGGTGTGTGCCAGTCGAGCCAACTCAGAGTCTACGATGGCATAGCGAATACTATCGGTCGCTACTTGTGCGATGAGATCCTCGGCATTGCTCGTATCGTCCTTGACGTAGCGTACATCAAGAGCTTGCCCTAGTTGAGCCCCGAGGTTAAGGAGGCGTTGCTCATAGTGAGAGCCAGAGAGTACGTATAGGGGCTTACCGATGAGTTCGGTAACGTTGCGTAGGAATGTGCTATCGCTCTCTGTCTGTGCTTTACGCTGTACCAGCACCATCGAACGCTCAATAGTCGGTCCCGTAAATCGCCATTCGCCTTGCCCCGACTTGGTAATTGCTTCGGGGGTAATGCTTAGTTGGTAGGCACCACTAGCGAGGAGTATGTGTAGACTATCGAGTGAGGGGGCTGTGTGTATCGTAAAAGGTATGCCAGCCTGCTGGGAGTATAGACGTAGTAATTCGTACTGATAACCCATCTCCTCCTGCTGGATAGTAAAGTAAGTCGTTGCTCCCGAGAGTGTGATGACGCGTAAAGTATCGGGCAGAGCCATTCGCTTTGCCTCTTGTTGTCTTAGCCGTTCCTCCTCGGCTCTCGTCCCCCCAACGAAGTAGGTGACGAGAGCAAGGATAAGGCTCAGCGTAAGCCAAAGGATATACTTTGGCTCACGTATGTAGGGTTTCATGGTCTTTAGTTAATGCCGTGTATGGCTTTACGAACGCTCTCGCTTACCTCTACGCCTAGCAACGTTGTGATGATAGCAAAAGCAAAGTCTGCTGTATAGCCTGCTGCCTTGGCGGTAATAATCCCCGGAGTCGTTACGACGGCTTGCTGGCTAGGTATGTATCCGCCTAGTTGTGGCTCAAAACTTGGATAGCACGTAGCCTCACGACCCTCTAGCATACCAAGTGAACCAAAGATCGAGGGGGCAGCACAGATCGCAGCAAGGAGTTTACCTTGGTTGTGTGCCTTGCGAAGTATCTCGAGAAGTGCTTGCGAATTGCCAAGGTTAGTCACCCCGGGAAGCCCCCCGGGCAAAACGAAAGCATCGGCTGTCTCTGGTTCAGCATTAGTAATATGTCTATCTGCAACTACGGGGATATGGTGTGCCCCGGCTACCTCGAGGCTATCGCCTACTGCGATCGTCTGCACGGCAAGCCCTGCACGACGTAGGAGGTCTATGGTTGTGATCGCCTCAATCTCCTCAAAGCCCTCGGCGAGGAATACGAATACTGTCTTCATAATGTCTAATGTTATATGAGTGTAATTACCACAAAGATACAACATTCGTGGCTTAGTACGCTGGGGCTTGTCTGTCGCCTTGGGGCATAGGGCTTGGCATATCACCTCTCAAGGTCTGATGTCCCCTTATTCTCGTAAAAGCACGAGTCTGAATGTCGACAATGACGAACGTTAGTGTCGGATCATTCAATAATCTTAATAGGGACATTGTACAACATTTAGAGGACTATGTTTTTGCTATCTAGTTCCTCTAAGATGAGTTTAATTTTGGCGATTATATCCTTGGCTACTGCTTCTTTCATCGCTAAGAAGTTTGAGGCTGAGTGCCAATCGCTCACATCTAAGTACTCGTAGCCATATGGATAATACTCGTTATGCTTTTCAAGGCAATCAAGCTTATTTACTTGGGGTTGTCCAGAGGCTTCTATACCAATCCATAAATACACCCATTTCCCTAAGTCTTTGTTCTTATCGCTATCTGCTGATACGATAATATGTCCATTCCATGATGCTCGCTTAAATGTTAGAGAGGGGGATTTTGTCTTATCCCAAACTTTCTCAAATATAAGTCCTAGTTCCTTAGCTTTCTCTTCAAGAGGCTCAAAGATATACTTCTGCCGTATTGCTAGGCTGATTTTGCTTTCGTTTTGAATGATATAAGCGACAGCATCGAGATAGTCTGTTGCTATTTGGATACTCTTATCGATGTTTTCTTGTTCCATATTTTGACAAGTTAGTTTCTTTATATAGTTTATATACTGATTAAGTGTTTCGCGGATAAGTGGCTTGTTATAAGTTAGGTGTACACATTCGTTTAGCCAATTAAGGATGTCAGAGGCGTACGATATTGGCGTGTAACTATCTAGTTCTCCTGCAGAGTAGTTGCTCGCTTCATCTCCATAAAGAGTTAAATAGAGCAACTTGTAGTTTTGTGCTGATGCCTTACCATAGTTGTCATACCTTATCAGCTGATTTTCTCGATCGTAGGCGTATATCTTGTTCTCAATAATTAAGGCAAACTCTTTGTCTCTAATAAGGATGTCAAGATATCCCCCAGTTTTGTTCTTTTTGGGTCCAATGTAATGCTCGGTTTTACAGATGGGGGTTGGACTCTCAAATGGGTAAGAGCCTAACTTGGGTATGGCAGAGAAAAAAGTTCGCAGGAACAGATCCCCACAGCCATGATTGGCTTTAGGGTTTAGTAGATGGGCGATGAAGGCGGAGTTTTGTCTCTCAAGTGACGATGAGAAGCAAATGGCATCAAAAACACAGTACTGTTCTCCTCTGCGTTTTTTATCTTGTTGGAGCAATTTGTCCTTTAGCCAAATATCATTGATTGTTTTCAGAAGTTTGTGTAGGTCTTGTTCGGAGTGCATAATGCTTTGTTAGAGATTAAAATTAGATATGCTTAGATAGTACAAAGGTAGTGAAATGTGTTAAGCCTAAGTTTGTCGCTGTTGCTCAGATACAAAAATAAATATAGTTTGCTGTTTTGCTGTATTTTGCCATATGCGGTAATCACAAGATATTGGGGCTGGAGAATAAAGAAGTTTACTCTCAATAAACAACCAAGCCTTAGTGTCGAGAGTAGCGAAGCGAGTGCCGTATCATACAATAGTCTCGTAGATGCTAGGCTAAGTATGAGCGTCTATGCGTCAAGGCTTGGCACTTATCCGTCACGTCTTGACTCCTATGCGTCAAGCCTTGATTTTTATGCGTCACGCCTTGACGCATAGGATTAGATAGAGAGTAAAGACTCTTTGGGGACCTATGGATTGTGGTCTAGAAATAAGGGCAAGGAGGCTTTGTGTAAGTGTTTGAAATAAAGTTTTTTGTAATTAACTCTTGTTGATTGCGAAATAATTACTACCTTTGTGTCGCTCTTTATGCTCCAAGTTGTGCGTTTCACTGTCGCCAAAGGGGTGCGTAGTAGGGCATAAGTGTTTCATGTTAAATATTGTACGGGCGTTCCGTATCAATTTAATTATTCATTATTTTATGACAGATCCAATAGCGGATTACTTGACGCGTCTGCGTAACGCAGTAAAGGCTGGCCACCGTGTGGTAGAGATCCCAGCGTCAAATCTCAAGAAAGAGATCACAAAGATCCTTTTTGACAAAGGCTACATTCTCAACTTTAAGTTCGTTGAGGAAGGTCCACAAGGCAGCATCAAGGTTGCTCTTAAGTATGACCGTACAGGTCGCGTAAACGCTCTTAAGGCTCTTAAGCGTGTGTCACGTCCCGGTCTACGTAAGTATGTAGGTTATCGTGAAATGCCACGTGTCCTCAATGGTTTGGGTATTGCAATCCTCTCAACAAGTCGCGGTGTAATGACCGACAAGGAAGCACGCGAGTTGAAAGTAGGTGGAGAAGTACTGTGTTACGTTTATTAATCTTAGGAGAAACAAGAAATGTCAAGAATTGGTAAACTTCCAATCGCTATCCCTGCTGGGGTAACTGTGTCTCTTAACGAAGGCGTAGTAACAGTTAAGGGTCCAAAGGGCGAACTACAGCAAGCAGTTGATGCTCGCATCATCGTAAAGGTTGAAGAAGGTAATGTAGTGGTAGAGCGTCAGAGCGACGAGCGTCAAGATCGTAGCCTCCATGGCCTTTACCGTGCACTCATCAACAATATGGTTACTGGGGTATCTCAGGGCTTCACAAAGACACTCGAACTCGTAGGGGTAGGTTATCGTGCCTCAAACACAGGTCAGGTGCTCGAACTCGTGCTAGGCTATACGCACAACATCTATCTACAACTTCCCAAGGAAGTGAAGGTTGAGACGAAGACTGAGCGTAACAAGAACCCTCTTATTATCCTTGAGTCTGCTGATAAGCAACTTCTAGGTCAGGTTTGCACGAAGATCCGTTCGTTCCGTAAGCCAGAGCCTTACAAGGGTAAGGGTATTAAGTTCGAGGGCGAGGTACTCCGTCGTAAGTCTGGTAAGTCTGCTGGTAAGTAAGGTGTGCTTGGCTAGACACAAAAACTTAAAGTAATCATGGTAAAGAAGGAATTAAGAAGACTAAAGATTAAGGCGCGTATCCGCGGTAAAGTAAGCGGAACGGCAGCATGCCCACGCCTAACGGTTTTCCGTAGTAATAAGCAGATCTATGCTCAAGTAATTGATGATGAGGCAGGCGTAACGCTTGCTAGTGCATCATCACTTAAACTAGAAGCCACTGGTACAAAGCAAGAAATTGCAGCCCTCGTTGGTGCAGAGGTTGCTAAGGCAGCTCTCGCCGCTGGTATCGAAACAGTAGTGTTTGATCGTAATGGTTACCTCTATCACGGTCGTGTAAAACAGCTCGCCGACGGTGCTCGTGCAGCAGGACTCAAATTCTAAAGCAAATGGCAAGAATCGAAAATCGCGTTAAGTCTACAAACGACTTAGAACTAAAAGATAGACTAGTAGCTATCAACCGCGTAACAAAGGTGACGAAGGGTGGACGTACGTTCACATTCGCTGCTATCGTTGTAGTTGGTAACGAAGATGGAGTAGTAGGTTGGGGTCTTGGTAAGGCTGGCGAAGTAACAGCAGCAATTGCCAAGGGCGTAGAGGCTGCAAAGAAGAACCTCGTACGTGTCCCTGTATTCAAGGGTACTATCCCTCACGAGCAAAGCGCTGCTTTTGGTGGTGCTCGCGTATTCCTCAAGCCTGCTTCGCACGGTACCGGGGTTAAGGCCGGTGGTGCTATGCGTGCCGTACTTGAGAGCGTAGGTGTGCGTGACGTGCTTGCAAAGAGCAAGGGCTCATCAAATCCACACAACCTCGTGAAGGCAACAATCGAAGCACTTAGCGAGATGCGTGACCCACTTACTGTGGCTCGTCATCGTGGTGTTTCTGTAGAGAAGGTGTTCAAGGGTTAGTCTCACTAAAGAAATAGGAACAGGAAATGGCAACTATTAAGATTGTACAGGTGCGTAGTAGCATCAAGTCTCCTAAGGTGCAGAAGTTAACGCTTAAGGCCCTAGGTCTCAAGAAACTTAACCGTGTGAAGGAACACAACGACACGCCACAGATCCGTGGTATGATCGCTGCTGTGAAGCACCTAGTTAAGGTAGTCGAATAATAATAAAACGAATCAACTCGAAGATATGAATTTATCAAGTCTTAAGCCTGCAGAAGGCTCAGTAAAGACACGTAAGAGAATTGGTCGTGGTCCCGGTTCGGGTCTCGGTGGTACTTCTACTCGTGGTCACAAGGGGGCTAAGAGCCGCTCTGGTTATTCAAAGAAGATCGGTTTTGAGGGAGGTCAGATGCCTATCCAGCGTCGTCTTCCTAAGTTCGGCTTCAAGAACATCAATCGCGTAGAGTACGCTCCAATCAACCTAGCAACACTACAGTCTCTTGCTGAGGCTAAGGGTCTATCTGCTATCTGTCCTACTTGCCTCTTGGAAGCAGGTCTTGTTGGTAAGAATGACCTCGTGAAGATCCTAGGTAATGGAACGCTCACGGCTAAGCTAGAAGTTAAGGCTCACGCTTTCAGTAAGAGTGCAGAGGCTGCGATCATCGCTGCTGGTGGCTCTATCGAGAAGCTCTAATCTATTAAAGTCTATAACTTATGCGCTTTATCGAGACAATCAAAAATATTTGGGCTGTTGAGGAACTACGCCAGCGTATCCTCATCACCCTGCTTTTTGTTATCATATACCGCTTGGGTACCTATGTGGTGATCCCCGGTATCGATCCTCAGACGCTAACAGCCCTAGAAGGGCAAACCGAGACAGGTCTCTTGGCTCTGATGGATATGTTCTCTGGTGGCGCGTTCTCAAATGCATCAATCTTCGCATTAGGGATTATGCCCTATATCTCTGCGTCGATTATAATGCAGCTCGCTGCTATCGTTGTACCTTCTATGCAGAAACTACAACGTGAAGGCGAGAGTGGTCGTATGAAAATCGACCAATGGACTCGTTATCTAACTGTCGTGTTGCTTATTGTCCAAGCAATCGTGTTCATCAAGAACCTACAAGGACAGATTGAAACTGCTGGCTTTGACGCTCCTAGTGGTATTGGCTTTATGGCTTTTGCTACTATTGTGATGGCTGCTGGTAGTATGTTTGTGCTATGGCTTGGTGAGCGTATTACGGACAAGGGGCTTGGCAATGGTGTCTCTATCATTATTATGGTGGGTATCATATCGCGTCTGCCACAGTCTATCATTGCGGAGTGGAACCTCCGTATCGGTGACTCGGCTGCCGCTGGTGGACTTATCTACTTCTTGGCAGAGATACTCGTAATGTTTTTGGTAGTCGCTGGGGCTATCTTGCTCGTGCAAGGTGCTCGTCGCGTGCCAGTGCAGTATGCTAAGCGTGTCGTAGGCAACAAGCAGTATGGAGGCGCCCGCCAATATATTCCCCTGAAGGTAAACTCGGCCAACGTGATGCCTATTATCTTCGCTCAAGCAATTATGATGCTCCCCATTATGCTAGGTGGTATGTCTGCCTCGGCACAGGAGAGCCCTATCTTTGCTGCGATGAGTGATGTGACAGGCTTTTGGTACAACTTTATCTTCGCATTGCTAATCCTTGTATTCACTTACTTCTATACTGCTATCACGATCAATCCGCATCAGATGGCAGAGGATTTGAAGCGTAATAATGGCTTTATCCCGGGAGTAAAGCCCGGTAAGGCTACGGAGAAGTTTATCAGCACAATTATGGAGCGTATCACGCTTCCCGGTGCGATATTCCTCGCTCTAGTGGCTATTATGCCTGCTTTCGCTCAGATGTTTGGAGTAAGTCAAGCCTTCGCTCAGTTCTTTGGGGGTACATCGCTTATCATCTTGGTAGGTGTTGTCCTAGATACCCTCCAGCAAGTGGAGAGTCATCTATTGAACCGTCATTATGATGGTCTTTTGAAGACTGGTCGTATTAAAGGGCGTTCGGGATCTGTTTCGGCGTACTAGTATTATATGATATTCCTCAAAACAAACGAAGAAATAGAACTGATGCGTGCCGCTAACCTCTTGGTTGGGCGTACGCTAGCAGAGGTCGCTAAGATCATAGCCCCGGGTGTAAGTACCAAGGTGCTTGACAAGCGTGCCGAGGAGTTCATTCGAGATCATGGTGCTACACCCGCTTTCTTGGGTTACAACGGCTTTACCGGTAGTTTGTGTATCTCTGTGAATGAGCAAGTCGTGCACGGTATCCCTAGCGACAAACTGATCTTACAAGAGGGAGACATCGTCTCTGTGGATTGTGGCACAAAACTTGCCGGCTTCACTGGCGATAGTGCCTATACCTTCGCCGTAGGTGAGGTTAGTCCCGAGGTGATGCATCTGCTTAAGACGACAAAGGAGTCACTCTATGTCGGCATTGAGCAGGCTGTTGCGGGTAAACGCACAGGTGATATTGGTAACGCAGTACAGCGTTATTGTGAGGAGCGAGGCTTCCACGTAGTACGCGAACTTACAGGACACGGTATAGGTCGTTCTCTACACGAGAGCCCTGAGGTGCCCAACTATGGTAAGCGTGGTACGGGGACGGAGTTACGCCCCGGTATGTGTATCTGTATCGAGCCGATGATCAACATTGGTAGTAAGAATGTCGTTCAAGAGCGTGATGGCTGGACTATCCGCACTAAGACACGTAAGCCCAGTGCACATTTTGAGCACTGCGTCGCAATTCGTGAGAACGGCAAGGCAGATATCCTCTCTTCGTTTGATTTCATCGCTGAGGTTCTTGGCGAGAGAGAATTCTAAGAATACGTACAGAGTAATAAAGAATAAGCATTCATTATATGTCGAAGCAAGCTGCAATAGAATTAGATGGTACAGTGACGGAGTCTTTATCAAACTCAATGTTTCGTGTGGAGTTGGAGAATGGTCATCAGATCATTGCTCATATCTCGGGTAAGATGCGTATGCATTATATCCGTATCCTCCCCGGGGACAAGGTGAAGGTAGAGATGTCTCCGTATGACCTCACTAAGGGCAGAATATCATTTAGATACAAGTAAACTCTATAAAAATATGAAAGTAAGAGCATCTCTAAAGAAGCGCACCGACGACTGCAAGATTGTGCGTCGCAAAGGTCGCCTGTATGTGATTAACAAGAAGAACCCTAAGTACAAACAACGTCAGGGTTAGTAATCTGTCATAAACAATATTTAAGAAATAAATATGGCTATAAGAATTGTCGGCGTTGACCTGCCACAAAACAAGCGAGGAGAAATTGCCTTGACCTATATCTTCGGTATTGGTCGTAGCAGTTCTGCTAAGATCCTAGATAAGGCTGGCGTTGATCGTAACATCAAGGTTAAGGATTGGACTGATGACCAAGCGGCTGCGATCCGTGAAGTTATTGGGGCAGACTATAAGGTAGAGGGTGATCTCCGTAGCGAAATCTCTCTAAACATCAAACGCCTTATGGATATCGGTTGCTACCGTGGTGTGCGTCACCGTATTGGTCTTCCTCTCCGTGGTCAGAGCACTAAGAACAATGCTCGCACACGTAAGGGTAAGAAGAAGACTGTTGCAAACAAGAAGAAGGCTACTAAGTAATAGGTAATATGGCAAAGAAAACAGTAACCAAGAAGAAAGTCGTTCGTATCGACGCTGTGGGTCAGGCTCACATTCACTCTTCTTTTAATAACATCATCATCTCACTTGCAAATGCAGATGGTCAAGTGATCAGTTGGTCAAGTGCAGGTAAGATGGGTTTCCGCAGTAGTAAGAAGAACACTCCTTATGCTGCACAGATGGCAGCCCAAGACTGTGCTAAGGTAGCATACGATCTTGGTATGCGTAAGGTAAAGGTGTTTGTTAAGGGTCCCGGTAACGGCCGTGAGTCTGCAGTACGTACTATTCACGCTGCAGGTATCGAGGTACTCGAGATCATTGACGTAACTCCATTGCCACACAATGGTTGCCGTCCTCCTAAGAGAAGAAAGCCTTAGTAGTAGACAGTATCCTGACGTAAAGATAAACAATGTAGCCAAGCCTCTGCGGGGCATATGGTACAAGGGTTTGCTTGGGGCGTTTGTGGTGAATTTAGATTGGCTATACTTTCATATTACCCTCTCCTCATAACCGGTCGCGGCTGCACCCTTTCCCTCCGAACTTACCCAGACTATATAGCAATCCCTATTGTCGGTAAGGCTACGATAGAAAAAGAAGAAAATGGCAAGATATACAGGTCCAAAATCTAAGATTGCCCGTAAGTTAGGTGCTCCTATCTTCGGTGCTGATAAGGTTCTAGCAAAGAAGAACTATCCTCCCGGACAACACGGTCAAAACCGTCGTCGTAAGGTGAGTGAATATGCAATCCAACTTAAGGAGAAGCAAAAGGCTAAGTACACTTATGGTGTGCTTGAGAAGCAATTCCGCAACCTCTTTGAGAAGGCTCAGCGTACCAAGGGGGTAACGGGTGAAGTGCTCCTCCAACTCCTAGAGAGCCGTCTTGACAACGTAGTGTTCCGTCTCGGTCTCGCTCGTAGTCGTGCTGGTGCTCGTCAGTTGGTTTCTCACTGTCACATCGTTGTTGATGGTCAGGTGGTGAATATCCCTTCGTACACGGTGAAGCCCGGTCAGGTTATTGGTGTGCGTGAGCGTAGCAAGAGCCTCGAGGTTATCGAGAACTCTCTTACTGGCTTCAACCACAGCAAGTATGCTTGGCTAGAGTGGGATAACAGCAAGATGGCTGGTACTTTCCTCCATATCCCAGAGCGTACAGATATTCCTGAAGAAATCAAGGAACAGTTGATCGTCGAACTGTATTCTAAGAACTAATAATCCGACCTTTCACATGGCAATACTAGCATTTCAGAGACCCGAAAACGTTATCATGATGGAGGCGACAAACT
>JBHAFI010000129.1:0-8689 GCA_041856045.1 Porphyromonas sp. | reverse complement strand
GCATAACACGCTACTTACGCCCGATTGGAGGACGCCAGTGGCAACATACACAGAAGCAATCTATCCCTTTTTAGTCTAATAGATGAGATACAAATTACTCGCAAAATCTTTGCTCCTTGGATCAATAATTACCTTAGGAGCCTGTTCGGTAGAAGATGAATATACTGCCGATGGAGTAGAGAACTATAACGCTCTATGGACTATCCTCGACGAGCGATACTCTTATTTTGATTTGAAACTACCCGAGGGAACGTCTTGGCGAGACTTATACGATAAATATCGTCCCGAGGTACGCCCTCAAATGTCTACCGACTCCCTTTTCCTTATGATGAACAAGTTACTATCGGAGTTGAAAGATGGTCACGTCAATATCTCTACACCTTTTGACTATGGTCGTTACTGGCGATGGAGTGAGGACTATCCTAGTAATTACGACCCTCGCACTGCAGAGAAGTATCTCGGCGATGAATATCGTATTGCTGGGGGACTTTACTATACGCAGATCAAGCACAACAACCATACCTCGGATAGTATTGCCTACTTGCGTTATGCTAGTTTTACATCTCCTCTGTCCTCAAGCAATCTAAATGCAGCCTTGAGTCGTCTAAGTAAGTGCAAGGCTCTTATCATTGATATACGTAGTAATGGAGGAGGGAATGTTACGACTAGCGACCTCTTCGCTAGCCACTTTATGCAGGAGAGTAGAGTCGTGGGCAGTATGCGACATAAGATCGGGAAGGGGCATAACGACTTCTCTCAGCCGATCGCCCTTAAGTTGGATCCTGTAGATGTAGGTGTTCGCTGGCTACGCCCTGTAGTCCTCTTGACTAATAGAGGTGTATATAGTGCAGCCAACGATTTTACTCTTAAAATGAAAGGCCTTCCTTATGTCACGGTCATGGGAGATAAAACGGGTGGAGGTGGAGGACTACCTATGTCTAGCGAATTGCCTAATGGCTGGAGCGTCCGCTACTCATCAACGCAGACATTTGATGCCGAGGGTAATCATATTGAGTTTGGTATTGAGCCAGACTACACACTCTCTCTTGACGAAAGTAAACTTCCTCAAGGGATAGATACTATGATAGAAGGGGCTCTAACTTATCTAAATGATAGATTGGAGGAGTATAAATCCACTAAGAAGTGGCGTAAGTAGTGCCATATTGTTAAAAATAATGCTACCTTTGCTATAGGGTTTTACCTAAGGTGGGTAAGATCTCAGAAACACCATTATAATAGTATTATTTAGAGTCATGCAAAACAGAGCAAATCTAGATTGGTCTTCACTGACCTTTGGCTACGTACCAACCGACTACAACGTACGTTGCTATTGGCGTAATGGAGCATGGGGGGAACTAGAGATTTCTTCCGAGGCAAGTATCAACATTCCTATGGCTGCGACTTGTTTGCACTATGGGCAAGAGAGTTTCGAGGGGCTAAAGGCCTTTGAGGGTAAAGATGGCAAGGTACGTCTGTTTCGTCCTGAGGATAATGCGAAGCGTATGCAGGACACAAGTGATGGTATTATGATGCCTCAGTTCCCTACAAATCGTTTTATCGAGGCAGTGGAATTGGTCATCAGACTGAATAAACGCTTTATCCCTCCTTATGAGTCGGGGGCATCTTTGTATATCCGTCCTCTTATGATTGGCTTAGGTCAGCAAGTAGGTGTACGCCCATCAGATGAATATCTGTTTATGATCTTCGTAACTCCTGTTGGGCCATACTTCAAGGAGGGCTTCAAGCCAACCAAAATGGCGATTATGAGAGGCTACGATAGAGCAGCACCACTAGGAACAGGTACTTATAAGATTGGGGGGAACTATGCCGCTAGTCTTAAATCTGGTCAGTTGGCTCATGCCAAGGGCTATTCGTCTGTAATTTACCTAGACGCTAAGCATAAGCAATACATAGACGAGTGTGGACCTGCGAACTTCTTTGGTATCAAAGGCAATACATACGTAACCCCAGAGAGTACATCTATATTACCCTCAATAACCAATCGCAGTTTGATGCAGATTGCTCAAGATTTGGGTATGACAGTCGAGAGACGTCCTATCTCGGTTGATGAGTTAGCAGAGTTGGACGAAGTGGGTGCTTGTGGTACTGCGGCCGTGATTAGTCCTATCTCGGAGATCCACGACCTTGATTTGGGTACAGAGTATGTATTCAGTAAAGACGGCAAGGCTGGTGTTGTCAGCGAGAGATTATATAACAAACTAAGAGCGATACAATACGGCGACGAAGCCGACATTCACAATTGGGTGCATATTGTAGATCTCTAGGGTTTATAAGTGTTGTAAGTTTTTAAGGGAAGAAACCCTCGACAGGTTAGCCATGCTAATCGTCGAGGGTTTCTTTTT
Organism: Porphyromonas sp.; assembly: GCA_041856045.1. Taxonomy (GTDB): domain Bacteria; phylum Bacteroidota; class Bacteroidia; order Bacteroidales; family Porphyromonadaceae; genus Porphyromonas. The sequence continues at coordinate 6,326 of JBHAFI010000129.1, read as the reverse complement.
GCTCTTATATCTTTGAGGGCGTATACATCATCATAGATACTATCTTAAGGCTCTAGGCTCGGAGCCAAACGTCCATATCTATCTTTTCTTTATCCATCATAATAATATCATAAGGAGTATTATGTTTAATAATAAACAAGACAGAAAGAGGGGGACGATAGATGGTGAGCGTAGATGCTGTTCTTAATGTAACCGTTGCAACTCCCCCACTTCTAAATATCCCACAGATGAACCTAAACTTTGCGGATAGGCACCTCTAAACGTTTATAGATACACACCTCAAGGGTACGAACCTCTTGGTATCGAAGTGCGACTTTCGTTTAACGAGAGTCGCACTTGTCTATAATAAAGTGTTATCCTACTCTAGGTACCTAAAATACGTAGACAGGAGTGACACTAGTTGCAGGGAGAGGGACAGAAGGCAGGCTTAGGCATTTAGAAAAGTTCAGATTAGAAAAGCGTGTACGTAAGTTCAAGTATATATCTTAAAGTCTTGCTTGCTAAGGCCCAATGTAATCTTGATGGACGATGCGGATTAACGACAGCAAGGGACAAACATAGGCTCAGAACATTACTGCAAAGTCGGCTTGACTAGGAAGAACACGTGAGATAGACGAAACAGGGCTAGAAATAAGGAGGGACAGTGACATAGGCTCAACACATTGTATCAACCCCCTACTTGATCAGACACTGAAGTACGTGAGATGGACGATGCGGATTAGTGACAGCGAGGAACAAACATAGGTTCAGAACATTACTGCAGAGTTCGGCTTAATTCGGCATAAAGCAATCGGGATAGACGATGCGAACTCGCGACAGCGAGGGACAAGGGATAGTCTTAGTATTACATCGCAGAGTCCTATTCGATTAGATGCAGAACTAGAAGGGATTGGCAATGAACTATCAACTACGGAGGGTACAAGCCTTATTTTAAGGCTTCGTAGAGGTTCATCTATCTCTGCATAGACGTGCAATTTGATTAGAAAAGCAGACTAACCTCGTGGACTAAGCATACTTAAGTGCAGATCAACGAACACATCAGAAATACAAATCTCTCCTTATAAAACCTTAAAACCATAGAAACTTAGATTGCTTGAGGTCGGGCTGTTCGCTCTAAGGTTGCTCCCAAACAGACTATCCGGAGAGCCTTTGCTGATCGGCCCTGAAACAAGATACTTAGACGTTGATTGACAAGATACTTAGATGTCGATTGACAAGATACTTAGATGTCGATTGACGAGATACTTAGTCTTCGAGTGACGCCTAAGTATCTTGTCAGATAAGGATCAACTTACGATCCTCGGCATACAACACGCAGTACTCGCTAGGGCTTAGAAGTACTTGCTTTCGGTTCTGATATTTGAGGACTGACAAATATACATCTATTCGAGAATTCGAACTACCTATATCCTTGTAATTCAAAAACGCCAAATCAATAAAGGCTAGCGCAAGGTTGAGATTAACGCACACACAACACTATTCTAAATTCAGAATAATGTAACATAAATCCGAACACATACTTTGGAGTCACAGACTTAATACGTATATATTTATACCTATGAGCACTTTAAGCCCCCTTTCCTTGTCCTTTAATGCAGAAATTTACACCTATAAGGGAATAAATTTATGCCTAAATTACCCTACCCCATTATGTAAGTACCTACAATCCAATAGTTAGAGTCATTGTATCTAAGTGTAAACTGTAAGTTTTAGAGCAATTTTAGCCTCTGTCATCGTTAGCGAGGATAGGTTCTATTGGATCAAACTTTAATTTTGAATTTTGATTTCACAATTCCAAATCGTAACTTTGTTTCAGATTTTAGAACTTAGAATTTGCAGTTATTATGTCAGAATTTATAAACTTGGAGAGCATAGCCGAGCGTCTTATGCAGATACAGAATGAGAGCGGACTAAATGCTAAGGACTTCTGCGAGGAAACGGACATCAAACCCTCTACCTTCTCACAGATCAAAAGCGGATCGGGAAAAGTTAGCGTAGATATTATCAATAAGGTCGTACAACGCTGGGGTACACGCTTCTCTCCCCAGTGGTTTCTGTTTGGTGAATTAAGTGGATCAATAGGAGGAGAAAGCCTCAATGCAGACAACCCAAACTCTACGGGGTCTGATGATGAGCGTTTATTACGGAGTGTCGAGGAAGTTGGACGCCTCAAGACGCTCCTAGAGCAACAGCAACCTCGAGAGATTGAGCGTATCACTGTCTTCTATACAGACAATAGTGTTGCCCACTACGTTCTCAAGCAATAAGGATCTTCTTGACAACCTATGGGAGGCAAAGGCCTCTACTTCCCAAAATTCAATAATCAAGATCTTGGATCAGTAAGGTGTGATTTGTTGTAATTGCAATTAAACATAATCCTAGTAGGATAGAATGATTTCTACTAAGACTTACCCTCCTTGCTCGATAAGTATGTATTAGGTATTGCCCCGTAACATTGAGGTGTAACGATCTTGTGAGATTTAGGCGGAAGGTTGCGAGGGCAAGTAGTCATAGCCAAGATGATCTATAAGATGATGCGTCTAAGGCTAAATCGCCCCTTAACCTTACACAGAAGCAGAGGTTAAATCGCACGAGTGCTATCTCCTACGGCAAAAACATTGTTGAGAAGCGATGTAAAGGGACGAGAGTCCCCCACTCTGCACAACCCAAACACTAAGGCGAGGAACAATCTTGGTCGATAAGATCAAGCACAAGCCCTCGCCACTATATAGAAACGTCACGATTTGCATATCTTTGCCTTACGCAAATCTGTATATCAAACTATTATGACACTTAGTTGGAACGAAATAAAAGATCGCTGCCTCACCTTTATGAACGAATGGGCAGATACTACGAGAGAAGAAGCCGACGCTAAACCTTGGTTAGATGCTTTCTTTGATGTCTTCGGGATAAGCCGTAAGCGAGTAGCAATCTTTGAGCAACGTGTAGCACTCCTTAGCGGAGCCAAAGGCTTTATTGATCTTTTCTGGTCGGGAGTAATCCTCGTTGAGATGAAGAGTCGAGGCAAAGATCTAGATGACGCTTACCAACAAGCACTGCGGTACACCGAGGGACTCAAAGCAGACGAAATGCCAAGCCTTATTATGATCAGCGACTTTGAGCATATTCATCTCTATGATATGGAAGAGGGTGGTAAGTGTCACCGCTTCACCCTAGATCGCTTATTAGACAATATAGAGCATTTTGGCATTCTAGCAGGTTATAAGCGACAGACTTATAGAGAGCAAGACCCTGCCAACATAGAGGCGGCTATGCTGATGGGAGAGTTGCACGATAGTCTAAAAGATATTGGCTATACAGGGCACGATCTAGAGGTCTATCTAGTACGACTTCTCTTCATTCTCTTTGCCGAGGACACAGGTATCCTCCACAAAGAGCAGTTCCAACGTTTTATAGAGGAACGAACGAGCGAAGATGGGAGCGACCTTGCAGCACGTATCGGGGAGTTATTCCAAGTCCTCAACACAGCACACGATCGACGGCTTAAGAACCTAGATAAACAAATTCTCGACTTTGAGTATATCAATGGTGGACTCTTCGCTGAGTCTCTACCTATCGCTAGTTTCGACCGCAAGATGCGTGAGCGTTTGCTCGACTGCTGTCGTATAGATTGGTCACGTATCTCCCCTGCTATATTCGGCTCGATGTTTCAGAGTGTGATGGATAGCAAGGCTAGACGCGAACTAGGAGCACACTACACTAGCGAGGCAAATATCCTCAAAGTATTGCGTCCGCTCTTCCTCGACTCACTGTGGCAAGAGTTTGAGAGTATCAAGCATAATAAGCGTAAACTAGAGGACTTACACAAACGAATAGCGGGACTTGCTTTCCTAGACCCTGCTTGTGGTTGTGGCAACTTCTTGATCGTTGCCTACCGCGAACTAAGACTTCTAGAACTCGAGATACTCAAGATCCTCTACGATGATTACCTCTCGGGCGACTCACAGATAACGCAGAGTTATTATATCGATGACCTATTGCGTGTCGGGGTGCATCAGTTCTACGGCATTGAGTACGAGGAGTTCCCTGCTCAGATTGCACAGGTAGCGATGTGGCTCATCGATCATCAGATGAATATGGAGGTAAGTAGGCTCTTCGGGCAGACTTACGCACGTATTCCTCTGCGGGACTCTGCCCATATCCTCCGTGCCGATGCTCTTGAGACGGAGTGGCACGAGGTAGTTGCTCCCGAGCGTCTTAGTTATATTATCGGCAACCCACCATTCCTCGGTTCTAAGTTGATGAGTGAGGTACAGCGTGCTCAGGTCGTTAAGGCTTTTGAGGGGAGCAAAGGTAGTGGAGATATAGACTACGTCTCTGCTTGGTATATCAAGGCTGCTCGTTATATGCAGGGGACGCAGATACGTGCGGCTTTTGTCTCTACCAACTCGATTACGCAGGGCGTACAAGTAGCGACTATATGGAAGCCCCTACTCGACCTTGGGGTGAAAATACATTTTGCTCATCGTACCTTCCAATGGAGTAACGAGGCACGTGGTAAGGCTGCTGTCTACTGTGTGATTATAGGCTTCGGGCTGAATGAGCCACAAGAGCGTTATATCTACGACTACCAAGATATACGGGGCGAAGCACATTTGCGTAAGGTTAGCAACATAAATCCATACCTATCGGACGGAGCTAATATCCTCATAGAGAGGCGTGCTAGACCTCTGTGCGATGTACCTCAGATGAGCAAAGGTAATCAGCCTACCGATGGAGGGCATCTCTTGCTAAGCAATGAGGAGAAAGATGAATTGCTAGCCCAAGAGCCACAAGCAGGCATATATATACGCCCCTTTATAGGAGCAGAAGAGTTCATAAACAATAAACAGCGTTATTGTCTATGGCTCAAAGAAGCCCAACCCAATGAACTTAAACGATGCAGATCTATATTAGAGCGAATAGAACGAGTAAGGAAATTTCGTCAGAATAGTCCCAAAAAGGCAACTCAGAAGCAAGCACTTACGCCTGCATTGTTCGGTGAGGATCGACAGCCCCAATCAAATTATCTCTTAGTGCCGAGTACTTCATCGGAGCGACGTAGGTATATCCCCATAGGGTTCTTGACGCAAGAGTATATTCCAAGCAATGCTTGCCTAATTATCCCCGATGCTGATGTGTATTTATTTGGGGTACTGATGTCTGCTATGCATATGGTTTGGGTGAATGCTGTCTGTGGTAGGCTCGAAAACCGATTTCGTTATTCGAAGGATATAGTCTATAACAACTATCCCTTCCCCGAGGGGCTTAGCGAGAAGCAACGTAAAGACATAGAGGAGAAAGCCCAAGCCGTCCTAGACGTAAGAGCAAGTTTCGAGGGGCAAAGTCTAGCGGATCTATACGACCCCAATACTATGCCCGTAAGCCTTAGCAAAGCACACACTGCACTCGACAAAGCCGTAGATATGGCTTACCGCCGAAAGCCCTTCGCTAGCAAAGCCGAACGTTTGGAGCATCTTTTCGCCCTCTATCAGCAAATGGCTTAGTACTATAATGTTTTGTATCTTTGCAGTAGAAAGAATACACTAAGCAGTAGTAGACTATGGCAACAGTAGCAATAAAACAAGAAAAGACCATTAGCCTTGACATGACGGACTGGAAAGCCTTGGAGGTCATTGCCAAAGCCCACAAGAAGAGTGTAAACAAGTACCTTGAAATGCTTATCAAGGGGGCTATTGCAGAGGAGCAAGAACTACCTATCGTTCAGACCCAAGAAGAATTTGAGAGAAAAATACTCCAAATTATCAAGGATATGGAAGAAGGGAAGCATGTTTTCGAAGGAACAGTATCCGAGTTAAGGCATCGTTATGAGTGCTTATAAGGTACGCTTATCTAAAGAGGCTGATAAGGGTTTAGCAAAACTCTATAAGAGTGAGCCTAAGGCGTATGATAAAGCGATACGTTTGCTTGAGGAGATAAGCATATCTCCCTATCACGGGACAGGAAAACCCGAAGCACTTAAAGGAACCCTAACAGGGGCTTGGAGTAGACGTATCACACAGAGGCATCGTTTGGTATATAAGGTGTATGAGGATAAGATTGCGATTTTGGTCCTCCAAACCTACGGTCACTATGACGACAAATAAGGGAATAATCCCCCGACACCGATCGGTGTCGGGGGATTATTTATTGACGTTTGCTCCCCTACCCTTTTATCTAAGGTCTTCCTTAGACTATGCCTTGGGCTACGACCTGCTAAGAGCCAATACTAGCGATTAGGCGTTACGTCCCTTAGTACACCTCGGGAGTATACATTAGTATACATAGTATGTATACTCGAGTGTACATATAATGTATACTGCGGT
>JBHAFI010000128.1:0-15869 GCA_041856045.1 Porphyromonas sp. | reverse complement strand
TCCCTCGGGCGAATATCACCGAGTCCCTAAACAATAGTACCGCCACATACAAGGATCTGTATGTGGCGGTACTTTTTCTATTCACCCCGAGGATAATACTCAATAGATCGATCTCTCAAACTCCTCCCCTACCTAATCACTCGTTATAGACCTCATACTGCGAAGAGATGGATCACTTCGCAAGCGAATATCCACTCCTCGCACGCTCAAGCACCCCATCAATTCACAACAAACTACCTCATCAATCACCCCACAAGCCCTCATCACCCCACAACCAAGTATCTCGTCATTGAACATCTAAGTATCTCGTCACATGAAGACTAAGTATCTTGTCAATCAACGTCTAAGTATGGATCAAATCGGAATGGAAATTACCTATTAACATTCTACCGAATAGGTATTCTTACAGCCCGTATTGCAGTTGTGTAATGGATCGAAAATTTGTTCCGTACAGAGAGATACTTCTGGGGGAAGTGGTATGGCTCTTAGATTGCGAGGGGGAATATATTCGTTGGGATATTTGCTATCAAGGTTATTAGGGAGTCAAGGGCTAGAATTTTGCCTCGAGGTTCACTGCTATTACATCAGTCACCTCAATAGTAACCGAAGCACCATAATGTACCTACCTTGATCAAGTAAGGACAATAGTTAGTCCATCAGAGCCTATATCAGAAAGACAACGGACGAGCAATAGGATTAGCCTCAAAAGGCAAATTATCAACGAGCACAGAAGCAAGCGTAATAACAAAATATCGCCACGAGAGAAATCTCTCGTGGCGATATTTTGTTGTGAATAGTCTTCGCTCTTTAGAGTTTGAACGATAGACCAGCACTGATGAGTGGAGTATTACCTTCGTCCATGAACAAATACTTAACCTCTGCATTTAGGGCAATCTTATCTGTAAGGCTATAATCTACACCTCCACCAAGATTGAAACCAAACTCACCTTTAGATACGGTTGCACCTAAGAAAGGTGCCGATACGTGAGAGTAAGAAAGCCCAGCAAGTGGATATACATTCAACTTATCGGCAACATTGAATAGGTAATGAGCATTAAGGTCTAGCATCCAGAGATTGATTTCCTCTTTCTTCAAGAAGTAAGTAAACGAAGCCTCTGCACGTAGTGGCTTAGTGATGTTGTACTGTCCTTTGAGAGAGAAACCAAGTCGCTCAAGTTCGGTACCGTAAACGACCTTAGCACCGATAGCCTTGTCACCCTTTTCTTGAGCAACTGCTGTTAGTCCCGCACAAGCAAGACATAGAGTAAGTAATACCTTTTTCATAACGCTTTACTGTATTAATAGGTTAATAAATGTATTAAGGATAGACAAATATACTTAGATTAAAGCAAATAACAAAATTTGATAATCCAAATCCATCGGGGCCAAATACAAGAATACCCCTTCATCTACTCTAGTGGGAGTATCCCCGGTACTCAAACTAAGGTTAGCACGCTAATAATAAAGCAAATCACTTATACCCGCTCAACAAAGCACAACAAGCCTATCGGGGTAAGTTTCATTTGGCTCACCCAGTATCTAGTACAGCACAAGACTATAAATGTGCAAGTATCGTAAATCTATTTAACCTTTTGAGAGAAAGGCTCGTTAAAGAATTTATTCATATCCTCCTCTAGATCGGAATTAGGGAAGACATTGCCAAAGGCTCCCGTAGCAATATCAATAGTTTTCCCCTCAAGGGTAATACGAGAGCGATTAAAGAATATATAGTCATCAACCTTAACTCCTTTGTTTACGACCTGCTTGATCAACATATTGGAATACACCGCTACCATCGAATTGGCGAACAATTCCCCAATCGATCCTCCTGCGGCTCCACTATCCTGCAATGCTTGCTCGATGTACTCTCTGACCTTCTGCTCTATTAGAGCTTTATGGGTATCTTCGCTGGGCTTTGTTAGTAGAGCAAGCGCGAGCAGTGCGAAGATCAAGCCTATTGTAATTTTTACTTTCATACTTGGGATTTGTTATTCGGGTTATTGTTGGGGCTATGAGTAAGTAGTGACTTACGACAAGCACACAATATCAATAGTAGAGAGGGCAAATAGCACATTACAATACGGACAGAGCGGTATCCGTACGCACGTCTGTCAGTATAGGTTGTCACCCTCTGCACTAGATCAAAGACTTGTTTGCCTTGTTCGGAATGGGGTAAGTTCCCTTCATCGGCATGGGGCAAGAGGTAGAGCGTGTATCTTTAATGCCTCAATGTAACACCCTAGATACATTAAGGAGTGGACATACATATGACAACTGCTGGAGGATCTCCAGACAACCTCAAGATTATACTTAAGCAACTTCGCCCTCTCCCGAGAAACGCCAAGCGGGAGGGAGTATGAGATCAAGCCGAGCGATCAAACGAAAAGATCGCTCGGCTTATATCCGTCCTACGTTTTACTTAGGATTAACCCAACTCTCGCTCGCTCTACAAATGACAATGCTGTGTGGAACGTGCGTAGGCTTTAGTGGTACAGCACTGCGTACTGTCGAGACAACCGATTTCTTCGGTCCGGGTACAAAGGGACTATAATTCAGTACGTGCCTAATGCGTTCCTTCTGCTGTGCAGAGAACGTTTCCATATAACTGTACGAATAATCCATTATGTTACGTGAGACAAACGTTTCTCCCGAGCAAGTCGTACGCTGAAACAAGGTTTCCCACTTAAACTCGTCCTTAAAATTAGGGTTATAACGTGCGTCAGACATCATCTCGGCAACAAAAGAGTCATATTCACGATGCTTATTATAACTAGGTGTATCCTCACAGTAATCGGTATCAATGCAAGATCCATCTGCACCCTCAGAGAAAACGTGCCGTAGACCGAGATAATGCCCCAACTCGTGTGCGACAGTCGTAGCAATACTTACCTGCCTTTTGAGCAGAGCATCATCGACATAGCCCTTGAAGGTATTTACCTCTTGATCCTTATACCACGAACTATTGATCGATACACCCCTCAACTGCTTTATATCCGACACCTGCAAATTGCTGAACTTCACGCTCTCCAAACCAGTCATCGGGCTATGCTCTGGCGTAAGCGGGAAAGTCGCAATACCCAAGATATTCGGGATTGTAAAAGGATACATCAAGATATTGATATATTTATTCGGATTCCAAAGCAGATGTAAGTACTCGTTGTTCTCCTCAGTCATCACAGCGATCGGGTTAATACTCTCGGCTACCCAACGTACGCGGTTGATACCAGCCTCAGACATTACATTACCACTTGGATCAATACTCGCTGGGTAAAACTCTAGGTTAATGTTATTCCTAGCATAGAGTTCGTTTACCTCTTGCAGTGTCTGATACAACTGCTCTCTCGGAATGTTCTCCTCGCTATTAGTCGCATCGTAATGTAACACATGGAAGACCACCGGCAAGCGATACTTGAGTTCCTGACCAGCAGGTTTACCCTCTTGCTGAATAGTCAAAACTCTCATAGAGTTACGGCTCACGAGTTCGATTGCAGTGTTACGTGCTTGCTCACTGATATTACTCTCTACCTCGATCTTAAGATATTGCTCACCCTCCGAGCCATATCTCGCCAGCCTTATCCACTCTCTCGCCTCCTCTTTGACAACCCAAGTGTCGCTCGCCCCTACTTTAATATCATAGGTCGCACCCTCCGATGGTACTCCTACGATATTAGGCTGGGACAACTCTATCTTTACTGTATCATCTTTTTGGCACGCGAAGATACCCAAGCACCACATCGCCACCAAGATATATAAATACTTTGCTTTCATAATCTTTGCTATTATCTAGACTATATCATAACCTATCTTACGACATACACCAGCGGAATGTCTACCTCGGCACCCTTGTCCCCCTCTGCGTTTTGGGTTGTTTGCTGACGCTTGGGTTGTTGAGGTCTTATAGACTGCCCCTCTTTGCTCGTCACGGGCAAATAAGTGCTGATCTCCTCACTACTAGAAACACGAGCGACAGAGCGTAATCCCCCGAAAGGATCAAATAATCTCAAAGCACGTGCAGGTGTAGCCTCTGGCTCATCGTGCAGACGTTGCAATTCGTCGATCGACTTCTTATTTGATCTATCGGCAGCACTCAGAGTAGCACGAGCAATAGGCCCTCTCTCCTTGGCTGTACTCAAGCCATAACTAAAACTAACTTGAGGCTTGCCCCACTCTACGACAACGTACATATAGGGCTTGGTCAACTTGAGCGACGTCCAGCGAAGATTGCCATTATGCACCAGTTGATTGTCGGGAATAAGGTTTGTATCCATCTCGTCTATCTCCTCCACGTCTAGGCTTGTAGCGGCAAAGGCTTCGCTTACTCCGCTAGAGAGTGCGTACTTAAGTACCATAATCGCCTTGTCTTTGACGAGCCAAGGTTGTTTGAATATAGTACCATTCTCCTCGTTGCCATCAAAGATCCCCAAGACCTCAACGTTACCCACTGTCTCTTGAGAGAAACCGGGAACGGTCAAGTACGAGGGCGTCAAGAGTCGTTCACCAGCAATGCCATTCTTATCGAATGTCACAATCATCAGCGTGTGCTGTCCGCCGGGCGTAACGTTTACGTACTCCGGTGTGCTTGTACCGATTGAGGTTTGTTGAGCGATCATATTCCAGATCGTCGCATAGGGGTTGAAGCCACTGCTTATATTCTGATCAAGTGTACGACGGAGGCTTGCAATAAACTTGCCCTTAAGTCGCTCCTTGCTCTCTGTATCGGGGAAGAGGAAAGGTAGATAGTACACAGAGGTATCCGATGGCGTTACCTTGAGTTTTACTCTATCGGTAGTACGCTCAAGTTGCTCAACAGTAAAGGTCGTAGCCAGTGGATCACCAGCGGCTACGGGTTCGATGTCTTGGCGAACGACTTTGGTACAAACGCCACCCTCGTAGCCAAAGGCAATAAGATAATGCTTCGTACCGGGGATAATTTTATAGTTGTCGTTGGATACATTACCATAAGGGCGTGCCTCAAATGATATGTACGGATTGGTATCGATTATATGCTTTGCGTGCTCCTCGGGTGTCATCTTGCTCGTCATATCATTATAAGCATCGCAACGCCACACATAAGCCTGCCCCGCATTTGAGGGTGTTATAGAGATCGCAACTCGTGTCTGTCGTATGTTGCTCACGTCAAGGGCAAACTCGGTATCCTTCTGTGCTACAGGTAAGGTCTTAAACGTACCCATTGTGACCTCCGAGGTAAAGACTACTTCGTTTCCGGGCGTCAGATAAACTGCTGTAAGCAGATACGCGTACTCGGTATCGGCTTTTATTGCACGACCAGCGATCGTCATCTCACGCTCATTCTCGTAGAACTTGGACTGCACAAACTTGTCTATATCTGCCTGTGTAGCCGTAGGCGGAATAGAACGCTGCAACTCCTCTCTCAAGACCGACGAGCAAATCTGAATATCAGACATTCCCGCCTCTTTTGCTCTATCGTACGTGGTCTTGGGGAACGAGCAGAAGTACCATTTGTAATCTGTCAAAGAGGGTTTTACACGCAACTTCACAGTCGTAGGCTTCTCCGCCTCGATAGTAGCATTTACATCAAAGGACATCTGTACATTATCAGCCTTGAGGGTCTCAAAGAAGCGATACGTTGCTTGCCTAGAGATTTGCTCCCCTTTAAGACCAAAGACCACCAACTCGTACATATTCCCCGGGAGCAAATTATCAATAGTTTTCTTGCTATTCCCCGTTAGGCTGATGCTAGCCAAGTACTCCTGCCACGATTTATTATCGACCTCTGCCTTTTTCTTAAGTTCCTTAAGGAGGAATGCCGGCAGTTCGTACTTCGGCACTTTGTCAATCACACTCTTATCTACATATAGACATACATACGGAGCCTTTTGATCGCTAGGTGTAACCGCAAACGAATACGTCGTTGATGTGAGCGTTTCGTCCGTAATTTCAAAGCCTACTTCGTACGTTTCTACGATGTCTACGCCGATGAGTTCTTTCTTCTCATCTGTACAACTACCTAAGCAAGTTAGCAGGATAGTTAGTACCCAAAAGATACATTGTCTGTTCATACGCTTATCAATTAATGTGACCATACGCGTAGCCTTATTCTTGATGATTACGAAGTGGAGTGTTATGATGGTTATACAAGTTTAACGCCACACGCATTTAGTATATACAAAGTTAGTTCTTTAGTTTAATAAAAACACAATACCAAATAGCAAGAATTTAACAACCACAAATACCCGAAATCTCATTTTAATAGAATGCTTCTAACAATAAGATCTATTAACACCCCTAAATAGGGAACAAGAAACACAAAGCCAAGAACTTACGAATATAACAACAATATAAAAACAACCTAAAACCAAGAAAAAGCGAGCGAATAGCCCCCCCAAGTGAGCCAACACCCTAATCGGCACCATTGAATAGCCACAAAAGCAATCCTATTAAATAGAACAAGATGATCGCTAGCACAAGCCAAAGCAAAGCGCATATAATGTAGTCAAAGAGCAAGCAAATATCCTTATCCGAAGGAACTATTAGAACACTGCTCACACTCTTCTAGAAGTTCGCTCAAAATAATCTAGATTATTTCGTCGATTTATCTAGATCTTTTCGCAAAAAGATCTAGAACAATCTTAGACTTTATCTAGTCCATTCTAAAACCTAATCTAGATGGTTACGGGGGGTATCCATCTAAAGCATCATAACGAAGTAGTCAACGTTTTTCTTTATACCAATTCAATATCTCCGAATTACTAGTTCATCCTCTACAACTTTCTGGATTAACAACTACGAATTACTTGTTCGGATTTAACGCATCACCACCTATCCTCGCCCCCTTCGCAGCAACAACGGTTATACTCCACTACCTCCTCTGGCTCCTTGAGCCCCTCAGGGTAGACATTCACCCCTTAACACGGGTGAGTTTATAACTCTAATGAAAATAAACGAACTTTATCAATCTACAATGATTGTTGTATCTTTGTACCACATTGTTACAGCAAAAGGAGAGTAGATATATCTAGAAGCAAACCATTCAACAGCACCAAGATTGAGAGTACTTTCTCATAATCGTGTTTATGATATGCTTAAATCGAGGAAGTGATCTTTTAGAAATCTTTTAACATTCTATCTCCTTGCGTATGACAGACCGAATATAAAGCAATAGTACACTATAATTTATCAATGAGTTTAGCAAAATACAGAGCCGATATTGATGGCTTACGAGCAGTGGCAGTTTTGTCCGTTGTCATCTTTCATCTACATGCATCGTGGTTGCCTAGTGGCTTCTTGGGCGTAGACATCTTCTTCGTCATCTCGGGCTTTCTTATTACCTCTATTATCTATAGAGATATACAACAAGACAAGTTCACATTCAAAGACTTCTACCTAAGGCGGATCAAGCGTATCCTACCGGTATTCTTTGTCGTTTTATTCGCAACCCTACTCGTCGGTTTCTTCTTAATGCCTGTGGAGGAAAACTTTACCGACTTGCGTAAATCGGCATTGGCCTCAACGCTATTTGCCGCAAACCTCTACTTTATGCGAGGAGGAGGATATTTTGACCCAAACCTTGAGGACAAACCATTCTTACATATTTGGTCTTTATCCGTTGAGGAGCAATTTTACTTCGTATTCCCGATCCTGTTGATCTTATTACTTCGCTTTGAGTGGACATGCCAAAGGAAATATCCAATCCTTTTCTCCGTCGGCTTAGTAACGCTTGCAATGTCCTTCATTGATCTCAAAGCAATCGGCATTACTTGGGATACTTACTATATGCCTCACTTGAGAGTGCCCGAGATGCTAGTAGGATCTTTATTGGCTATTGCATGGAGCGATGGACATCTACGCTTCAATACACTTTCACAGCAAAAACGTTCGATACTGAGTGCTATTTGTCTGTTAATACTTTTCGTAAGTTTCTTCACTACAAATATATTTGTCCTACCATTCTTCCCCGGTGTTGCAAGCCTAATCCCGTGCTTAGCAACGGCTGGTCTTCTATTCCTCAACTCGGAAGATAATAGTATAGCAAGGCTAATGTCACTACGCCCCGTAGTATGGATAGGTAAACTATCGTACTCTATGTACTTGTGGCATTGGGTTGTTTTGGCGTGGTTTCGCTATGTGTACGGTATCGGACCTCTTGCTCCGACACAATTATTCATAGCGAGTCTACTTATTCTCGGGCTGTCTTGTTTGAGTTATTACTTCGTAGAGCAACCAACAAGACACCTAAAACTAAACTTTACGCAAGGGCTATCATTTTATTATTTGCTCCCGGCTTCTTTGGTAATACTCCTATTTATAGTACCTAGCGAGGCTTACGGGAAAAAGTATTTGGAGGAAGAATATGGAACAGTCGTAGTAAACAAAGGCTTGTTATACGACACAACAGAGGGAGAAGGCTTAATCGGGGATAAGAGTAAAAAGCCTACAATCTTAATCGCAGGCGACTCTCATACGGCACATTTGGAGAGTTTCTTTGATTATGTTGGCAAGAAAGAGGCTTGGTGTGCTTATGCTTCTGCTGCAACAAGCAATCCTTTCTTCTTCGACTACATCTATACACTGAGAGAAGACACAAAGGAATTTGCTGACGAGCGTAACAAGTTCCTGTCACAGCACTACGATAAATATGATACGATTATCTTCTCTGTATATTGGGGGAGTGTTGGCTATGCCAAAGACCCCACATTTATACCTGCACTAGATAAGGCACTAAATAGATTGCAAAAAGAGGGGAAAAAGATTATCCTTATCAATTCATTATACAAAGTTTCGGATACACGCCTTAAAGAATATTGGCTACTCCGCTATGGTATCACACTTCCTGCGGGACGAGATTACTGGGGTAAGGATTATACCGAAACAAAGAACAATGCAACCAAAGTAAGACTATATGTGGAGCAACATTTCCCAAGTGTTCAGTGGCTTGATTTAACCCCTTATATGCCTCGAGATCTTTGGATCGATGGCAAACCAGTCTTAGCAGATAACTCTCATTGGAATGCTTATGGAGCAGAGTGTCTCGGGAAAATGTTTTCTCAAGAGCATAGACTCATTCCTTAGCAATACACAATAACATTAAGCAATGACTAGACCAACTTAAGAGGACATTTACTTAGCCTCTTGAGTTGGTCTAGTTTTTCGGCTTTCACTAGCAACGGAAGCCAACCGAGTAACATCTGCAATACCCCAACACGAGCAAGTCATTGCTGATTTATAAGCAATACAATTCGTCCCCCAAGCCACTTATAACAGCGAAGGCAAGAAGGCAAACACGCTCAAACTTCTGATACCAATCCCCTAACTATTCAATTAACACAGCACCTCACAGCGGAGTAATCCCCCAAGCGTCTATACAAACTGAATTACACAACAAGATAACACCAAAGGAACCCACAATACAGTCCCACGACTATACCAGTTAATCGACTTCGTTTTATCTACAACAAGATACTTATTCACTAGTAACAGATGTGTCTTACTCCAATTCAACATTTGTGATACAATAAGCCTACAATCTCTTCATATCAGAGTAACGAATACGACGGCTTATCTCTAGTACAATTTTGAATTGGATCTATGGAGAAAGAGATTGTATTAGTTGAGAGCGAGAGATCGAAACTCTAGAGGCGAACAATCGCCTCAAAGCACTCTTTAGGCCTCAATAAACAGCAAACGCTCACAATCAAACCATAGCCCTCCGCTTACAAGATTGGCAGTTTGATTATGAGCATCCGAAACAAGAACATTCGACGCAAATGCTCGTAACTAATAAACACTACAATCTGCGGTTATAGCACAGATGTACACCATCAAAAACGATTGAGCCTTAGTCCCTATTTCTCGACACGTTGTAATAGAGGAAGGAGATCTTGCTTCGCTTTATTGACGAGTTCGTCTTTGTTATTACGAGAGAGTGCCGTACCTTGGACCCGCACAAGATCCAAGTGCGAGATCCCCATTACATTGAATATCGTACGCACATAATAAGGAGCAATATCCATCTGTATATAACGCATATCCTGCGTGTATTCGCTACCGCTGACCTGCACATAAACAATACGCTTGCTGTTGTCTAGAAGTCCCTCGGATCCATTGCTAGTATAGCGGAATGTTCGCTTGGCAATAAGCAGATTATCTATATAATCCTTGAAGCGAGATGTTACGTTAAAGTTGTGCAATGGTGAGAATATAAAGACATAATCAGCCCCTACGAACTGATCAATGAGCATATTCTGACGATCCAAAATTGTGGTTTGCAAGGGACTAATAGACACTTCACCCCAAGCCGTGATCATATCCTCATCAAGACGAGGAATAAATGTGTCGGGAGCATATAAGTCCAAAACCTCAACATTGATGTTAGGATTAGGGAGCAAATGCTCTAATGCAAATTTTTTAAGTTGTACTGTCACCGACAAGTTGTTCTGATACTGAGGGTGGCAGTTAATGATTAAGACCTTTTTCATTGTGTATTAAAGTTAAGATATTATATAGTTATTGTGGGGACCTTTACTGCTTAGTAAATCAGAACAAAGGCGTCAAGCACGAATACTGGGTTAGAAACACCTTGAGATAAAACAGATTTGCCCACGCAAGGCAAGTGGTATCATCTAAAGCATCATCTGATTAGTACCCCTTGAAACACAAATAGAGATCTCGCGGAGATCTCTATCTGTGTTTATTATGAAGTGGAAGGAAGAGCGTGGACTAGCATTCGTCCACTTGTGCGGCATAAGTACGCCAGCGACTAAGTAGTTGCTCTAGATCTTGTGGCAACTCGCTATCGAAACTCATATATTCGCCAGAAATAGGGTGTGTAAAGCCCAAAGTCTTGGCATGCAGGGCTTGTCGAGGACAGATCTTAAGGCAATTATCTACGAACTGCTTGTACTTGCTGAACTGGTTGCCCCACAAAGCACGATCTCCACCATATCGTTCGTCACCAAATAATGTATGTCCGATATGTCGCATATGGGCCCGTATCTGATGTGTACGACCTGTCTCTAGACGACACTCTACCCAAGAGACGTATGCCAACTCCTCGAGCACGGCATAGTGAGTAACAGCACTCTTACCTTTATCACTTCCCTCGGGATAAACGCTCATTTGCAAGCGGTCGGTACTATCGCGTCCGATGTTTCCTCGTATTGTACCCTCGCTTTGCTCGAAGCGTCCCCAAACGAGTGCTCGATAAGAGCGGTGTGTCGTTTTCTCAAAGAATTGACGACTAAGATGAGCCTTAGCCTCGGGACGTTTAGCAATAACGAGTAGCCCACTCGTATCTTTATCAATACGATGAACTAAGCCAACATTAGGATCCTCGGGATCATACAAAGGGTCGTCCTTGAGGTAATAAGCGAGAGCATTAACAAGCGTGCCGGTATAATTACCAAATCCGGGGTGTACTACCATACCTGCAGGCTTGTTGATTACCATTAGGTACTCATCTTCATAAACAACACTTAGGGAAATATCCTCTGCTACGATAGCCAAGTGCTTACGAGGACGACGCATCTGCAAGGTAATGACGTCATTTGGCTTTACCTTGGTGTTGCTTTTTACACTCTTACCATTGATGAAGATGAAGCCAGCATCAGCAGCCTGTTGGATACGATTGCGACTCGTCCCAGTCATTCTATCGACTAGAAACTTATCAACACGTATAGGCCCTTGACCGGGATCTGCCGTACATCGATAATGCTCGTAGAGTGGATTACCATCAGCATCAAGTAGTCCCGATGGCGTATCATCAATCCGTAGGCTCGGATCAAAGTCTTCGTCCAACTCGTCCTCCAAGAGTTGAGGTTGAGATGAGAGATCTTGTATGAGTTCGTCAGTCTCGGTATTGTTCATTACCAGAAGTTCTCAGGTTCGGGTTGAGGTTCGTCTTCTATTGTTTCTTGCTTTTTACGCTTAGTAGAGTCCCCGAGCGATATAGCCGATGCCGCACTCGCTAGGCTATCCTCGGCAAGAAGATCATCAAGACGCAGGCTATCTATCATCATTTGCCCAGTCACAAGCAAAACCAGCGGAGTATCCTTAGCAATCAGATCCCCGGCTTGCAAAGGCTTACCATTGGCTAGGGTTAGGCCCTGACACAGTCCCATATACTCCCCAGCAACGGCTCTCTCGGTAATCTGCTCAAATCCTAAGCCTCGCAACAAGGCTAGTGCTTGTCGTGAAGACATATCCTTGAGGTAAGGGACAGAGATACGAGGTGGAGAGGTTGCATATATCTTAAGGAAGATAATACGCTGAGGCTTTACGGTCTCTCCCGTATTTGGATAAGCCTCGATGATACTCCCCGGGATTGCTTTCTTGTCATAGATAGAGTCTACGACCTCGTAATTGAGGTCGGCAGCATCTAGCATTCTGATCGCCTCTGTAAGATGTTTGCCTCGTATCTCCGGGATAACTACAGTCTCTCCATGGTTAGTATAGAAGCCTAAGCCCCACACAACAGCAAAGAAGCCCGAGAAGGCTACAACAAGCATCAACAAGAGGTTTAAGGCTATTGATTTCTTAAGCATAGTCGTTTCTTGATTTGTCTATCAGGCATCTAAGTTGGCATTGATAAAGTGCATCAAACTCACACTACCCTCCGTCTCAATCGTTGCACTGCTACCTTCCCACTCCTTACGCCCTTGGTGGATATAGATGATCTTATCCCCGATAGAGCGAACGGTATTCATATCGTGGGTATTCACGATCGTAGTAATCCCAAACTCTTGTGTCAACTCTTGTATCAGTAGATCGATAACTTTACTAGTCTTAGGGTCAAGACCAGAGTTTGGCTCGTCACAGAATAGATAACGAGGATTGAGGGCTAAGGCTCTAGCGATAGCAGTACGCTTCATCATACCTCCGCTTATCTCACTTGGATACTTATAAGCCGCTTCTTGCAGACCGACACGCTCCAAGAGCATCATCGCTCGCTCTCGCTTTTTGGCCTGCGTATCGTCCGAAAACATCTCGAGCGGGAACATCACATTATCAAGGACACTCATACTATCAAAGAGAGCACTACCCTGAAAAAGCATTCCCATCTCACGACGCAAAGCGAGCAACTCTCGCTTACTCATTAGTGCTAGATCCCGACCATCATAGAGGATCTCCCCCTCAGAAGGTTTTATAAGACCGATCATACACTTGACAAAGACCGACTTCCCCGCACCCGATCGACCAATAACGAGGTTTGTCTTCCCCTCATCAAAGGTTGCACTGATACCTCGTAGCACTTCTTTGCCATCGAAGTCTTTGAATAAGTTTTTTACCTCAATCATCACTATGTGAGCATTAGGTCTGTAAGGACCATATCAAAGAATAGAATAAGGACACTGCTACGGACGACAGCATCTGTACTTGCTTTACCGACCTCTAGTGCTCCACCCTTGACACAGTAGCCGTGATAGGCTGCGACAGTCGAGATAATGAAAGCATAGACCATACTCTTTATAATAGAGTGTAGTATGAAGTGTGGCTGGAACATCAATTGCAGACCATAGACAAAGTCTTTGGTCGGCAAATCATCAACCAAATAGGTCGCTAGGTATCCCCCACCAATGCCCGTTACCATCGAGAATACAGAGAGCACTGGCACGAAACCTACCAAGCCAACGATCTTGGGTAAGATCAAGAAGTTTGCCGAGTTTACGCCCATGATCTCCATAGCGTCTATTTGCTCCGTCACACGCATAGTCCCTAGTTCCGAGGCTATACTCGAGCCTATTTTACCCGCCAAGATAAGACACATCAAGGTCGATGAGAACTCGAGCAAGATGATCTCACGTGCCGAATAACCGATCGTAAACTTAGGGATCAGAGGACTCTGTATGTTTATCGAGAGTTGGATCGTAATTACAGCCCCGATAAAGAACGATATGATAAAGACAATACCCAGAGAGTCCACACCCAACTGATAGATCTCTCGAATAAGGCTACGATAAAACATACGCCATCTACGGGGCAAAACTAAGGTTTGCCCCATAAGTTGCGTATATTCCCCGACAATAGCGAGGAGGTTGTTTTGTTTTTGCAAGTTTAGATAACTGTGATAAGGTAATAATTCTTCTTACCGCGTTGCACGAGCAGATAGCGATCGGCTAGAAGGTCTGCAGTGCTTACAAGACGCTCGTGATCCTCTAGTTTTTCCTTATTAAGGCTTATTCCACCACCAGCGACAAGTTTACGCATCTCGCCCTTTGAGGGGAATACAGGTGCCTGCTCCGTCAAGAGATCGATACACTTTATGCCCTCCATAAGTGTAGCACGACTCACCTCAAACTGAGGTACTCCCTCAAAGATCGAGAGGAACATATCGGGGCTAAGTTTTTGGAGTGTTTCCTTCGTTCCCTGACCAAATAGGATCCCCGAAGCCTCAACAGCAGCCTCGTAATCTTCTCGGCTATGTACTAGCACCGTGATCTCCTCGGCTAGACGCTTCTGTATAGCACGTAGGTGGGGAGCCTCTGCTTGCTCACGCTCAAGAGCCTCGATCTCCTCTTGTGTCAAGGTCGTAAAAATACGGATATACTTGGCGGCATCGGCATCGCTCACATTAAGCCAAAACTGATAGAAAGCGTATGGCGACGTACGCTCTGGGTCGAGCCATACATTACCACTCTCCGTCTTACCAAACTTGCCGCCATCGGCTTTGGTAATAAGTGGGCAAACGAGAGCATAAGCCTCACCGCCCTCTTTGCGACGTATCAACTCTGTCCCCGTAGTGATGTTACCCCACTGATCGCTACCGCCCATCTGCAAGCGACAGTTCTCTGTGCGGTATAAGTGCAGATAGTCATAGCCTTGGAGGAGTTGATAACTAAACTCCGTAAAAGACATACCCTCGCCCTCTCCGCTCAGACGCTTCTTAACAGAGTCCTTCGCCATCATATAATTAACCGTTATATGCTTACCGATGTCACGAATGAAACCTAAGAACGAATAGTCTTTGGTCCAGTCGTAGTTATTCACCAACTTAGCAGCGTTGGGTGCATCGCTATCGAAGTCTAGAAACTTTGAGAGTTGTCGCTTAATGCCAGCGATATTCTTAGCGAGGGTCTCCTCGTCTAGGAGGTTACGCTCAGCACTTTTCATCGATGGGTCACCGATCATACCTGTTGCTCCACCGATAAGAGCAAGGGGGCGGTGTCCACATTGTTGTAGGTGACGTAGCATCATCACCCCCACCAAGTGTCCTATATGTAATGAGTCTGCCGTGGGGTCGATACCTACGTAACCCGATACACGCTCCTTGAGGAGGTATTCCTCTGTACCGGGGAACATATCATGTATCATACCTCTCCAACGGAGTTCCTCTACGAAATTCTTCATATCTGTTATAACTCTTATTATTAACCAATAGTTGTATATATTATTCTTGCAAAGTTAATACTATCTCTTCGTTTGGCAATATAGCCTCTCTGGGGCTTGCATACATACAGGTGGATCGAATAGACAGAATAGACTGCAAGGGATCCCAAGAAGCACACAGCCATAGTATAAGGCGTAGGACGCAAGACTGCTCAAGAAATACATAGCCATAATATAAGGCATAAGACGCAAGACAGCCCAAGAAACACACAGCCATAGTATAAGGCATAGAACGCAAGACTGCCCAAGAAATACACAGCCATAATATAATGTATAGGACACAAGGCTACCCCAAAGGCAGACGAGCATTAGGCCTAATTGATCGCCCTAAGGCATCAAGCCTAGCAAAGGCTCAACCTTAAACAAACCTGAGTTCGGTATAAGAGAAGTCTTAATCCCTTGAAGATTAAGACTTTTCGATTGCATAAGTGGGAGATGTTTAGTATCTTTGTAACTATAAACCAACAAGATAACTAAACATCTCCACCCATATGATCAAGACAAAG
>JBHAFI010000127.1:0-17304 GCA_041856045.1 Porphyromonas sp. | reverse complement strand
CTAGAGGAAGCCTTGCAAAGCGAAGCCATTTCGTCGGACGAGGGTGACAAACAGCGTGAAGAAGAAATACTCGACAAGGTGGAGCGTTGGTCACAAACCTTGCCCGAACCCCAGCGATCAATTTTCACCTTGATCCACTATGAGGGGAGGAAAATATCGGAAGTTGCCCTTCGCCTAAGTCTTACAGATGTTAATGTGCGTGTTATTTTATCACGCTTGCGTAAACAGATAAAAGAGAAACTACAAAATGAATAACTATATCGAAGGCTGGGAGGAACGCCGTAGACTACTACTAGACAAGTACTATGCCGCAGAAACAAGCCAAGATGAAGAATTAGAATTGTATGCCCTATTGCTAGACGTCCAAGAGGGTGACGAATACTACGAAGATGCGATCTTGCTACGTAGTCAGTTTGTGGTAGACCCTAGACCGAGTACATCTATTCACCCATCGCGTAAGGATCGGCGATGGCTGTGGGGGGTATCGCTTGCAGCGAGTGTTGTGATCATTTGTCTTGGCGTGTGGTCGTACCACGAGGTCAATAAGGAACCGATGCTAGCGATGCGTAATAATACAGCAATGACCCAAGAGGAAGTGAATGCTGTGGTTAGTGATGCTATGCTACGTATGAATAATGCCTTTGCAAAGAGCAATCGGGCTAGGGAGAAAGCAATGGGCTTACTCGAACAAAATTTACCTACAATAACAAGAAAATAACCTAATACATTAAGCAAGTATGAAACATCTAAAGAAATTTTTGGGAGCGACTCTTCTTCTTCTCACGCTCCTTGCAAGTAGTACGCAACTCTCGGCACAAAAGGTCGACTACGAGGCACTATCTAATAGCCCCAATATCGAGTGTGTAAAACTCTCGGGGCTTATGTTGAAAATGGGAATGGCAGCATCAAAGCAGGGCGATGCAAATGCTGGAAAGATCGCGAAAGCCTTTGAAGGCGTCAAGAAGATGTATGTCTTCTCGTCGGAAAATAAAAAAGGACGCGAAGAACTCATTAAGGGCTTCGCCCCACTGATCGAAACCAACAAGAAGAATGTAGAGGTGCTGGTCGAGCAACAAGATAAACAAGAGGGTGAGCATGTCCGTATAATCGGCGTAACGAAGGGGGAAGATCGCTTTGAACTATTATTGGTCTTCTCTGTAGAACCAGATGAAGTCGATGCCGTTGTTATGATTGGCGATATGAGCAAGGAGGACTTGCTGGTTTTGGCAAAGAATGCTAACTAAGACCACACTTGTGTAGACTGCTATTTCATCTTGTTTAGTGCGAAAGGCTAAGGGGCTAATAGGTCCCTTGGCCTTTTGCTTTATCTGCCTTTGATTGGTGCCAGTCGGTACAGATACTTGTTGTCTGTGCTGTATTTCATCGTACTTGCTATCCTTTGTTGTACTAAGATGCTTGGGCTCGGTATTGCCTCGTGAGCGTTTATTCGTCTAGGGCTAAGGTGAGTACGAGTTCCTTGTGTTGGATATAGGCTATGTGCCTCCCCAAAATAAATGAATAGATCGTGAACCTTGTGTATCACATCGCTTGCCTTTAGCCTTTTACTATGTTTGACGAACTAACCTGAGTGATACCTTTAGCCGTCAAAGCCTGCCTACTAGGGTGGGACTTCGTTGGGTTACTATCGCTTTGCTGGGGCTGTTTCCTCACTTATCTTACTCTCCGTATTTATTGTTGTATTTTAGGCTTAGTATTACAACGAAGAGGATTATCTACCACGTGGACAAATTTTATCTAGATAAAGCAGAGCATTCTTCTAGATCTTTTTGCCGAAATATCTAGAACAATCTTAGGTTTGTTGTAGTCCCTCATATATGTACTTAGGAATAAATCGAGGGAAGTACCGTAATGCTGTGTGCTTTGCTTCGGTTTGAGGGCTGTCTTGATTTGGCGATAGCCAATGGCTTACTGATAGAGGGCAACCAACAATCGCCTAGGGTTTTGAGGTAGATTAAATGCAGTAAAAGTAAATAGCCCTAGAAGGAATACGAGGGGATATTGGGGCATTCGTGGGGATAAATCTGAACGTGGGACTTGGGATAATCAAATGATTTTTCTACTTTTGCTATTAGTAAAGATTTAATGGGCTACGAACTATAGCCCCACGCAGAAATAAAATGGTTACTATTGAACGCCGTGCTGGAGTGGTACGTATCGTTCGACCCGGTGAGGTTGTCGTGCGTATTCAGCAACAAAGTGCTTGTTCGGGTTGTCATGCCAAAGAGTTCTGTTGCTCTACGGATTGTGCCGACAGAGATATAACAGTTCGCACCACACGAATTGATTTCGCACCGGGTGACTCCGTTGTTATCGAGGGAAAAGATAGCATCGGTCGTCTCGCTGTATTCTTGGCTTTTGTCGTCCCGCTTATATTATTTGTTGCCTCTCTGGCTGTTGCTATTAAGTTTTTGTCTTATCAAGAGCATATAGCACTCATCATCTCCGTGGGCATACTTGCTCTGTATTATATTCTCCTTAGGATTTTGGATCCGAGGTTGGGACGTATCGTGAAGTTTGATATTACTAAAGCGGAATAACGCATAATACTTATGACGACTACTATTATTGTATTACTCTTGCTTGGTCTTGTGAGTGCGGTCTTACTCTACTTCGTTGCAAAGAAGTTTGAGGTCCAAGAAGACCCTCGCATTGGCGAAGTAAACGAAGTGCTACCACAAGCCAATTGTGGCGGTTGTGGCTTCCCGGGCTGTGCTGCTTTTGCGGCTGCTTGTGTAGATAGCAACAATCTAGAGGGGCTCTTTTGCCCCGTGGGAGGCTCGCCCGTTATGGAGAAAGTATCGGGCATTCTAGGTATGGCGACGACGACTGCCGAGCCGTTGATCGCTGTCGTACGATGCAACGGTACTTGTGAGGCTCGCCCTCGTACTAATGTATATGACGGAGCCTCAAACTGTCGTATCGCTGCTGCTCTGTACAAAGGCGATACGGATTGTAGTTTCGGCTGTCTTGGGCATGGTGATTGTGTCGTAGCCTGTGGTTTTGATGCTATTCACATGAACAAGGAAACCTTGCTACCCGAGGTGGTAGAGGATAAGTGCGTAGCCTGTGGTGCTTGTGTCAAGGCTTGTCCTAAGACCATTATCGAACTTCGTAAGAAAGGCCCCAAGGGTAGACGTATCTTCGTAAGTTGCGTCAATAAGGATAAGGGCGGTGTCGCAATGAAAGCGTGTAAGAACGCTTGTATCGGCTGCTCGAAGTGCTTCAAAGAGTGTAAGTTTGAGGCTATTACTATGGCTGACAACTTGAGTTATATTGATCACACGAAGTGCCGTCTGTGCCGTAAGTGCGTTAGTGTTTGTCCGACGAATGCTATTCACGAACTGGGCTTCCCTCCCAAGAAAGAGGTGGCTGTTGACAAACTCGCCGAGGCAAAACCTGTGGTTCCACCCACAGCGACACCAGTACAGACCGAGTCTAGTACTACTGCCGATAAGGCTGTGAACCACGAGGAAGCAGCCCGTCAAAAAGAAGAACCACAAGCCCAAGTCACAGAATAATTATGTTAAGGACATTTAGTCTTGGAGGTATTCACCCCAAGGAAAACAAACTAAGTGCAGGGCAGAAGATCGCTCAACTAGATCAGCCCGCCGAGATAATCATTCCTTTGGGAATGCATATAGGTGCTCCAGCCACGGCTGTAGTCCAAAAAGGAGACGAAGTAAAAGTAGGTACTGTCATCGCTAAGAGTACAGGCTTCGTAAGTGCCAATATCCACTCGAGCGTATCGGGGAAAGTTAGTAAGATCGATAGCGTTTTTGATGCCAGCGGTTACAAGAAGCCGGCTATCTTTATTACGCCAGATGCCCAAGATGCTTGGGAAGAACATATTGATCGTAGCACTACGCTGGTCCGTGAGTGCTCGCTTGATGCTAAGGCGATCATAGCCAAGATAAACGAAGCCGGTATTGTAGGGCTTGGTGGTGCTACATTCCCCACACACGTTAAACTCACTCCTCCTCCGGGACAAACAGCAGAGGTACTCATCATCAATGCCGTAGAGTGCGAACCCTACCTCACAAGTGACCATCAGTTGATGATGGAGCGAGGCGAAGAGATACTTGTTGGCTGTACCATACTTATGAAAGCCTTGGGTGTAAAGCGTTGCGTTATCGGTGTTGAGAATAACAAACCCGACGCTATAAAGCACCTCAGCCAACTAGCAACTGCTTATACCGGTATAGAGATTATGCCCCTCAAGGTGCAGTATCCACAAGGAGGGGAGAAGCAACTTATAGATGCTGTCCTCGGCAAGCAAATCAAGAGCGGAGCACTACCTATATCGGCTGGTGCTGTAGTACAAAACGTAGGGACCGTCTACGCTGTGTACGAGGCTGTACAAAAGAATAAACCTCTTGTCGAGCGTGTTGTAACCGTAACGGGTAAGTCGCTAAGCAAACCATCGAACTTCCTCGTGCGTATCGGTACACCCCTCAAACACCTTATTGAGGCTGCTGGGGGGCTTCCCGAGAATACGGGTAAGATCATCGGTGGGGGCCCTATGATGGGTAAAGCACTGCTTAGTGCAGACCTCCCTGTTACCAAAGGTACATCGGGTATTCTGTTGATGACCCAAGAGGAGAGTGTACGTAAGCCGATGCGTGCTTGTATTCGTTGTAGCAAGTGCGTGAATGTATGTCCGATGGGACTAAACCCTACGTTCCTAATGACTGATGTACAGTACCAAGACTGGGAACGTGCCGAGCGTGGTTATATCGTTGATTGTATCGAGTGTGGCTCTTGTAGTTATACTTGTCCTAGCAATCGCCCTCTACTTGACTTTATTCGTATGGGTAAGCAGCAGGTAATGGGTATTATTCGTAATCGCAAATCATAGTCAAAGTGCAGTATGAATAAATTGTTTGTATCTCCATCACCTCATATCCATAGTGGTGATACGATTGAGCGCAATATGTATGCTGTGCTCATAGCCTTATTGCCAGCAGTACTTGTTGGTCTATCTCAGTTTGGTTTGGGAGCGTTGTTGGTGATCCTTGTCTCGATAGCCTTCTGTGCCTTGACGGAGTGGGCGATTGTGAAGTATCTCTACAAGGGAGAGTTCTCGCTCACCGATGGCTCTGCCGTAATAACGGGTCTTTTGCTCGCTATGAATGTACCGAGCAACCTCTCTTGGTGGATCGTGGCGATCGGTGCTGTTGTGGCTATTGCTGTGGGTAAGATGAGTTTTGGTGGCTTAGGCGGGAATATCTTCAACCCAGCCCTCGTTGGTCGTGTTTTCTTGCTCATTGCTTATCCTGCACAGATGACGACTTGGCCCAATGTAGGTCAACTGACGAGTTATACCGATGCTACTACTGGGGCGACACCTCTCGGGATTATCAAAGGTGTAATTACGGGAGCACCGGGAGCCTCTCTAGATCAATTGCCCAGCAACATCGACCTTTTCCTTGGTGTTAATGCGGGTTCACTCGGGGAGGTAAGTGCTATCGCTCTATTGTTTGGCTTGGCTTATCTGCTATGGCAGCGTGTGATTACGTGGCATATCCCCGTGTCTATCCTTGTTAGTGCCTTTGCGACAGGTGCTATTATCTATCTGATTAACCCATCTGTATATCCCTTGCCACACTACCATCTCTTGACGGGTGGTATGATGCTCGGGGCGATCTTTATGGCGACAGACTACGTGACTAGTCCTATGAGTAAGGGAGGGCAACTCGTGTATGGCTGTATGATTGGTATTCTCACGGTTGTTATTCGTTCGTTTGGAGCGTATCCCGAGGGTATGAGTTTCGCTATTCTCATTATGAATGCCTTCACTCCTCTTATCAATAGTTATATAGGTCCTAAACATTTTGGCGGTAAGTAATCACTATGAAGAAACTAGACTCTACACTACCCAATATGGTTATGTCGCTCGTCGGCATCTGTGTTGTAGTATCTGCGATATTGGCTTATCTAAATGATGTAACGGCAAAGCCTATTCAAGAGGCTCAAGTGAAAGCGAAGATCGAAGCCATTAAGCAAGTGACACCTGCTTTTGATAATAACCCTTATGAGGAAGCCTTCCGTGTCGCTGTGGCTCCTCAAGATAGTCTGCTCGTGTATCCTGCCAAGAAGGGAGGTACCATCGTTGGCTATGCTATTGAGACGAATACCAAGAATGGCTTCAACGGGCTTATCGAGGTGATGATGGGTGTTGATATACAGGGTAAGATGGTCGACTACTCGGTACTCACCATATCAGAGACACCCGGGCTTGGAACCAAGATCCCAGAGTGGTACCACAGCAAGAGCAAGACCGCTGGCAATATCCAAGATATGCGAGGAGTGGATCTAAGCCAAGAGTCACCCCTCAAGGTTACCAAAGATGGTGGTAAGGTCGATGCTATCACGGCTGCAACGATCAGTAGCCGTGCGTTCCTCGAGAGTATAAACAGAGGCTACGAAGCCTATAAAGTTGCTAACGCAAATAAGAACTAATATGAAAGCACTTGATATTATACGCAATGGCATAACGACGGAAAACCCAACCTTCGTCCTTTTGCTAGGTATGTGTCCGACTCTCGCAACGACTAGTTCGGCTGCGAATGGGCTTGCTATGGGGCTTGCTACGATGTTTGTACTCATCTGTGCGAATGCTGCTATCTCGCTAATCAAAAACTTAGTTCCCGATATGGTGCGTATCCCCTGCTATATCGTGGTGATTGCAGGCTTCGTAACCGTTGTGCAGATGCTTATGCAGGCTTATCTCCCGGGTTTGTATGCTAGCCTTGGCTTGTTTATCCCCCTTATCGTTGTGAACTGTATCGTCCTAGGACGTGCCGAGGCTGTTGCTGCCAAGAATGGAGTGGCTCACTCGGCTCTCGATGGGGTTGGTATCGGCCTAGGCTTTACGCTCTCGCTTACGCTACTCGGTATTGTCCGTGAGTTGCTTGGTACGGGTAAGTTCTTCGGAATGACAGTTTTCCCCGAGGTTTTTGGTGCCTTGCTCTTTGTTTTGGCTCCCGGTGCTTTTATCGTACTTGGTTATCTGATCGCTATATCTAATACCCTAAAGAAGAAGTAAGATATGGAATACTACCTCATACTGTTTATCTTTGCAGTCTTTGTAAATAACGTTGTTTTATCTCAGTTCCTTGGGATATGTCCTTTCCTAGGTGTATCCAAGAAGGTAGACACCTCACTGGGTATGGGTGCGGCTGTAACGTTTGTACTCGCTATTGCCACGACTTTTACGTATCTGATCCAGAAGTTCGTCCTTGAGCCTTTTGATATGACCTATATGCAGACGATTGCCTTTATCTTGGTGATTGCTGCCTTGGTACAGATGGTGGAGATTATCTTGAAGAAAGTATCGCCCTCCCTCTATCAAGCCTTGGGTGTCTTCCTCCCACTTATTACGACCAACTGTTGTGTCTTGGGGGTTGCCATTATGGTTATTCAGAAAGAATTCAATCTCCTAGAGAGTGTCGTCTACGCGATCTCTACTGCTATTGGTTTTACCTTGGCTATGGTGGTCTTTGCTGGTATCCGTGAGCAACTCGCGAGGACGGATATACCTACGGCATTCCGTGGGATACCCATTGCTTTGATCTCGGCAGGTATTTTGGCTATGGCGTTTATGGGCTTTAGCGGTATCGTACGCATCTAATCAGATTTGCAAACAAGCCTTCCTTACGGTAGGCTATGACAACAGGGTGTAGACTCCGAGAGTCTACACCCTGTTGTCATTACGATATTACGCTCAATAAGTGGCGATTGCTACAAGCAAACTTAACAAAGGCATACTGCTGCTACCCTATCCATGTTAAGGACGACTAGCCAATGAGTATTGTCTACGGAGGGAGTACTCGCAATACTCGCATGGACGATGATATACTCTTGGGCTGTATAGTGCTTATATTTTGTCCCGAACTAAGAGAATATCGTGGGCTTTATCAATTAAAAAAGGTTCGATAGGTGGTATCGCCTCCTATCGAACCTTTTGAATTAAGGTAGAATCTGTTTTATTCTTCGAGCATCTCAACTACTCCGTCTTTGTTCGTAGCGAAGACTACTCCGTAGTAAGTGGTCTCTATGCGGCGACCTTTGATTTGTGTAGACTTCCCTTTCTCAATAACATTTAGTTCAAACTTGTGTTGGTATCGTCCCGTTGCTTTATATTCTTTCACTCCAGCAACTTCTACCTCTTCCTTGATCGAATATTTGCCGATAGACTGAAACTCATATTCCGCAGGTATCATAGACTTTGCCTGATTGATATAAGCAAGTATCTTGTCTGCATTTAGTTCGCTTGTCGGGATCCCTTTGTATGCTAGGTCTCTTTCGTCTATATCCGTATCTTCACTGCTTGAGGCACTCCATTCCTCGCTCGTGGGGACGTATCTGTGATCGATGTCGATCTTCTTAGAGCCATTAGCATCCATTCCTATAATAGAATAAGTGCCCAGCTTATTCTCAAGAGCTTCACTTTCGCCAAAAGCTACCTCTATGATAGTTTTGACTTCAGACTTTGGTAACTCTGTTGAGATAGAGTCCAATGCTTGCTGTATCCCTTCTTTCGTGTCTAGTGCAGGATAAGATGATGTTTCGCCACAAGCGGTAAGGAAGATAGCACCAAGAGCTAGTGCCAAGGTTTGTAACGTTGTTTTCATGGCTATATCAATTATGTGAAATATGTTTATACTTGTATCTACTTATATTCTCAAACGGAGTTAATTACTCTATGGTGTAGACCTCTTCGTAGGGTTGTACCATGACCCAACCATCACCCTCGAATAGCATCTGGAAACTCTCTCCACTGCCTCGACCGATTAAAGTCTTGAGAGAGATGTCCGTCTTTATTTGTGGCGTGAGATTACCCGACCATGCAACCGTAGCATTAGGGTCTGTCGATACGGGGTGGGTAGGTGTTACTCTTAGCACAATAGGTTTGCCGTACGATGTAAGAGCAATATGACCATTACCACTAAGGCGTACTTGGAATAGTCCTCCACCCATAATACCTCCAATGCTTTTGAGCATCTTGATGTCGCTCTTGACACTCTCTTCGTATGCCAAGACATCGTTACCATTCACGTTTATCGCGTCATCTGTGAGGTTGATGATATGTACATATTTGGCAGAGTCTGCTACGTAGATACGTCCTGTTCCCTCTGCTTTCATCATAGACGCCCCTTCTCCGCTAACCGCCTTTTTGAAGAGATTACCTAATCCTTGACTGAGAATACCCTCACGAGTAAATTTAACATGTCCATCGTAAGCAACCATCGAACCTTTCTTGAGCATTACTCTCTGACCCGAGAGATTAACCTCGAGGAGATGATGGTTCTCTAGTTGGAAGAAATCTCTTTTGCTATCGTCTTGTGCATTGTTTGCGATGAATGCTTCGATAGAATTCTTTTCGTGTACCATAATTGAGTTTTGTTTAGTAATTATTGATTGTGAACTCCAGCGTATTACCAGAAATCAAGTCAAAGATAAGTATTATTTTGATATTTTATAGTTCGGGTAAAATTTTCGGGCTGATTGTTCTTTATACGCCTGCCTAGTAGGCTGTTCACAAGAGTATAACTTATGGTTCTGTCCTGCTTAATCTCTTACGAGGCAAAGTCAAATCAAGGGATTGGAGTAATCCATCTTTACCGGGCGTGTGTAAGGGGCTTATGGCGTAGCCACTTACGATAAAAGGCACGCCCTCTAGGCGTGCCTTTGTCCGTTACAGAGCAGCAGTCTGCTCGATTGATCTCGGTCTATGCTCGTGTCGTAGGACTAATAACTCTTGAGAATAGTCTTAAGTCTTGTGTCCTTCTCATGGAGAGGTGGGTAGCCTCCGTTCATCGCCTTCTCCCATGTCCCGTAGTTGGGATTGGGTAGTACGATGAAACGCTTACCAAACATACTCTTCCACATCGTGAAGCCTTGTAGACGCTCTTCCTCCTTACTGCTGTCAAAGATATGCTCAAAGTCGCCAAGGTTGTCGCCAAGGAGTAGTGCTATGTCATAATCTTTGGCAACAAGAGCACGACGCTCCGTCTTGTCGCTCGTAGTACTACGGAGGAGCAACTGCTCGTCTACGACTTGTGGGAAGTTGTAGCGACGTAGGTTTTTGATGGTACCTGCTCTATTGGTTTCGTTGCGGTTACTGATGTAGAAGATACGCACACCACGGCTGTCGGCATAGCGGAAGAAGTCTAGGGCTCCCTCCATAGGAATGGCTTCTGCACGTTCGCACCATTCGTCCCAACTGCGGTCGGTGTAGTCTTCGCCTCGTAGGGCTTGATATACAGAGTTGGGCGTGTTATCGAGTATGGTCTCATCTATATCGGTGACGATCGCTAGAGGCTTAGTCCCCTTATTCTTGATAGCCTCGTCAAGGCGTAACTTTGCCAATGCATAACTTTGCTCGCATAGAGCCTTATACTCTGCCGAACGCTGTATCCACGCTGAGGTAAAGAGTTTACCCCCCAAGGTCTCGCTACCTGCTTTGGTTGGGGTGCTAGTCGTATAATTCTTGCTGTCGCCTGTTTTGAATGCAATAACACACGAACTAAAACTAAAGAGAGCCAAGACCCCTGCTAGTAATCTGTTTCTGAGTTGCATAATTTATACCTTATTGATTATGATGTTTATTGTAGCAAACACGGCAAAGTGGAGCATACTCCTTGATCTCCCCTAGCATTACTTGAGCATCACCGCTGACAAGGCGATGCGAATAATTGGCAAGTCTACCGCACTCTACGCAGATAGCGTGGATCTTGTCTACCGAGTCGGCAATAGCACACAAGTCTGCCATCGGCCCAAAGGGAACACGGCGGAAGTCCATATCCAAGCCTGCGATGATCACCCGTATCCCCTTATCGGCTAGAGTCTGTGCTACCTCGATAAGCCCTTTATCAAAAAATTGAGCCTCATCAATCCCTACGACATCAACCTCCGAAGCCATAAGTAGGATACTTGCCGAACTATCAACCGGTGTCGAGGGGATACTATTCTTATCGTGCGATACGACCTCACGCTCATCGTATCTCGTGTCGATGGCTGGTTTGAAGATCTCGATACGTTGATTGGCAAACTTGGCTCTGCGTAGGCGACGCATCAACTCCTCGGTCTTACCGCTAAACATAGAGCCACATACGACCTCTATCGAGCCACGTAGCCCCTCAGTCCTATTCTCAATATGTTGTGAGAACTGCATTAGTTATCCGTCTTATAGAATTTAACCTTCATCACACGCTCGCCACCCTCTTCCTCGCGAATAGCGACCTCAACAGTATCTCCCGGCAATACCTCTCGGATAACCTCTGGCCACTCTATAAGGCATAGGGCTCCGCTCATTAGGTAGTCCTCTACGCCAAGATTGAGGGCGTCGCTTAGTTGCTCTAGGCGGTAGCAATCGAAGTGGTAAATAAGTTCGCCTGTATCCTCCGAGCGATACTCGTTGATAATCGAGAATGTCGGGCTATTGATGACATCGGTAACGCCAAGACTCTCTACAAGAGCCTTGATAAAGGTCGTCTTACCTGTCCCCATAGGGGCATCAAAGGCGAAGACATCACCGTAGGGTAGTACCTCGGCTTCGAACCACTCGACAGCCGCTGGTAGTGCCTCGAGAGAGGGAATGCGATATTCTAGTTGTGTAAGCATAATCGTTTGATACGTAGTCTTATTTAGGACTCATCGTAATGAGTGGTACAAGCATCTCCTCGAGTGATACCCCACCGTGCTGGAAGGTGTCGCGGTAATACTGTACATAGTAGTTGTAGTTGTTGGGATAGGCAAAGAAGTCGCTCCCTAGGCTGAAGACATACTTATCCGATAGGTTGCTCTTGGGCAAGCCTATATGTTCGGGCTTAGCAACCTCAAATACCGCCTTGGGGTTTACCGAGAGGCTCTTACCTACTTTGTAGCGTAGGTTGGTATTGGTATTCTTATCACCAATGATCTTCACAGGGTTCTTAACGCGTATAGTACCGTGATCTGTCGTTAAGACCACTTTGTAACCTAACTCTGCAATACGCTTAAAGAGTTCGTACGTCATAGAGTGCCTAAACCAACTAGTTGTCAAAGAGCGATAGGCGGCCTCGCTATTCGCTAGTTCGCGTATCATCTTGCTCTCTGTGCGTGCATGCGAGAGCATATCTACAAAGTTAAGGACAATAACATTCAACTCAAAATCTTTGAGCGAATTTATACTAGACAGCAATTTCTCCCCGTAGCGTTGCTCATATACCTTGTTGTACGAGAAGCGATAACGCTTGCGATAACGCTCGAGTAGTGTCTGTATCATCGGCTCTTCGTTTAGGTTTTTGCCCTCTTCACTCTCCTCGTCCACCCACAGACTAGGGAACATCTTGGCGATGTCTAGAGGCATCAGTCCAGAGAAGATAGCGTTGCGTGCGTATTGCGTGGCTGTTGGCAGTATGCTCAGGTACATATCCTCCTCAAAGGTGTAGAACTCACTGAGTAAGCCCTTGACGCTCTCCCACTGATCAAGGCGGAAGTTATCTATCAAGATAAAGAATACCTTCTCTCCCTCATCAAGGAGTGGGAATACCTTGGTCTTGAATAGGTCGGGACTCATTACGGGCTTCTCTGCGTTTCCCGAGAGCCAATGCTCATAGTTCTTGGTGATGTATCGCCCGAAGAGTCGTCCTGCCTCTGCCTTTTGCATCTCTAGGAGTTCGATCATTTGAGCGTCCCCGTCCTCGAGAGCAGTCTCCCAATAGACAAGACGTCGGTAGAGTTCTTTCCACTCCTCGAGGGATAAGTTCTCGCTCATACTAGCCCCAAGACGAGTAAACTCTTGGCGGTAGTTGGTAGTCGTAGTCTCGTTGATGATACTCGTCTGGTGGAGGTTCTTCTTGAGGGATAGTAAGAGTTGGTTGGGATTGACGGGCTTAATGAGATAGTCGGCAATCTTACCCCCGATGGCTTGGTTCATCAAGTCTTCCTCCTCGCTCTTGGTGACCATTACGATGGGGATATAGGGCTTGAGTTCCTTGATGCGTTGTAGGGCATCAAGACCCGTCACTCCCGGCATTTGCTCGTCGAGAAAGATAAGGTCGTAGTTGTTTTGCTCTACTGCGTCAATAGCATCTGCCCCACTTAATACGGGCGTTACTATATATCCTTTTGCCTCGAGGAAAAGGATATGAGGCTTGAGCAGATCGATCTCGTCGTCTGCCCAAAGTATTTGATAGGTCTTTGTATTCATATCTATTCTAACGTAAATAATGCCCTCGCTTATTATACCGCTCGGTATCTAATCCCAAGCCAGTATATACGGCTCTGTATCTCTCGGCTCCGCTTTATCCAATCTCACGGTCAAGCCTTGGCGTTTATCCGTCAAGACGTGACGCTCAAAAATCAAGCCTTGATTTTTATGCGTCAAGGCTTGATTTATAACAAGGGGAAGTAAGACGAGCATTTATCTCGACTTACAGCAAAAGGTACCGACTAACGGATCTTGAGGGTGACAAGAGCCAAGGCGGCGAGCATAATCCCAATGAGGAAGAAACGCATCGTAATCTTTGCCTCGGGTAGAGCCGTACGAGGCTTGTTCCATAGGCAGGCAATACCGCTGTCTGCCCCTTTCTGGTAGTGGTGGTGTAGAGGACTCATTCTGAAGATACGCTTACCCTCACCTGTCTTTCGCTTGGTGTACTTGAAGTAAGCTACCTGCATAATTACCGAGATACCCTCCATAATGAAAACACCACACAATATGGGAAGCAACAATTCCTTGCGTACGATGATAGCAAAGACCCCGATGATCCCCCCAAGCATTAGGCTACCAGTATCACCCATGAAGACCTGTGCAGGATAACTATTGTACCATAGGAAGCCAAGTGTCGCCCCAACGAAAGCGGCAGCGAAGATTACGAGTTCCTCTGCCCCTACGATGTACATAATGTTGAGGTAGCCTGCCATCTGAAAGTGAGAGGACACATAAGCCAAGACACCTAAGGCAACGCCCACGATAGCAGATGATCCCGAGGCTAGACCGTCAATACCATCGGTAAGGTTTACGCAGTTGGAGAGCATCGTCACGATAAAGACTGTCATACCGATGAATATAGCCCAGCCCAACATCTCCTTGGCTACCCCGTCGATCGGAATGATCTCGGAGTAGTCTAGGTTGTTATTCTTCATAAAGGGCATAGTCGTCTGTGTGCTCTTGGTCTCCATCTGAGTAAAGATGACACGCTTGGCTCCGTCTTGATGCACCACCTCGCTATTTTCCTTGATAACGGTCGCGGGACTTAGGTAGAGCGTGACACCAACTATCAGCCCGAGGAGTACCTGCCCTACGATCTTATACTTACCAGCAAGACCCTCCTTATTACGCTTAAAGACCTTGATATAGTCGTCCAAGAAGCCAAGCATACACATCAGCACCGTGGTGATGAGCATCAGGATAATGTAGACGTTGTCGAGGCGAGCGAAGAGTAGTGTGGGGATCAGAATAGATACGAAGATGATGAGTCCACCCATAGTAGGGGTCCCTTTCTTGGCTAGTTGTCCCTCAAGCCCAAGGTTACGTATCTCCTCCCCGATCTGTAACTTCTGTAGACGGCGTATAATATGATGGCCAAAGACAGTAGTCAAGAGGACTGCCGTGATAAAAGCGATACCTACACGTACAGATACGTAGGTCATAAGGCGACTACCGGGTATGTCTAGTTGATTGAGGTAGTCAAATAGGTGATAAAGCATATTCTATGGTATGTCTAGAGTAAAGCCTTGAGAGGGTATAGACTCTATATCTATACGCAGGCAAGGCTGTTGTTTGCTAATTGTTTATGATGGCACTTACGACCTCTCTGTCGTCGAAGTGGTGCTTTATGCCATTGATCTCTTGATAGTCCTCGTGTCCCTTACCGGCTATTAGTATATAGTCACCTTTGCCAGCCAGCATACAAGCAGTGCGGATAGCCTCTGCTCTGTCTACTATGACGAGTGTACGCGTAAGGGCTTCGTTGTCTAGACCGGCTTTCATCTCCTCTAGTATATCCTCGGGTTTCTCTGTGCGGGGATTATCACTAGTGAGGATCACACGATCACTTAGGCGTGCCGACTCCGCCGCCATTATAGGTCGCTTGCCTCGATCCCTATCGCCACCACAACCAACAACTGTGATGATCTTGGCTTGCTCCCCTCCGCGTGTATTACTACGTAGTGTCTGTATGGTCGAGAGGACATTTACCAAGGCGTCGGGCGTATGGGCATAATCGACAAAAGCAGTATAGCCATGACGCTCCGAGCGGAATGTTTCTAACCTACCGTCTACACTCTTGAGCGTAGAGAGGAGCCTAAGGACTTCGCCTCGCTCCATACCTAGTTGTATGCTTGCAGCATAAACTGCGAGAGCATTGTAGACATTGAAGTCGCCGACAAGACGTATCGTTACCTCTTGCCCATCAATCTCGAGGTCTGTACAATCGGCATGCTGAGTGAGGATCTGTGCCTTGTAATCTGCGAGGCTGTGCAGAGCGTAACTTAGTTGGCGAGCTTTGGTATTCTGTAGCATCACAGCACCACTCTTCTCGTCGGCATTCGTTAAGGCAAAGGCTGATGAGGGCAGATCATCAAAGAAGCGTTTCTTGGCATTAAGGTACTCGAGGACGGTACCATGATAATCTAGATGATCGCGAGTAAGGTTGGTAAATATCCCGCCATCAAAATCTATCCCAGCGATACGCCTCTGTGCTACGGCATGGCTACTAACTTCCATAAAAGCATAGGCACAACCAGCATCACGCATCTCTGCTAGGAGGGCTTGCAGTTGGATAGCACCCGGGGTCGTATGCGTACTCGCTACTGCTCGTGCATCGATATAGTTACATACGGTGCTAAGAAGCCCAGTAGGGTAACCCGCTGCTCTGTGCAAACGATATAGTAGGGTGGCTATGGTAGTCTTGCCATTCGTGCCAGTTACGCCAACCACACGCATATCCCTTGAGGGGTGTCCGTAAAAAGCCGAGGCGATGAGTCCCATTGCTTCTTGGCTGTCGCCGACTTGTATATAGCATACCTCGGGACGCAGTACCTCGGGGAGATCCTCAAGGACAACGGCCTTTGCTCCGAGGTCTAAGGCTTTGTCGATGTAATGATGTCCGTCGGAATGTGTTCCCTTGATAGCGAAGAATAGGGTCTTGTCTTGGGCTTTACGGCTGTCGTCGGTAAGTAGGTCGATCTCTATCGCTTCGGTAGAGGTAGCGTGTATTGTATAGGCTTGTGGGCTATTAGGTTTAAGTCTATCCCACGCCTTCTGTAATAAGTCTTGTAATCTCATTAGTTACTCTTAATTTTCGTAAATGCAAAGTTACGAAATAATCGCTGTTTTACTAGTTAGATTGCAGAGAGGAGTCTTGAGATGCTGTGCTTTTTATATAGACTCTTTTAGGCTCATTAAACTTTCATTACATTTGTACGTCTAAAGGGAAAGAGATCGGTACTTAACTCTCGCTTTTTAATAGGCAAAAGTTATTATCGCTTGTTTAACTAAATAACTCGTTAACAAAATGAAGAAGATATCAAAGACTATCGCCCTCCTTGTAGGTGCTTTGACTATAAGCCTAACGCTTACTAGTTGTGGAGTGTCGGCTCTTATGGGCGATGAGTATGCATACGGCGACCATGGTTATTATGGTGGTTCGTATCCGGGGGGTGTATATGACCGCAGTTACGAGTACGAACGTCAAAGAGCATACGAGTACGAGCGTGCAAGACAGAGAGAGATCGCTCGTCAAAGAGAATATAGTCGCCAGCGTGAGTATCAACATCAGCGTGAATTGGCTCGCCAACGTGAACTTGCACGCCAACGAGAGTTGGAGCACCAGCGACGTCTAGAGCGTGAGCGACAGAAGCAAAGAGAACGCGAGCGTCAGTACGAGAGGTCGATACAGCGTGAGCAACAACGTAATGATCGCTACACTGCTAAGCAAGATGCACGTCGTGGCTATAACTCGGACTATCAACAACGTCAAACGACCAAGGAAGACCGCAACAGAGAGGCTGCGCGTAAGAACGATGCTCGCTTCTAAGTGAATACAACAATAAACAGCGAGGGCTGTACTACTTTAGGGTGGTACAGCCCTTATTCTATTTTGTTGTTGGACTGCCTATTGTGGTTTGAGTGCCTATGATATGCTTCTTTGTTTATCTGAGTTCGGTATAATTTTTAGGCAGATACAAGTTCAGAGTCTATGTGTTCCAGGTTAAGAGAGGGTTTCTTCTCCAAGGTCTGATAGGCAATTAATCCCGCTATTAGATTTACCATAAAGTTGTGAATAGAGCGAT
>JBHAFI010000126.1:0-3702 GCA_041856045.1 Porphyromonas sp. | reverse complement strand
GTTTATAGTTATAAAGATACTAAACATCTCCCACTTATGCAATCGAAAAGTCTTAATCTTCAAGGGATTAAGACTTCTCTTATACCGAACTCAGGTTTGTTTGGGTGGCTTATTGGGCTGTGCTTAGACTCGATTTCTATCCTATCAATGTCTAGACCCTTACACCTCATTCGAGGGGATACTTAGACGTCGATTGACAACTAAGTATCTCGTCACTTGACGTCTAAGTATCTTGTCGATTGACGTCTAAGTATCTTGTTATAACGCCGATCAGTAAAGGCTCTCCGAGGGGTAAATTAGACTACAACCTTGTGGAAAGTTGTGAGGAGTGGCATAAGTCCCCTTACTGTGCCCTCGCTAGGCACTTGGAGGAGATGTGGAGGGCTTCGTTGTTGTACTACTTCCTCCTTGCTTTGTGTGAGTGTTTTCCTTGCCTTTTGATTTTTAACGATGGTAGTAGTACTGTAAGGTGAATGTTTTTACTTGTCTATTCGCTCGAAAGTTTTTATATTTGTCAGTACAAAGCATTGTTAATTTTTGAGTTGTGAAGACGAGTTTAATCAAAGTGTTAGCATTCGTAGCACTCGGCCTTAGTCTTGGCTGTGATCAAGACCTTGATATGGTCTTGCCCAAGGGCGATCCGTCTTGGCAGTTGCAGGATAGTATTGTTTGGGGCGAGCGACAGGTAGAGCAAAAAGCGGAGTCGTACTTAGGTCGCGGTTTTGATCTCTTGGGCTATCAGCCGTGGGATAAAGCGGGCTTCCGTAGTGCAGAGATTTTGGATCTGAATGGAGAGCCTTGGTCGCCTTGGGGCGAAGAGAGCCGTGTCCCTAAGCCCGAGATAGCCTATGAGCCATATTCATCACTAGATGTCGCGTGCCATAAGCATCAACGGATTATGCTAGATCAGCCTAAGATGCAGATAGTGCCGAAGCCTAGCAGGGGCTATGAACCGAAAACATTGAATATACATCATCGCTATGCTTTGTCTGCAATAGACACTAATGTTGGCTACGGATCTTATTGTACTTTACCGACTAAGCATATTCGCTTGAGAGATCTACAACCACAAGCCTTGAGGGCTTATCTAAGCAAGACCTTTGTCGATGACCTCAGAAACTTGCCAGCCCCTAGGCTTGTAGAGAAGTATGGTACGCATATCGTGACGGCTTATGATGTGGGGGCTTATGCTCGTCTTGGTTTATATGCGACTTTCCTATCTTTTGAGCCCAAGGAACTTGATCTGCTGGAGCGAAGTCTTTGGGATAAGCAAATCACACTACCGGAGGATCTTAAGCGTAAACTTAAGGAACAAGGTAATCGTATAGCCCTACGCTATGAGCAGGAGGGGAGTGATTACCAGACGAATAATAGACTCGAGGATTGGCGACAAGTTGGCAATCGTATGGAGCCTCTCTTTGATGTTGAGCGATGGCAAGCAGGCCTACGAGCCGATGCTCAGGCTTTTCTGCGATTGAGCGTAGATAAGGGAGGAGTTATCCCGGTAGCAGACTTGATAGAGGACGTAGCCTTGAAGATCAAGTATCTCGAGGGAATAAGCCTCTCTAGACTATACGCTCTGTGTAATCCCAAGGACTATAGTCGGGTGTATTTCGAGGAAAAAGCCTTGTCGGTGGGCTTATTAACTTATGATACTTGTCAAGATGATATACACCTTGATGGCTCGAGAAAGAATTTGACCTATGAGGAAAGTATAGGCTTGTCGTCTAGCTCTACGAGTAAATATCGCTGGACGCTCACCTTACAGCCGAGTGGACTATGGACGATACGTGCAGAAGCAACGAACAAGTACTATTGTGTCGATGGACAGTTGCGTACAGCCGATGAGGATAGTACCGGCTTACGCTATTGGTTGCTAATGCCCGACCGCTAATTAGGTTGCTCGTGCTAGGGGGACTAATAATTGTTTGTGCTTTTGTATTAGGTGCCTAACCCCTCATCGTAATACCGAGGGCTGGGAAGATGACTAGGCTTTGAGTAGGGGATATCCGAGTAATCGGGTATGCTGTTACTCTAGGTACCTATTCCTCATCGTAATGCCGAGGGCTGGGAGGACGACTAGGTTTTGAGTAGGGGGTATCCGAGTAATCGGTTACACCCCTATTCTAGGTGCTTATATATAAATATGTATCTTTGGATTATGAATAGAACAATTATTATCATACCAGCACGCTATGCCTCGACGCGTTTCCCGGGGAAACCTCTTGCTCTCCTCGGGGGTAAGCCCATGATACAGCACGTCGTAGAGCAGGCTCGACTGGTTACAGAGCGTGTCGTCGTAGCAACAGATGACGAGCGTATCTATGACTGTGTGTTAGGCTTCGGGGGAGAGGTAGTTATGACGCGTAGTGATCATCGTTCGGGAACGGATCGCGTGATAGAAGCATACCAATCTGTCGGTAAGGGTGAGGAGATCGTCATCAACCTACAGGGTGATGAGCCTTTTATCCGTCCCGAACAGATAGAGGCACTTATCGCTGCATTCGAGGATAAGGATTGTGAGATAGCCACACTAGGTGAGGCTTACCCCGCAAGCACCTTGGACGCTCAACTCGCAGATCCTAATAGCGTCAAACTCGTTCGCTCACCTCGCGGTATGGCTCTGTACTTTAGTCGATCTGTGATCCCTCATTTGCGTGGCGTTACGGCGAACTATTGTCAGCATCATACATATTATAAGCATATCGGGCTATATGCCTTTCGTGCTGGATTGCTCCCCAACTTGGTAAAACTCCCCACCTCAACTCTTGAGGAAGCCGAGAGTCTAGAGCAGTTGCGTTGGCTTGAGGCTGGCTATCACATCAGAGTGATGGATACCGAGCGAGCAACGATAGGTATTGATACGCCCGAGGACTTGGTACGTGCAGAGGAGTTTCTCAAGAGTTTTAAGCAGTAGAAGAGAGTAAAGAAATCAAAGTATATGAAAGCATTTAAGTTATTCTTGTCGTGGTTTATCTTGTCTTTGACCACACTTAGTCTTACGGCTCAGCAATCCTTGCCTACCTTCCCCAAGAAGCCTAGCAAAGAGGCTGTCAAGGCGGAGAAACATTTTGAGTACCTCAAGGCTAAGGAGGGATATACACCCCTTGGGACACTGATGTATCGTAGCCGTAAGGAACTACCCAAGTCCTTATTAACGCTCAAGAATACCTATGTCTATACGGCACGCATCAAGCCCTTTGCCGATATAGAGCAACTTATATCGCCCTCTGATAAAGTGTCGCTGTCTACCCTAGAGCGTTATAAACAGCAGACGCTCCCTCCTCCTCCCGTTATTGACAATGACCTCCTAGATGGTTGGCTGGCGGTACACTACTTCAAAACACAAACAGCCCAAGATAGCCTAGGGGTAGAGCAGGCGATGGTATTTGTCCTAGACGAGAAACTAGAGAACCTCCTAGATGCAGGAGAGTGGTATGCTTTTGACTACGATGCTGTCGTGAAGCACTTCCGAGATTATCGTGCTATGGAGGAGAAGCAGCGTCAGAGGCAGAGTGAGGTAGCAGGTGCCAAGCCTATTGAGGGGGATATTGTAGAGGCTCCAGAGGTATTGCCTAAGTATGGGGAAGGTCTGCCAGACTTGTCTAGATACTTAGCCTCTACTGTGCAATACCCCGAGATCTGTGCCGAGATGGGCATTCAGGGGCGAGTTGCGATCAGGTTTGTGGTCGAGGTCGATGG
>JBHAFI010000125.1:0-35747 GCA_041856045.1 Porphyromonas sp. | reverse complement strand
AGGTTGTAGATGCTCTCTTTGATGCTGTCATCAAGTGGGCTAAGAAGCATAAGAAAGAAATGTTGCAGGGACCTATGGGCTTTACCGATCTTGATCACGAGGGTATGCTTATAGAGGGCTTCGACCAAATAGGTACTATGGCTACAATCTACAACTATGCCTATT
The DNA here is from genome assembly GCA_041856045.1 of Porphyromonas sp. Lineage (GTDB taxonomy): Bacteria > Bacteroidota > Bacteroidia > Bacteroidales > Porphyromonadaceae > Porphyromonas. Next base: position 35,582 of record JBHAFI010000125.1, on the reverse strand, counting down.
ATCCTCGCCAACTAGAGCGTATCGGCTTTATCAAGGATCAGGATTGGAAAGAGTTTAAGATCATGATCCCCGATGCTATTCCCGAGAAGCACCAGCGTATCAGTAATATCGTACGTCAAAAGTATGGTCTTAAGACTGTAAAGTTTCGCACACGCAAAGATGTAGAGCCTTATGCTCATCGTATCTTCGAGACACTCAACCAAGCCTACTCTGTCCTATATGGCTTCTCGGAACTCAGCAAGGAGCAGATCGACTACTACGTGAAGCAGTATATCCCGATGATACACTTAGACTTCGTCACCCTCATCGTTCGCGAGGAAGATGACAAGGTAGTGGCTTTTGCTATTACAATCCCTAACCTTAGCCGTGCTCTACAAAAGGCTAAGGGTAAGATGTATCCCTTTGGCTGGTTCCACTTGGCAAAAGACCTCTATATGAAGGGTAACCCAGTAGTGGATCTATACCTAATTGGCGTTATCCCCGAGTATCAGAATAAGGGGGTAAATGCTCTACTCTTTGATGACCTAATACCCGTATTCCAAAAGGCAGGGATCAAGTACGCTGAGAGTAATCCCGAGTTAGAGACCAATGCAGCCGTTCAGATGCAGTGGAATTACTTCGAGCGTATTCATCATAAGACTCGCCGTGCTTATATCATGGAGATCTAGCAGATAGCACTATGACTTATCAAGAGACACTAGATTATCTCTTCTCGGCTACGCCTGTCTTCCAACACATAGGAGGGGCCGCCTATAAACCGGGGCTTGCTACAATGCAAGCCCTTGATAATTATTACCAGCACCCACATCGTAGTTATCATACGATCCACGTAGGAGGGACGAATGGTAAAGGCAGTACCTCGCACACACTTGCGGCAATACTACAATGTGCAGGCTATCGAGTAGGTTTATTCACATCGCCTCATCTTGTAGACTTCCGAGAGCGGATACGTGTTAATGGAGAGATGATTAGTAAAGATTATGTCTGCCAGTTTACCGAGGAGAGTAAGCGTCTAGTGGTAGAGCATCAACCCTCTTTCTTCGAACTAACGAGTATGATGGCTATGTGTTACTTCCGCGAGCAACAAGTAGACATCGCTATTATCGAGGTAGGACTTGGCGGTAGACTCGATAGTACCAACATCATCAGCCCTCTGTGTAGCGTTATTACCAACATCAGTCTAGATCATACCCAATACCTAGGGAATACGCTGGCAGAGATAGCCTTTGAGAAAGCCGGGATTATAAAGTCTAATACGCCTGTGATCATAGGTCAAGCCAAGGAAGACAGCGTACGTCGCGTCTTTGAGCAACAAGCCAAGGAGAAGGAAAGTAAGATTGTTTTTGCTACGGACGAGATGCTCCTTATGGAGGTACAACACTTAGATAATTCGTATGAATACGAAACACTTAAGTACGGAACATTCGTAGGCGAATTGTCGGGCGAAGCACAAGTTGAGAATACTTGCACCATACTGGCAACTCTTGACGAAGTGCAGAAGCACCTCCCCATACCTATCGAGGCTATTCATCAAGGTTTTGCTGAGGTAGTTACGCTTACAGGATTACTTGGGCGTTGGCAGACCTTGCAAACGAAACCTACACTTATTTGCGACACTGGACATAATGAGGCTGGTATTAGGACAGTACTCCGACAGATAGCACGCAAGGCACAAGACCACAAGGCTGTACGTATCGTATTGGGAATGGCGAGTGATAAGGACGTTCGCTCTGTGCTTGATCTATTTCCAAGGGAGAACTATGTCTATTACTTTACACAAGCCAGTGTCAGTCGAGCCTTAGCAGCCAAATCGTTGTATCTATTGGCTCAAGATCTAGGGATAGAGGGACGATACTTTACGAGTGTACAGGAGGCGGTCAGCCAAGCAAGGGCAGAAGCCGATGATACGGACCTTATCTTCGTCGGGGGGAGTAACTTTATTGTTGCCGACTTACTACATTGGTGGCAATCCGTAGAGAACTAAGCCTAGACATACAGAGTATAATAGCAAAAGCGGAGTAACCCAAGGTAGTTACTCCGCTTTCTTTACATTATCCTTGCTCGTTTCGCAACCTTTGGAGCGTCTCAAGGAATAAAGTACGTGCCGTATCAATCGTACCTTGATGCTCGCCTCCAGCCGCATTTAGGTGTCCACCACCACCAAAGGCTCTCATAGCAATCTCATTAACTGCTAGGCTACCAATAGAACGGAATGATAGTTTAATCTGTGTCTTATCCTCTCGAATGAAACAAACACAATCTATCCCCTCAACACTAAGGGGCAGATTGACCAAGCCCTCGGTATCTCCCTTGGTAATCTGACGCTCTTGTATCTCTTCTTGCGTCAGTGTGATGACGGCAGCCCCCAAGTCGGGATATACCTCGAGTTTCTCGTGTAGGATATATCCTTTGAGCCTTAACTCGGCAAGCGTACCATGATAAGATAGTTGATCTATTACATAGTGGTAGTCCGCCCCAAGAGCAAGTAACTCGGAGAAGTGTTGGTAAAGTTTGGGATCAAAGCAACCATACATAAAGCGTCCTGTATCCGTAATAATCCCCGTCACAAGTGCTGTGGCTACGCTCGGACTGATAAGTGAACTATGGCCGAGTGCTTTGAGTAGGCAGTAGACGAGTTCGCAAGTAGAGGAGAATGCAGGATAACTAAAGGTCAGAGCAAAGCCTTCCTCGGGATAGAGATGATGGTCTACCAATATACGTTCAGCCCTTGAGTTACGTACTGCCTCGAGCAAAGGAGTATATCGTAAGCGTGAGATCTGATTGTGATCGAGATGACACAACAAATCTGCCTCTGCTATGAGCGATAAGGCTAATTCCTCTTGATCGGGAAAGACTATGACCTCATCTAGATGCGGTATTCCCCTAAGGTAACGCTCTATCTTATCGGGACTAACAATACTTACTCGTGCTTGTGGATAGGCTTGTCTTATCGTACGACACCAAGCAATAGTAGAGCCTAGGGCATCACCATCGGGTGCTGTATGAGGAAAGATTACAATCCGCTGCTTGCTCGAGAGGAGTTGGTCTAGTTGCTTTATATCTGCGGGATTAAACATCGACATCGTCAAAATATCATCAATAATAATAAGTCCCCCTAATCCCAAGGAAAAGGGGGACTTGTTTGCTACCTTAAAATCGCTAATTAGTAAGCCCTAGCGAATACTACTCGCTGAGCAGAGGGCTTACCCGTTACCATACATATGCCCGGGGTCTTATCACCCTCGAGAGGAATACAGCGGATAGTTGCCTTTGTCTCGGCTTTGATCTTCTCCTCGGTCTCTGGGGTACCGTCCCAGTGAGCCATCACAAAGCCACCCTCCTCAATCACTTGCTTAAACTCGTCGTAACTATCGACAGTTTTTGTCGTCTTACTACGGAAGTCTAGAGCCTTTTGGTAGATATTCTCTTGTATCTTGTCGAGCAAGTCTACAACGTAATCCTCGATACCATCTAGGCTAACCGTTTCCTTGGTGAGTGTATCACGACGTGCTACCTCGATAGTACCTGCCTCCAAGTCACGTCCTCCTAGGGCAAGACGTACGGGAACGCCTTTGAGTTCATACTCTGCAAACTTCCACCCGGGCTTTTTGTTGTCGTTGTCATCTAGTTTAACGCTAACGCCACGCTTCTTGAGTTCTGCTATAATAGGCTTCAAACGCTCTCTAATAGCCTCTAGTTGCTCTGCTCCTTTATAGATAGGTACGATCACGACTTGGATAGGGGCGAGTTTGGGTGGTAACACTAAGCCATTGTCGTCTGAGTGCGACATTACGAGGGCACCCATTAGACGCGTTGATACGCCCCAACTGCTAGCCCAAACGTACTCTTGCTTGCCATCTTTGTCGCTAAAGGTTACATCAAATGCCTTGGCAAAGTTCTGCCCTAGGAAGTGCGACGTACCGGCTTGTAGGGCTTTACCATCTTGCATCAATGCCTCGATACAATAGGTCTCTAGGGCTCCCGCAAAACGCTCGTTGGCACTCTTAAGACCAACAATTACCGGCATAGCCATATAATCACGAGCGAAGGTCTCATAGACATGTACCATCTTCTCGGTCTCCTCAATAGCCTCCTCGCGTGTCGCATGTGCTGTGTGCCCTTCTTGCCAAAGGAACTCAGCAGTACGCAGGAACAAACGAGTACGCATCTCCCAACGTACGACATTAGCCCACTGATTACAGAGGATAGGCAGGTCGCGATACGATTGTATCCAATTTTTATATGTATTCCAAATAATTGTTTCGGAAGTTGGGCGTACGATGAGTTCCTCCTCTAGTTTTGCCTCGGGATCTACTACGACACCACCCTCGGGGTTAGTTTTGAGGCGATAGTGAGTAACCACAGCACACTCCTTGGCAAAGCCTTCTACGTGATCTGCTTCACGACTAAGGAAACTTTTGGGGATAAAGAGCGGGAAGTAAGCATTGCTATGTCCTGTTTCCTTAAACATATCATCGAGGACGCGTTGCATCTTCTCCCAGATGGCATAGCCATAGGGCTTTATTACCATACAGCCACGTACGGCAGAGTTCTCGGCTAGGTCTGCTTTGAGGACGATATCCAAGTACCATTGCGAGTAATCTACGCTACGAGGGGTTAACTCTTTAAGTTCTTTTGCCATATTATATATCTAGTAAGTCTATAAATTTCGGGATACAAAGTTAGTAATTATATCGGCTCTAAGAGCAAGGGGGCTAAGACTCTTGTTGTTGCTATTCTTGGGGTTCAAGATTTTGCCCCATGAGCACAGCAATTAGTGTACATAAGTATACATATAATGTATACAACTGAGAAGATTATTAGCGAGTCGTTGGGCCGATATGGAGATCGTCTAGAAGTTTGAGGAGGAGGGCTGGCAGAGCGTATTCGCTTAGATTGGAGTATGGCACAGAGAGGTAATCGGTGCCCTTATACTGCTCCGCCTCTATAATGTATAGTTTGGCGTGTATCAGTCTGTGAGTAAGTCTATGCTGGCGACTTGCTAGGGGAATGGGCTGTACGACTGGTGCTGTACAATCGGATAGTAAAGTCGCAAAAGTAGGATTGCCTACTAAGGCATCAATTTGCTCTACGGGCTGATCGCTCTCAATAAGTGGGAACTGATACAAGCCTTGCCAAATATCGCCCGAGGAGCGTCTTTGGAGTAAGGTATTACCATTGGATAGTCGCACAAGGACGAAATGGAAATATCTGTTGCTAACCTTAGTCTTCCCGATCTTGACAGGATAGTTGCTTGGTACTCCTAGGGCATAACTCTGACAAAAGGCTTGTACGGGACAAAACAAACAGTTTGGATTGCGAGGTGTACAGGTTAAGGCTCCTAGTTCGATCATTGATTGATTGTGTAGTCCCGGTTCGCTACGATTGAGCATTTGCTCTGCCAAGGCTCTGAAGTGTTTTTGCCCCTGCGGAGTATCTATCGGTGTATCATCGGCAAACAACCTACTAAGTACCCGATATACATTGCCGTCTACTGCAGCATAAGCCTTGCTGAAGGCAAACGAAAGTATCGCGGCTTGCGTATAAGGCCCTACGCCCGGTAGACGCTTAATCTCTTGTAAGGTGTCGGGAAACTTACCCCCAAACTCCTCTACAATCATTCGGGCAGCACGCAATAGATTACGTCCTCGAGAGTAATATCCCAATCCTTGCCACGCACGCAATACTTCGTCCTCAGAGGCTGCTGCTAAAGCGTGTATATCGGGGAATAAGTCTAGAAAGCGATGATAATAACTCATACCCTGCACGACTTGCGTCTGCTGGAGTATTACCTCGCTTAACCATATCGGATAGGGATCATTAGTTTCTCGCCAAGGCAAAAGACGAGCATGCTCGCCGAACCAAGAGGTCAGACGAGCATGAAACAGATTTAGGAGGTCGCCCTCTATACTATGTTGCTTATTGGGCATTATGCTCTGCTAGTATTGCATCGACCTTAGTTCTCCAGTCCTCGCCATTCTTAGGACAGTAGGTTATAAAGCCTAGTTCGCTTGCCATCTGTACGTTAGCAGGGCCATCATCAAGGAATAAGGTTTCCTCGGGTTTCATACCTGTCTCCTTGATCATTAACTCAAAAATACCACGATGAGGCTTCACCATACCCATCTCACAACTAGCGAACTTTTTGTCGCAATAACTGCTCAACTTACGTCCGTTAGGAAGGAATTTGTCACTCTCTCCGTACTCCATAACATACGGATTGGTATTGCTCAAGATGTGAATGTTGTACTTATCTCTCAGCGTATCGATATAATCGAACTTATAGGCACAGACCTCAAGCAAAAAGCCCATATAGGCGTGGCTTAGTTGCTCGTGCGTGAGTTCTTTACCAGCGAGTTGGCTGAGAGCATCTCTAAACTCATCTTTACTCATACGTCCGTCCTCGACCATCAAGAAGTAACCACTCTGTAGGTAAGGATCTAGCATCTCGGCCACATTGGGTACTCCAAGAGCCTCAAAGCGTCTGAGTGCCTCGTCTTTGTCTAGGTGAATGAGTACTCCACCAAGGTCAAATACAATTGTTTTAATCATCTATATTACTGTGTTCTTAGTTCGTAACTGTTAGCACTTTGGTTTGGCTGTTGTAGTTAGCCCTATAACGTCTTAGGGGACTCTTCCCTACTCCCTCTATGGGTACACCACTACCAGATAATACCTCGTATCTAGTGCTACATTGAGGACAGGCAAGTTCGATATTTCGGACTTCAAGCCTCACATCGGTCCTATTCTCATAGGGGCAAACCAACTCGTAGGCATAGTACTCGTTTAGCCCCCAGCCATGCACAAGTGCCAGCCCCCCGAAGCCCAATCTATCACTCGCATACATAGGTGTCGTTATGGTCGTAATTGTCGCAGGGCTTAGGAGTAGTCTGTAAGTATTTTGCTGTAAGTGTAGGCTTAGGTTTACAGGATATATAGGAGTTTGGGGCTCCTCTGTCGATCGACAAGCCACAAGACTTACCACGGCTAAGCCTATTAGAGTTGCTCTACCTATCATATCCTCGCCTAAATGCTTACTATGTGTCGTCCTCGATTAGTAGGGTATCATAGCCATCATATCGGCTAACTTCTCTACTCCCTCTTGAAGTTTTCCCCCAATCATCTTCTTCATAATGAAGTTAAGTTCTGTACGTAGGGTTAGACGCAAGCGAGTATCGTAGGTATCGGCGGGTACTAACTGTATCCACATCGTAAGAGCAATAGGAGCGTCGATTGCCTCCAACTTAATGGTCTTCTCGGGTTCACGCTCTACGATACGTAAGTGCAAACGTCCTGCTCCCGGGAGAATAAAAGCACAATTGTCTTGGTCAATACCTTCGATAGCGATCTTACTCGCCTCTGGGTGTCCTTTGAGAGCCTCCCCAATGGTTGCCATACCACTAAGGTCGCTCAGTTTGTTATACACTTGTGCTTGTGTGGCTCTGATCGACTTAATGCCACTAATATAGTCTGCCATCTATTCTATAAATTCGTTATTATTACTTTCCCCAAGTATCGGGTGACTTACGCCACTCGACCAAAATCTCTTGTTCCTCGGGACTAATGTAGCCTGTACGTTGAGCCTCAGCTAGCACAGCGTTGTAGTCGCTAAGTGTTACTAGACGGACACAAGCCTCATCAAAGTTGCGGAGAGCATCGGGGAAACCATGCGTATATATTGCTACCATTCCTAGTACCTCTGCCCCATGCTTGCGTACAGCCTCTACTGCCTTGAGGCTACTTCCTCCCGTTGAGATAAGATCCTCGACAATTACAACCTTTGTTCCTTGTTTTAGTTCACCCTCGATGAGGTTCTCCATACCATGATCCTTGGGTGCAGACCTGATGTAAGAGAATGGCAAACCTAGTGCGTCTGCCACCAAAGCCCCTTGAGCAATAGCACCAGTAGCAACTCCCGAGATCGCCTCTACCTCGGGAAACTCCTCAGCGATAACTCTCGACAACTCGAGTTTGATAAGAGAGCGTAAAGGCGGGAAACTAAGAGTCTTGCGATTATCGCAATATATGGGAGACTTCCAGCCCGAAGCCCAAGTAAATGGATTGTTGGGTTGTAGTTTGACAGCCTCGACTTCTATTAGTTTTTGGGCAATGAGTTGAGCGACTTTTGTCATAATTATTTAGGCTTAATGTTATTGGTTGATTTGTTTGAGTATCATATCTATCTTATCCCCCATAGGAGCCAATGCGTCAATGTAGTGCAAAGTGTAACCTCTACGCTCCATACCTCTAAACCATGTCATTTGACGCTTGGCAAATTGGTGAATGGCAATCTCCAACTGTGTTATCATTGTGTCTAGATCTATATCTCCGATAACATAGAGTGTTAGCCATTTGTACTCCAAGCCGTAATAGATAAGATCATCGGGAGCAATACCGCTGGCAAGCAAACGCTCTACCTCGTCTGTCATACCTTGCTCTAGACGTTGCTTGAGCCTTAGGGATATTCGCTCTCGACGAACATCTCTGTCTAGATTGAGGCAGAATATAGTAGACGGGATAGGCTCATACCTTGGTGCTTGCCCCTCCTCTATACTTTGTCGTGTGTACTCGGCTATTTCTATTGCTCGTATGGCACGTTGTGCTGTATCTATATCCTTATTATTGTGGCGACTCGGATACCTAAAGAGTATCTCGAGCAATTCCTCTAGACTCTTGTCCAAAAGGCTAGTACGCAGTGCAGTATTCTCTGGAGCATCTGCCAAATGATAGCCACCTAGGATACTCTCGACATACAAACCTGTCCCTCCACAGAGGATAGGCATCTCAATACCTCGAGCCTTAATATCTTGATAAGCCCGATGAAAGTCCTGCTGATACTGATAGAGATTATATCGAGATCCGGCAGGCATAATATCAATCAAGTGGTAAGGAACTAGCGTTCCCCCCACTTGATAATCTACAAGATCTTTACCCGTACCTAGATCCATACCTCGATACACTTGTCTTGAGTCGGCACTTATCACCTCGCTCCCGATATGGTGTGCAAGGTGTGCCGCTAGACGTGTCTTACCCGAGGCTGTAGGACCTATAATTGTTATCATCAATACAGCGGGTACTTATTAACTTTGCTTCAAGATAACGTCATGTGCTCCGCCCTCAACAATAGAAGTACTCGACACGAGTGTTATCTTGGCTTTCTCTTGCAACTCTTGTAGCGTAATAGCACCACAACTACACATCGTTGCCTTCATCTTACCGAGTGTTACGGCTAGATTGTCTTTGAGTTTACCTGCGTAAGGTACGTAACTATCGACACCCTCCTCAAACTTCAAGTTCTCCGAACCACCACTATCATAGCGTTGCCAGTTTTGGGCTCTATTAGACCCCTCGCCCCAGTACTCCTTCACGATATTGTTGCCAATCTTGAGTTTACGGGTAGGCGACTCATCAAAGCGAGCGAAGTATCGACCCATCATCAAGAAGTCAGCCCCCATAGCAATCGCTAGCGTCATGTGGTAATCATGTACTAAGCCCCCATCACTACATATAGGAACGTAGATACCACGCTCTCTATAATAGGCATCACGAGCCGCTGCCACCTCGATCAAAGCGGTAGCTTGTCCTCGACCGATCCCCTTCTGTTCTCTGGTAATACAGATAGAGCCACCGCCAATACCGACCTTAATAAAGTCTGCCCCAGCATCTGCTAGGTATCTGAAGCCTTCCTCGTCTACGATATTACCAGCACCAACGAGTACACTATCGCCATAACGTTCTTTGATCCATCGGAGAGTCTCGTACTGCCACTCGCTATACCCATCAGATGAGTCAATACAGAGTACGTCTACACCTGCCTCAACCAATGCTGGGACACGCTCTGCGTAGTCTCTAGTGTTGATACCAGCACCAACGAGGAGTTCTTTGGTGAGTTTGTTTGATAGTTCGATAGGGTTCTCCTTGTGATCGTCGTAGTCCTTACGGAATACTAGATATACGAGGTTCTGATTTTCGTCAATGATGGGTAGTGTGTTGAGTTTATGCTCCCAAATAATGTTGTTAGCCTCTTTGAGCGTGATACCCACCTTACCGACAACTAGTCTATCAAAGGGTGTCATAAACTCGCTCACTAGTTTACTAGGGCTATCGACACTTACGCGATAGTCACGGCTCGTTACAATACCAAGTAGTCGTCCGTGGCTTGTCCCATCGTGCGTTACCCCGATAGTAGAGTGTCCTGTCTCGGCTTTGAGTTTGAGGACGTCTGCAAGTGTTGCTGTGGGAGCAAGGTTTGAGTCACTTGTTACGAAACCTGCCTTAAACTTCTTGACGCGACGCACCATCTCGGCTTGCTCGGCGATAGGTTGAGATCCGTATACAAAAGAAAGACCTCCGTTACGTGCCAATTCGATAGCAAGTGTATCATTAGATACCGACTGCATTATGGCAGAGACGAAAGGTATATTCAGTTTAATACGAGCCTCTTCTCCTTGCTTGAAGCGAACTAAGGGCGTGGTGAGTTTAACGTTTTGGGGTGTGCAATCACGTGTTGTAAGACCGGGGATAAGTAGGTATTCCCCAAAGGTACGCGAAACTTCATTGACAAAAATAGCCATATCTGATATTGTATGATTAAGTACTACCTTGAAATTTCCGGACAAAGATACTACAAAATCCGCAGAATACTATGCCCCTCCCCTAGGTAACCTTATAGAAAAGAGCCAAAGCCACAGCACGCAAAAGTGAGCCTAATACCTATCTTTTCTATCCGCCACGTCTTGGCGGATAAAAATCAAGGCTTGGCGGATAAAAATCAAGACGTGACGGATAAGCGTCAAGCCTTGATCTTGAGATTAACTTATTAGTAGATGATAGACAAGAATAGTATGCTCAAGAAGACATACAAGACGAGCGATAAGTCGTGACAAGCCCAGCACCCTCGTTCTTATAAAAGTAAGCCCTAGTAGGCTCTCGCCTAGTATTGTTTGATGAGTATTTGTATCTTTGCTATATATTCATAAACATTGGGGATTTCCCAAGATATTCAGTATAACAAATTTATGAAACGACTTCTTGTCTGTATATGTGCAGGAATTGGACTAATGGGTTCGCAACAACTCTCGGCACAGCACTCTATACCGAGTCCTTATGCTCGTGCTATTCATCTCAATAGTGTACGCTCAATAGCCGAGAATTATATTGGCTTACAAGATCTACAAAGACCTCAATTGCAGTTGTCCCCAGAGCAGAATACATATCTACAAACGCTGGCAACTTACCTAGACAACAAGAGGAAACTGACCAAAGAGCGTGATGCCTATCTATCGAGCCTATCGTCCTCACTAGACAAACACAGGGCAGAGTTACTACTCGCCCTTGCCTACTATAATGAGGGACAAAACGATAACGCTCTAGCGATCCTCAACAGCCTAAGTCTAGCATCACTCTACGAGTATGAGAGAGATCAAGCACTCTTATTACGTGCTTACCTACTACTCTCGAGGAGCAAACGTACAGACAACGACCTACATCATGCTCGCACACTACTGGGGCAAGTGGCCAAGCACTCTACTCTGCTCGGGGATCAAGCAGCACTATATCTAAGCAATATCGTATGGTACGAGGGCAAAGCAAAAGAGGCTCACGATATGCTGGAGCGTCGCTCGTGGAGTGATAGCATATTACCCGAGGTTGCTTACCAAGATGCTCTTATCAGTTATAGCCTAGATACACCTAATGTCGCCCTTGCTAATAGTAAGGCCCTACTATCTCGTTACCCCGAGATGCAAAGCCGTACTAGACTGTTGGGGGCTATGGCCTATGCTTACTACGAACTAGGGGACTACAAGAGTGTCCTCTCAACGCTTAAGGCTAGCAGCGACCGTGAGGCACTTTTGCCACAAGAGTACTATATCCTTGGGGCTTCTCTCTACGCAGAGAAGGCATACGACACAGCCCTTATTCCTCTGCAAAGAGCCAGCCTAGGCGAGGGCGAATTAAAGGCATTATCTCAATTTGCCCTAGGCAATATCTATCAAGAGCAGGGTGATATGCATAAGGCTCAGTTGGCATTTGAGTCGGTCATCAATACGACACAAGACGGCAAACTCAAGGAGCAAGCCCTATATCGCTTCATAGAGATAAGTCACAGCGGAGGGCAAGATGTATTTGGCAATCATGCCAAACTAGCCGAGGATTTCCTACGCTCGTATCCTACGAGTAGTTATCGTACGAGAGTATTGGAGTTGATGCGTGCCTATATTGCAGGGAGTAGCAATCATAGAGCTTCGCTCAACCTGATCAATTCACTAGAGAAGCAAGGCATCAAACTACAAGATCTCAAACAAGAGGTATTCTTACGTCACGCCCTTGCACTCAAGGCTCAGCAGAGCGACTACTTACCAGCCTTGGCTTCGGCTATTCAACTTGGTTACACCGGCAATACGACCCTCGCTAGAGCCTTAGGTTTGCGTGCAGAGGCTCTCATACAGCACAAGAGATACACACAAGCCGAGGAGGACACCAACAAAGCCCTTGAGTATGGTAAGGGACTAAGTGCTGTCGAGTTGGCAGAGATAGAGTATCTACGTGCCTATGTCTTATATAATCAGAAGAAATACGATAAGGCTCTATCGCCTTTTACGCAAGCAAGCCACCAATTGCAAGATAAGTACAAGCAAGGGGACGCGTTACTTCGTTTGGGTGATAGTTTCTTGGCTGTGAATAGATACGATGATGCTCTCAAGAGTTACCAACAGGCACATAGCCTTATACCCAATGGTAGTGACGAGGCCCTATATAGACAAACTAAGATATACGGCAAACAGAGGCAGTATAGCAAACAGATACAAACTATCCAACAAACCCTACAAGAGTATCCCAAGAGCAACTACACGCCCTATCTGATGTATGACAAAGGTCGTGCGGAGAGGTTGAGCAACAAGACTAGCGAGGCACTGAATACCTTTGGTGCTATCGTCACACAATTCCCTCTCAGTGATGTGGCTCCCACGGCTAAACTTGAGCAAGCACTTATATACAGCAACCTTGAGCAAGACACAGAGGCTATCAAGACATACAAGGAGTTGATAGCCCTATATCCACATACGCGTGAGGCAGAGAGTGCTCTAGGAGATTTGCGTACGCTCTATCTAGAGCAGGGAAAGAGTGATGAGTTCTTGTCTTATGCCCAGACCCTAGAGGGGAAACTCAAACCCAGCAGTCAAGATGAGGCACACCTCAAGTTCTTGTCTATCGAGGATAAGGCTCGCCGTGGTCTATCGGGGACTACCGAGGCTTTGGAGCAATACCTTGCAACCTACCCCAATAGTAGTGACAGAGTAGAGGCTCAAAAACTTCTAGCGACCCGATATGCTACCGAGGGACGTAGCCAAGAGGCTATGGCAATACTCAAGACGGCTTACCAAGAGAGCCCAATGGGAGAGAGCAAACTGCAACTAGGTTTGCAACTAGCAGACCTCCAACAGCAGAGTAATCTGTCGGCAGAGGCGTACAACACTTATAAGTCGCTATACAAAGATGCCCAAGGCACAAAACTATATCGCACACGTGCTGCCCTCGGAGTATTACGTACGGCGATCAATAGTAACAAGAGCAACGAGGCACTACCTATTGCTGAGGAAACATTAGCCCAAACAGGGCTTACGACTCTAGAGCGAGAAGAGGTAACACTCCTCAAAGGTAGACTTGAGGAGAGCAACAAGAGTTTTAATCAGGCTGTAAATACTTACGCTACGCTCTCGAACGCATATAACTCGAAGTATGGAGCCGAGGCGATAGTACGACGAGCAGATATTCTGATGCGTCTTCGCAAGTTTGGGGAGTGTCAAGCAGTACTAGACAAGTTTATTGCTTCGGGCTCTAGCCAAACATACTGGCTCGCCCGAGCCTTCGTACTGCTCTCTGATAACTATGAGAAGCAAGGCGAACTTTATCTGGCTAAGCAATATATCGAGAGCCTAAGAGATAACTACAATGGTAATGAGGCGGACATCAAGGAGATGATCTCACTACGCCTAAATAAATACAACAACTAAACGATGAGATACTCAATCATAGTAAGTACCCTAGGACTGAGCCTAGGCTTTACACTCGGAGCCACAGCACAGACAGTAGACACCCTAAGGCGACAACTACAAGTCGAGACTAGCGAAGAACTTATCCTTGAGGAGCGTATGCCCTTATCTACAAGCATACAAGCACCTCAAGCCTACAAAGCACGCCAAGTACGCCTCGGCCCCGTAAGCCTACGAGAGAGTATGCCAGCCCTAGAGTTGCAACCTCTGACGCTGATACAGTCGCCTCAATCGTTTTACTACGATCGTAAGCAACGAGGGTATATCTCTATCGGTGCAGGACTCAAGTATAATGCCTATCTATCGGCAGGTATCCGTGCGATTGATCAAGAGGATACAAGTCTAGACATAATAGCCGATGGTTTGTACAGCCACCATACGATCAAGGACAATCAACTATCACGTACTGCCAAAGAGCAAGGACTAAGACTCTCGGGACACTTCGCAACAAGGTTGAGAAGTGGACTAAAGTTGGCGATTGATGGAGGGTATAAGCATCAGAAGTACAATTACCATGGCTATATCCCTCTCGACAAAGGGACTGCCGTCTATGACGAGGGACTAATGATCGGGAAGCCTTACCTTACTCACAACAACTATACGCTGGCTGTAGCGTTGGGTCAGCAAGATATTCAAGAGGGGGTGCTGTCCTATCAATTTCGTCCGGAGTTGGGATATAGCCAAGTGAGTGGACTTGGTGTTTGGGAGCAAACGAGGAAAAGTAATGAGATCAAACTAGCCATAGACGGGACACTAAAGTACGGAACAGGTGAGCAGCATTTCTTTGGCTTAGATCTTATGGCCTCAAACTATATCTACAATAAGAGTGCCGAGGACTTAGGCTTGGGAGGAGAAGTCTTTACCTACTCCAACAAAAGCATCGTTACTCTCAAGCCCTACTGGAGTTACAAGAGCGAGGGACAGCACTTTGACTGGGGACTAAGACTAGGGGCAGGAGTCGATTTCTACCAAGAGCATCAAAACAAGGGCGTCCAACTAAGTCCCTATGCAGAGGTTTATATCAAACCAAGCGAAGACTGGTTGGTCAAACTCGAGGCTCTAGGTGGCATACGAAGTAATAGCCTATCCGAGATGCTTAGCGAGATGCCCTATCTGCGTATTCTACAAAATGCTAAGGTGTCACGTATTCCTCTAGACTTACGTCTTAAGGCACAAGGCTTGCTTAGCGATCAAGTGTCAATAGAGTTTCGTACTGAGTACAGCAAGTACCTTGATGGCATCAATTACTTACTAATCCCTACCGCAACAAGTGCCTCTACAATTAGTGGCGGAGGTAGTACTACGCCAACTTCATCTTTGGATCATCAAGTGGCATTTACTCCCGTGTCTGCTGATGGGTCGGTTCTCAAGGTAGGAGCGGATATAGACTATCGCTTTGCTCAGCAATTTGCCCTCAAGGGAGGACTCACTTACAACCACTGGTCCAAGAGCGATAGAGCCTCGGACATATCTCAGTTATATGGGCGTCCCAGCCTAGAGGCGAATGTAAGTCTAACTTATCGTCCTAGTCAAGCACTCGAACTCATCGTTGGCTACGAGCTCAAGCATGGCATCAAGCAAATGCTAAGCAACTTCGCCACAAGCCAAATAGTAAGCGTCCCAGCCCTATCACTCTTCCGCCTCTCGGGAGCGTATAACTTGACAAAGGCTTGGACACTAAAAGGCTCTGCTCATATCCTTAGCCGTGCCGATGCCACACTACACTACGGCTATACGGCCCAACGCTTTGCTGCTACTCTTGGTGTGAGTTATTGCTTCTAACCTACTCGACTCTATATATCCGTATGCAGTGGCAAACCTTACTCTCCGATCGGCGAATAGGCTCCGATGTACGTAGTAG
Organism: Porphyromonas sp.; assembly: GCA_041856045.1. Classification (GTDB taxonomy): domain Bacteria; phylum Bacteroidota; class Bacteroidia; order Bacteroidales; family Porphyromonadaceae; genus Porphyromonas. The sequence continues at coordinate 19,667 of JBHAFI010000125.1, read as the reverse complement.
CAAGCACGAGATACAATCACGCAGTGAGTTTGAGCGAGATTATGATCGCCTTGTGTTCTCTCCGCCTTTCCGTAGACTACAGAATAAGACGCAAGTTTTTCCCTTGCCCGGTAATGTATTCGTACATAATCGCCTTACTCATAGTCTGGAGGTTAGTTGCGTAGGGCGTTCTCTAGGTAACATCGTAGGGAGCGTCTTACAGACGCGTTACCCTCGACTCAAGGACATAGATATGCGTGCAGCCCTTAGTTCGATCGTTAGTGCTGCATGCTTGGCTCACGATATGGGCAATCCACCCTTTGGGCATAGTGGCGAGCGTGCCATAGGTGCTTACTTTAGGGAGGGTAACGGGCGTGTGTGGCAAGAGGTCGTTGAGCGTGAGGGTGGCAGATGGTCAGACTTCCTAAACTTTGAGGGTAATGCCAATGCCTTACGTCTACTGACGCATCAATTCGTAGGTCGTCGTCCCGGGGGATTTGCTCTAACGTACAGCACCGTTGCTAGTATTATTAAGTATCCATATAGCAGTGAGTTGGCTGGTGAGAAAGGGAAGTTTGGGTTCTTCCAAACAGAAGAGTCTACGATGCGTGATCTTGCAAACGAATTGCAGATCATAAGGCTAAGTGAGGATAATGTCCCCCTAAGGTATGCACGCTATCCACTGGTTTACCTCGTAGAGGCAGCAGACGACATTTGTTATCAAGTGATGGATATTGAGGACGCGTATAAACTTGGTATTTTGAGTTATCAAGAAACCGAGGATATTCTCTCTAGTTTCCTCCCTAGTGCAAGCCATGACTATGTACAGCATACGCTCTCGATGATTGACGATAGCAACGAGCGAATAGGTTATTTGCGAAGTCGTGCGATCAATACTTTGGCAGAGGAGGCAGCACAGATATTCCTCGACCACGAGCAAGAGATACTGAGTGGTCGCTTCGTTGGTAGCCTTTTGGGCAAACTCCCGCCTCGTAGTCTAGAGGCATATAGGCTGTCGTCGAGCGTAGCATGGGATAGGATCTATCGCTCAAAGATGGTACTCGATGTCGAACTCGCAGGTCATCAGATCTTCACCTCCCTACTCGACAAACTACTCCACGCCTTACACCAACCCAGCGACTTGTATAGTCAGGCTTTGCTCGGGCGTATTAGTTCGCAGTACAACATCAAGCAAGATACCACCTACGGACGCATACAGTGTGCTCTTGACTACATCTCGGGAATGACCGATTTGTACGCCTTGGATCTATACAGACGAATAACAGGTATGAACCTCCCGGCTGTGTAACTCCTCGCCAAGAGAACGACCCAATACATTCTCCTAAAGAATGTAACGTAAGAGGCTATACCACTTTACTGTGGTATAGCCTCTATGCTTAATCTTCGCACCTATCTAATCCCCCTTAGCGAAAGTAATCACACCTATGCTCTACACACTTGGTATGCATATTGACGAATAAATACACACACAGTACTCTTACTCTTAAGCAGACGATTTAGTATCATCTCCCCCGCAAGAGAGAAGAGTTAAGATCATCTGGTTTTGGATCTATGCTGTCGAAAATAGGCCTCTCGGAGAGGCAGTGCTGATCGGCGTTATAACAAGATACTTAGACGTCAAGTGACAAGATACTTAGACATCAATCGACGTCTAAGTATCTCTTCATTTCACACTCAATCAAGGGATCTCCTAAGGTCAATCCAAGAGGGCTTGGTCGAGGTTATCGGGAGGTTATTCGACTTCTCTCTTAGTCGCCTTGTCACGCGTACCTATCCGCCACACTCCCAAACGACTGATTAGGCGATTATACCTAGGTATCCTATCCTCTTGATATATGCCAACTCTACAAAAATGACTAACTTTGTATATACTAATGTAACTTATCCATAATGAGGCAGTATCTAGACTTATTACAGCATATAAAGGATAAAGGAGAGCAAAAGGGAGATCGCACTGGAACGGGAACAATCAGTACTTTCGGCTATCAGATGCGCTTCGATTTGTCCGAAGGTTTTCCATTGGTTACGACCAAGAAATTACACCTCAAGAGTATCATCTATGAGTTACTTTGGTTCTTGCGTGGAGATACCAATATCCACTATCTACAAGAACACGGGGTCCGTATTTGGAATGAATGGGCCGATGAGAATGGTAGCCTCGGGCCTGTCTATGGGGCTCAATGGCGTTCGTGGCCCGACTATCAAGGTGGTACCATTGACCAAATAAAGTCTATCGTCGAGGAGATACACAGTAACCCCACAAGCAGACGCCTAATAGTCTCTGCGTGGAATGTTGCCCAAATAGACGATATGGCACTAGCCCCTTGTCACTGTCTGATGCAGTTTTATGTTTCATCGGGAAGACTAAGCCTCCAATTGTATCAACGTAGTGCCGATGTCTTCCTTGGGGTTCCGTTTAATATAGCGTCCTATGCCCTACTCTTGATGATGATGGCACAAGTCACGGGCTTGGAGGTGGGAGAGTTTGTCCATAGTTTTGGTGACGTACATATCTACCTCAATCATCTTGAGCAAGTCGAGGAGCAGTTATCAAGGACACCACGCAAACTTCCCCGTATGCACATTAACCCCGAGGTTAGGGAGATTGATGGCTTCAAGTACGAGGACTTTAGCCTTGTCGATTACGACCCTTACCCACATATTGCAGGTATCGTATCGGTATGAAGATAGCAATCATTGTGGCCATGGCTCTAGACCGCACTATTGGTCGTAATAACCAACTCTTGTGGCACTTGGCGAGTGATCTCAAACGCTTCAAGGCTTTGACGACAGGATACCCCATTATTATGGGGCGTAAAACCTACCAATCACTGCCCAACGGAGCCTTACCCAATCGCCGTAACATTGTTATTAGCCGTAGCATCGACAGCCTAGAGGGTGCTGAGGTGGTAAGGAGTCTTGATGAGGCTTTGGCTCTATGCTCTGGCTTGGATCGAGTATTTATAATCGGGGGTGGAGAGATCTATAAGCAGAGCCTTGAGAGAGCCAACGAACTACACATTACGATGGTAGAAGCAGAGTACCCCGATGCAGACACCTTTTTCCCTCAAGTCAAACTTGAGGACTGGGAACTAAAAACAAGCGAAATCGTAGAGCCCGATGAGCGTAATCCGCTCCGCTCTACCTATTATTACTATACGAGAAAAGATTAACGATATGCAAAAGCCAACTATACCCAAGGGTATGAGAGACTTCGGGCCCGTAGAGATGGCTCGACGTAATTATATATTCGACACCATACGATCTGTCTATGCACTATATGGTTACCAGCAGATAGAGACTCCTACTATGGAGAACCTCTCAACCCTTATGGGGAAGTATGGAGAAGAGGGGGATAGACTGCTATTCAAGGTACTAGACTCTGGGGACTACCTCAAAGGTATCGAGGACTCGGAATTACTTGAGCGTAATACGACACGCTTGGCTAGCCGTCTATGCGAGAAAGGTCTGCGATACGACCTTACAGTACCTTTTGCTCGCTATGCTGTAATGCATAGAGAGGAACTGACCTTACCCTTCCGCCGCTATCAAATACAGCCTGTATGGCGTGCCGACAGACCACAGAAGGGTCGCTATCGTGAGTTTTATCAGTGCGATGCCGATGTTATTGGCTCTACTTCGCTCGTTAATGAGGTCGAACTCATACAGATCATCAGCGAGGTATTCCGACGTCTAGATATCCGTACACGCGTCCTACTGAATAACCGAAAAATACTCGCAGGTATTGCTCAAACAATAGGAGCAGAGGATCGCCTCATCGACATCACAGTAGCGATCGATAAACTCGACAAGATAGGACTAAACAAAGTCAAGGAGGAGTTGAGAGGCAAGGGCTTCACAGACGAGCAACTCAATCAACTAGAGCCACTACTCCTACTCTCGGGAAGCAATGAGGAGAAACTCAATCAACTGCAAGATCTTATCGCTAGTAGCGAGGAGGGTCTACGTGGTATTGAAGAGTTACGCTTCGTATTGAAACATCTCTCAGGACTACAACTCTCGACAGAGGTTGTCGTAGATCTTAGCCTTGCAAGAGGTCTATCGTATTATACGGGAGCAATACTCGAGGTTAAGGCTATTGATGCAACAATAGGAAGCATCTCGGGAGGAGGACGCTACGACAACCTAACAGGTATCTTTGGCTTGGACGGGCTTAGTGGTGTCGGTATCTCCTTTGGTGCAGATCGTATCTATGACGTGCTAATGGAATTGGGCAAATTCCCCAATACGCTCAATAGTACGACAGAGATTATGTTTGTCAATTTTAGTGCAGAGGACGAGGCATACCTTATCCCCCTTGTGGCTCGACTAAGACAAGCAGGTATCCGCTGCGAACTATACCCCGAGTCTGCCAAGATCAAGAAGCAAATGTCTTACGCCAACAGCAACTCGATCCCATACGTTGCTCTCGTTGGAGAAGACGAACGCAACAAGGGTGTCCTGACCATTAAGGATATGCAGACTGGCGAACAACTCTCACTGACCGAGGCAGACTTAGTCAAGAAACTAAGACCTTAGTCTGACTAAACCATCACTTAAATGTCATTACTAAATAACATTAACAGCCCCCTAGATCTCAAGCGTCTGCGTCTTGAGGACTTGCCTCACCTGTGCCAAGAGTTGAGAGAGTTTTTGCTCAACTCTTTGGCGGTTAATCCGGGACACTTGGGGAGTAACCTTGGTGCTGTCGAACTTACAGTCGCTCTGCACTATGTCCTCGACACCCCCGATGATCGTATCGTATGGGACGTGGGACATCAGGCATATATCCATAAGATACTTACAGGGCGTAGAGAGGCATTCCACACACTACGCAAAAAAGATGGTATCGCAGGCTTCCCCCACCCTAGTGAGAGTGCCTATGATACATTCACGGCAGGTCACGCTTCCAACTCTATCAGTGCTGCTCTCGGTATGGCTGTTGCCGCCGAGCAAAAAGGTGATAAGCGTAGGGTTGTAGCGGTTATTGGTGATGGCTCGATGACCGGAGGAATGGCTTTTGAGGGACTTAACAATGCTTCCTCGTTTGATAATAACCTCCTCATTATCCTAAACGACAATAATATGTCTATTGACCGCAATGTCGGCGGACTCAATAAATATATGGTCAATCTCCTCACGAGTGAGACCTACAACAACGTACGCCGAGATCTGTACAAAGGCTTACGTAAGTTGCACATTATTGAGGAGGGTAGTCATCGCAACTGGCAAACAGTAAACAACAAGTTAAAGAGTTTTGTATCTGGACAAAACAATATATTCGATAGTTTTAGCCTTAGGTACATAGGACCCGTTGATGGTCACGATGTCATTCGTCTTGTGCAAGTACTCAATGACATTAAGGATATGAGGGGACCCAAGATCCTACATCTATCTACGATCAAGGGCAAAGGCTATCAGCCAGCCGAGGCCTCACCTACTATTTGGCACGCACCGGGGAAGTTTGATCCTTGCACGGGCGAACGAATAGTTGGTGATAGCACGCTCCAGCCCCCAAAGTTTCAAGATGTATTTGGCGAGACCCTTGTCGAATTGGCGGCTCTAGACAAGCGCATAGTAGGGATTACCCCTGCGATGCCCTCTGGTTGCTCTATGAATAAGTTGATGCAAGCCTATCCAAGCCGAGCATACGATGTAGGCATAGCCGAGGAGCATGCTGTTACCTTTGCAGCAGGGCTGGCGACGGAGGGACTAATCCCCTTCTGCAACATATACTCTACTTTCATGCAAAGAGCATACGACCAGTTGATACATGATGTAGCACTACAAGGTTGTAAGGTTATCTTCTGTCTTGATAGAGCAGGGCTAGTAGGAGAAGACGGAGCAACCCACCAAGGAGCTTTTGATATTGCCTACCTACGCTCTATCCCCAATATGGCTATATGCTCACCGATGGACGAGGTACAGTTGCGACATCAGATGTACTCGGCTTACAAAGCATGGGACAAGACTGTCGCTATTCGATACCCGAGAGGTAACGGATCGGTCGTAGACTGGAAGCAGGATATGCAAATCATTCCTTTGGGCAAAGGACGCGTCCTTACCGAGGGTGAGGGGCTATGCATTCTAAGCCTAGGCCCTATCGGTGTCGACGTTGCAGAGGTGGTAGGACAACTGCACAGCGAGGGATTACGTGTAAGCCACGTAGATATGGTATTTGCTAAGCCTATTGACGAAGAGTTGCTACACACACTCTGCAAGAGTCATCACACACTCGTTACTATTGAGGAGGGAACGCTCCAAGGCGGTATGGGCTCTGCCGTATCTGAGTTTATACTCGATAATGGGTATAATATCAAACTTAAGCGTCTTGGCTTACCCGATGAGTTTATCCCTCACGCAACACCAGCAGAGCAACGCGAGATGTGTGGCTTATCCAACAAACAGATCTACCACACGCTCAAACAACTAGTATAAAAGCAAACGACAAAGCCTATGCGTATCATTATCGCAGGAGCAGGAGAGGTGGGAGTGCATCTAGCGAAGATGCTCAGCAATGAGGAGCAAAACATCGTCTTGATGGACTCGGCAAAGAGGTTGGAGGAGTTATGCCCCCTTGAGGCTCTTCTCGTAGCAGGAAACCCACTCTTGCAAGAAGACCAAGAGCAAGCATACGTCCCCGGAGCCGATCTCTTCGTTGCCGTTACCCCAGACCATGCTACGAATATGATCGCATGCACAATAGCCAAGCAAGTAGGGGCCAAGCACACCATTGCACGAGTGAATGCTCCCGAATACTTAGACGCCAGTTATAGCGAACTATGTGCTCGTCTAGGTATAGACCAAACAATATATCCCGAGGAACTCGCAGCCGAGGAGATAGCCTCTACGACACTTAACCCTTGGGCTAGGCAGTACGTAACGCTATTCAACGGAGCGGTGGTACTCGTAGGTGTCAAAGTACGTGAGGGGGCACCTATTATAGGTAAGCACCTATACGAACTAGGAGGCAAAGAAGATGATGGGCATAAGTTTTACCATGTCGTAGCGATCAAACGTGACCTAGAGACCATTATCCCAAGTGGCTCTACCTGTATCGAGCGTAATGACTTGGTTTATTTCACTTGTACCTCAGATCAAGTCGATGCCGTAAGACGATTAGCAGGCAAAGAAGCCCCAGAGGTCAAGAAAATGATTATTATGGGAGCAAGCCGTGTCGCCTTACAGACGATTAAGCGTATTCCCTCACATATCAAAGTCTATCTCATTGATGAGGACAAGGCAAAGTGCCTACGCCTCTCGCAAGAACTCCCCCCAAATGTAGCAGTATTCCATGGGGATGGTCGGGATCCTAACATAATAGGAGAGGTTGGCTTTAACGATGCCCAAGTCTTTGTCGCCCTAACAGAGAATAGCGAGGCCAATATCTTGGCTTGTCTTGCAGCAAAACGATTTAACGTCTACAAAACGATCGCTAAGGAAGAGAATATCGACTATATTCCACTGGCTTACCGCCTTGACATAGGTACATTGATCAACAAAAAACTCCTTGCTGCAGGTCATATATATCGTATGCTATTGGGGCAGTCTATGGGTTCGATCGTATTCCTAAGCATGGTTAATGCAGAACTAGCAGAGTTGGTCGTTGGCCGTAACTCTCCTCTTGTCGGTAAGCACGTAAAAGACCTTAATCTCCCAGAGAATATGACCCTCGGAGGTATGCTACATAACGGTGTCCCACAGATGGTACATGGTAATACGGTTATCTCGGAGCATGATCTGATGATAGTCTTTTATCACGATGTGTCCTTGGAGAAACTCAAGAAACTCTTCAATTGACGATGGAAGGCATACGTAAGTTAAACTTGCACTTCATCGCCAAGGTGGTAGGTCAGATGTGTTTATTTGAGTTACCTCTGATGCTCATCTGCCTAGCGAGTGCCTACTATTACAACAATACCCTACTCCCTTTTGTCGCTGGCTTCCTGATGTACCTCATCGTAGGTACCATTCTCTACGGCTACGGTCTTAAGAAGAATACAATCACAATCGGCAGACGCGAGGGAATGCTGGCGGTAACTGTAACATGGCTTGTCCTCTCTAGCATTGCAACAATACCCATACTCCTAAGCCCCGGTTCTACAAACAACTTCTGGACAGCACTCTTTGAGACGATCTCTGGCTTCACGACAACAGGGGCAACAGTATATGCACATATCGATGACCTAGAGCACAGTATCCTCCTGTGGCGGGCTTTGATGCAGTGGCAGGGAGGTATTGGTATTGTCGTTTTTACTGTAGCCTTGATACCTATGCTATCGGGAGGTAGAGGGGTGAGCCATATCTTCAATGCAGAGACAACGGGCATTACGCACGATCGCTTCTTGCCCAAGATCTCAGATGTAGCCAAACGTCTTGCTGGCGTTTATGTCTTTATTACTGCCTTGCTGGCTCTACTCCTATGGCTTGGTCCGATGGGGACTTTTGATGCTGTGTGCCATGCTTTTGCAACCGTCTCGACCGGGGGGTATTCAACACATACAGATGGTATATCTGCTTTCGATAGTCCCTATGTAGAGTACGTAATAGGCACATTTATGTATATAGGAAGCCTAAACATTGCCCTTATCTACTTCTTACTACTTGGCAAACCGATCAAACTAATAGCCGATGAGGAATTTCGTTGGTTTACCTTGTTTGTCATCAGTTTTACTCTAGTTACAACGTGGTGGTTGTGGTCTAATGATTTATATCCGACTATCGAGGAGTCCTTCCGTAAGGCTTTCTTCCAATGCACTTCTCTTGCATCGAGTACAGGCTTTTTGACTGCGGATATTACGACATGGAAACCTTTCTTTTGGATGCTTGCCCTACTCCTTATGTTTGTCAATGGCTGTACGGGATCGACCTCGGGCGGACTTAAGATGGCACGCTTCATCGTGTTGGTCAAAAACTTACGTAATGAGTTTAAGAAGCAAGTACGCCCACATATGCTAACGCCCGTTATCTTCAACGGCAGACAAGTAAGCATCAGTGTCGTGCATCAAATACTTGCATTTTGTGTTTTATACGTTGTATTGATTTTCTTGGGAGCCGCTTTGATTATGCTCGATGGGAATGGGTTTGACTCAAGTATAAGCATAGCAGTAGCATGTATTAGCAACTCGGGACCGGGGATCGGTAAGTATGTCTCGTCTGTAACCGCAGCCGATGACTTTACCAAGGTAGTTCTCTCCTTCTTGATGCTAGCAGGTCGCCTTGAGGTCTTCACTTTTATAGGGATATTGACTCCTTACTTTTGGAAGAGATAAATACCCTAAGCATCTCAAGCCTCAATACGCCTCCATTCTTACCTCGACTATCCCGATTAGGCATTCGGGATTTCTCATCGTTTTCGGACTAGAGCAAGGGTGCAAAGAGCCTCATCACAGACTCCCCTAAGCGACGAATGTATGGTCTACGCTGCCACGTTGCAAGGTCTAGGCTTACGCAGTCGCGTTGATCCTGCTTATAGATAAGGCTCAAACGCTGTGCTAGATTAGGGTCATAGGCCACTCCCATTACTTCAAAATTATGCTCAAGGCTTCTGAAGTCTAGGTTCGTAGAGCCAATACAGGCAATACTATCATCTATGAGCATCAGTTTACTATGTAAGAAACCGACATGATAACGATGTATCTTTACCCCAGCACGCATTAAACCCTCGAGATAAGATTCCATAGCAAGGAGGGCTACCCAAGTATCGCCCGATGCCGGTATCATTAACTCTATCGAGACCCCAGATAGAGCAGCCGAGATAAGAGCATTGTATAGACTCTCTGTAGGGAGTAGGTACGGGGTTTGTATCAAGATTGATCGCTTGGCTTGATAGATAATACTCGTAAGCGTCTGCTCAATAGACTGGTATTCCTCGATAGGTCCGCCAAAGATAAACTGGATCAGTGAGGTCTGTTTTGTTTCATCTTTGGAGGCTGTACTAAAGTATCGCTCAATATGTACGATACGCTTCGACACACTATACCAATCCATCAGGAAGTCTGTTTGCAATGCAGAAACGGCACTCCCAGTAAAACGAAAGTGTGTATCTCTCCATTTCCCCAATTCATTCCCGTCTTTATATCGATTGGCGAAGTTCATACCCCCGACATAGCCAATACGTCCATCAATCACGGTTATCTTGCGGTGATTACGATAGTTTACTGTACTCGACAGTAGAGGTATTTTCACGGGCAGAAACGGATACACTTGTATCCCGTATTCTTTCAATTGTTCCCAACGTTTCTCTGGAACAGAATAACTCCCGAGGTAGTCGTATATAATGCGTATATCTAGACCTTCTTCTTTCTTTGAGATCAGAGTATCACAGAGTAAAGCAAAGAATGTATCATCGTCAAAGATATATGACTCTATATGTATGTGTTTAGTTGCTTGTCTTATGTCTTCGAGCAGATGAGCGTAGAATGTACCACCATCAACGTATATATCACAATCATCAAAAGTAAGCAAAGGGCTATCGCTATTACGCGCGACAAGATTAACAAGATTGGTGTATTGAGGAGGGATTGCACGGCTTACGGCTTGCTCTGGAATAACAGAGTGCATACGTGGGTACTTTTGCAGCCGTCGATAGTAGCGTTTATTTATCCGGTGTAGTTTACGTTGCTCCTGCCCAAAGACAATATAGGCTATGAGTCCTATGATAGGGATTAGCCCTATGATCATTACCCAAGCCGATGTTTTGAGAGGATTACGGTTCTCTAGGATAACAGTAACAATTACCCCTATAATCGTCAAAACATAGAGGGAAAACAGCAGAATATTAAAACTTGGCAACAAACTCCCCATCACTATCCACACCGTTATATCTAGATCAATCTAAACCCAATCTCTGACAATATGCTTCGCTCCTGAGGGCTTCCTCCTATCACTTGATGAGCAGCCATTTCTCTAGGATAATGATAATGCTTGCGTAAGGACTCGAAATTTAATTCACGTCCACGCATAGCCATATCAATAGAGCGGGGATCAAATGTATCCAAGAAAGCATACTGTATCGCTTCACCTAGAGGGAACAAACTAAGGTCAATCGGCTGTTGAGGAGAAAGCAACTCTCGAGGCTCTAATAGGCTATTATCATATGGAATATCAAAATGCTTGCATAGTGCCTTAAGGGCCATACGAGCACCTCTGTGCTTACCGTCTGCCGAGAAACCTGCAATATGAGGACTAGCAATGTCTACGTAACTAAGTAGGTCTTGGTTTATATTGGGTTCGCCCTCCCAGCAATCAATAATCAGATGAGAGATAAGCCCCTTCTGCTTGGCTCTTATCAGTGCAGTACTAGAGCAAACTAATCCTCGACATGCATTTATCAAAATGGGCTTACGCTTACATTGAGAGAGGAACTCATCGTTCACCATATATTTGGTTGCATCTGTAAGCGGAACATGCAGAGTAATTATATCTGCTTCTTCTTGTATCCGCCTAAGAGGAACAAAGAGGTCAGATCCCTCTTGTTCTTCTCTTGGGGGGTCATAGAGCAGGGTGCGAATACCAAGTGCTTTAGATATACGCTCTACCTCTCGTCCTACGTGTCCAACACCTATAATTCCGATGGTTCTCCCCCCAAGAGAAAATCCGTGCTTAAGGCTCAGTAGGCTTAGCGTTGAGAATACATACTGAGCAACAGCAATAGCATTACAGCCCGGGGTACTATCCCACGCGATTGCATTCTCTGTACAATAGGTGCTATCAATATGATCTGTCCCTGCTGTAGCAGTAGCAATATACTTGATAGGCGTACCACGGAGTAACGAAGCGTTACACTTGGTAATACTTCGCACAATCATCGCCTCTGCTTCACTTATACTCTCGGGGATAATATCATCATTATCGAGGTATATAGGCGAAACATACTGCTCTGCAATACCCTTGAGATAAGGAACAGAGTTCTCAATGACAACCTTTATCATAAGATGTACTTTTGTTGTATCTCTTTTGCTAGACTTTGGGCTATTGCCAACTCTTCGTCTTCGCACGTTATTTGCTCGATTGAGACGTGTAACTCTGCTTGTTCGTAATAAACTTTGCGTTCTTGCAAGGCTTTACTGACGTGTGCCAAGAGTTCGTCCCCAGACTTGTCTTTAATTGTAGGGCGTGTCCGTTTGCAATACTCGAGTCTTCCGGCAAGAGACTCTGCACTGGCAAACAAGTAGACAGTCAAGCCACACTCTCTCATCAAGTCGATATTATTATAGAAGCAGGGCAATCCTCCTCCGGTAGAGATCACACAATCAGTCATACCGGATAACTCCTCTATTATATAACGCTCACGCTTGCGAAATACCTCCTCTCCAATACGAACAAACATATCTGCGATACGCTCTCTGAAGCGGTTCTCGATAAATATATCTGTGTCTATAAAATTAAGCCCAAGAGCGTGAGCCAACTTACGTCCCAAAGTGGACTTCCCTGCCCCCATATAGCCGATAATAAAGATTGGCTTCATTACGCTTTAAGTTCTGGATAAGTGATACGGGTGTGGTACATCGTCTTCAACTTTGCGACAAAGACTTCCTTAATAAGTTGAATATCTTTGAAACTAAGAGGTGTATTATTGAGGTGTCCCTCGCTAATAATGCTATCGACAATGCGATTAACATGCTCGACAATATGCTCCACAGTGTACTCTTTGAGGCTACGACTACTCGCCTCTGTCGCATCGGCAAGCATCAAGATCCCTTGCTCCTTGGTAAATGGTTTAGGTCCCGGATAAGAGAAATCAGCAATATCTATTTCTTCATCAGGGTGCAGGTTACGATAGGTATTGTAGAAGTAGCGTACTAGACTATCACTATGGTGCGTACGGATAAAGTCTATTATCGAGTTGGGTAGATTGTATTTCTGTGCCAAGGCAATACCATCGGTAACGTGTCGAATAATAATCGCAGCACTATCACGTTGAGGCAATAGGTCGTGCGGATTACGCTCACCTTGGTTCTCCGTAAAGTATGCCGGATTTTTAATCTTCCCTATATCATGATACAAAGCACCGGCTCTGATCAATTGTACATCTCCCCCGATACTATCGGCAGCCTCTGCCGCTAGTATTGATACTTGTATCGAGTGTTGAAATGTCCCCGGAGCAATTTCGCTTAACTCTCTCAATAGTGGAGTGTTAATGTCGCTCAACTCTACAAGACTAACATTCGAGACATAGCCAAAAGCCTTCTCCACGAGAGCCGAGAGGAGATAGGTGAAATTGAGGAAAATCAAGTTTACACCAAATACAAGTTGTATCGTGAGATATTCCCGAGTGAACTCTCCATCAGTAACGAGGAAACACGCCAAGTAAGCAATGGTATAGACGAGATATACCATAAATGCCGCTTTGACCATTTTCCCTCGACTCGTCAGGTTTTGAAGGCTGATGAGGGCTGTAAATCCGGCCAAGAGTTGAATGGTAATGAAACTCAGAGGATCTACGACAAAGAAAGCACTCAACAGAACCGTCACGACGAAGGTCAATAAAGCCGTGTACCCATTGGTAAATATACGCAACAAAATCACAACCATCACATACGGGATCATATAGACATTGAATAGCCCGAAATAACTCGTAAGCGACGTTGTGAGTATAAATATGAATATCGAGGACAAGATCAAACTATTATTCTTGACACTAGGCTGATATCCTCGTATTAAGTACGTTAAGTACAGAGCCAGTAGAACAAGAGCGATCGAGGTTATGATGAACAGACCTATTCGGGTCTGATAGTGCTGCAAACTTCCTCCCGAGCGTTTTTCTTTCTCTATCTCCAACGAGTGCAATAGGCTGTACGTATAGGGCGTCACAATCTCGCCCTTGTCGATAATACGTTGTCCCATCTGTATCATTCCCACCGAAGGAGAGATATTACTTAAAGCCTCTTGTAGCAGTTGTGTTGTCATCTCGGAGTTGTACACTACATTCTCTCTGAGGAAGCGATCTATATCCATCTGCTGCAATAAGTTTGCATCGAGTGATTTGGGACAATTCTTTATAATCTCATCATGAACTTCTTTGAGTGTCCGAAACTTGGTGATCGGCGTACGCTCCAACTCGTGTTCTGCTCCGAGTAGTAAAACCTCGAGTTTCCCATCATTACGCAACTTACTTAGGTTATCAATACTCAGAATACCACGCTGATATGCCTCTTGTAATTGTCGATTGACATAAGCGAAATAATCACTCGGGATAGTTTCGCTCATACGGGCTTGATATTCGTCTTGAAACTCCTGCATCATCAAAAGCCCGACATCTTGCTGATGACTATATACAGGCTTCTGATTTGCCTCAATACTATCTCTCTCGATTTGTAACTGAGCCTCTGTCTTATAAATCGGGAAGTCATAGGGAGCAGTCAAGAGTGCTCCTTGCCATGGTTTGTCCTTGGCATATTGATAGCGCGAACTACGTTTGAGTGGTATCAAAAACGAGATCGCTATCGCCACAAGCAAAAAGATTGAGATCTTAATGGCTTGTGGCTTTAGGTTTGTCCAAGAGAAAGGTATTTTCATAGCCTCGTTATTAGTCCGAATTAACTTTAGATTTGTGTCAGATCTATGATCTTCTCCTCTAGCGGACTGAGGTTCTCCACCCCGCTGTCTGTAATGAGATAAGTATTCTCAATGCCCACTGCACCTATCTCAGGCAACACAAACTTTGGTTCAAATGCGATAACCATACCCTCTTGTAGTAGGTCTTTACTGCGTGTTGTCAGCACAGGCATTTCGTTTATCTGTAGTCCTAATCCATGTCCGACAAACTGTGCCTGCTGTCCTAGGCCCATAAAGTACTGCTTAGCCCCTTCTCTCTCGGCTAGATCGAGACACTGCAAGTACAAATCGGAACAACTGGTACCTGGCTTTGCTTGCTGCATTATTTCGTGATGCATACGACAACTCAACTCGTGTAGTCGGTACGCTTCATCGCTTAATTGTCCGATTGAGAACGTTCGACTTATGTCGGTAAGATAAGTGCCATAGTTCCCAGCCATATCAAGCATAATTGATGTACCCCTCTTAAGTAAATTTCCATTTGCCCCGAGAGGTAGAGCATTAGTTCCGGCTCCTCCTAGAGCAAAGTCATAGGGCGAGGCATTCGCTGCATTATCCCCAGCCAGCAGACTTCCCATGTGGATTTCCATTGTTGCACCAAAACAACGAAATAGACCGACAGAGCCATTTAGACGCATTAGATGCTCGATCTCTATCTGCAAGTCAAGATCTGTCATACCTTCGCGATAGACCTTAGGCATTTGTCTGTAGACTGCCATATGTTTTTGAATTGCCTCTCGTATAGCACCTTGCTCATACTCTGTCTTGATCATACGGGCAGTACGCAAGAGCGTTGTGGCATTTTTATAGGTGGCTTGAGGGAAGAGTTTCTTCTGACGCTCGATGTCGTTATAACTCTGCTCGTCCAATTCGAGTGCAATAGTCTTAACATCGTATGCTTGGACATACTCCGAGATGTCCTCAATCTTACGAATGTTATATATCTGCGGGTGCTTTGTTGCACAATGAGGGCGACGTACAAAATACAAGGCATCACCCTCACTCGGGATAAAAGCGACACCAGAGTAGACACTACCAAATAGATATAGTAGAGCAACGTTGGACGATGCTAGAAGAGCATCAACGCCCTCCGATTTCATTATTCGCTGTAAACGCTCTACGCGTAGAGATAGATCTTGAGATAACATTGCTGTCATAAAGTTTAGAACGGCATATCACCGGGATTATTAAAGTCGGGTAAAGATGTCATTGTTGCACCATTGGCACCTGCCAATGGTTTAGCCACCGAACTACCAAAGGCTCGGCTTTGTACGCTAGGGGCTGTTGCATTTGAAGAAGACTCGCTCAGTGTATTGGCGACCCCATCAGGATCTAGGTTAGCAAACTTGGCATAATTACTCTTGAACCTTAAGCGAACGTCACCAACGGGACCGTTACGATGCTTGGCTATAATAAATTCGCCTAAGCCTCGTAAGTCGTTGCCCTGCTCGTCATGTGTGATCTTATAATACTCAGGTCTGTGAATAAAGCATACAATATCCGCGTCTTGCTCAATAGCCCCAGATTCGCGGAGGTCACTCAATTGTGGTCGTTTACTATTAGCATCACCTTGTCTATTCTCAACGCCACGATTAAGTTGGGAGAGAGCGATAATAGGAATACGCAGTTCCTTGGCAAGCATCTTGAGCGAACGAGAGATCATACTTACCTCTTGCTCACGATTACCAAAGCCCATACCGCTGGCGTTCATCAACTGCAAGTAGTCTATAATGATTATCTCCACACCATGCTCTCGTACCAAACGTCTGGCTTTACTACGCAACTCAAAAACCGAGAGGCTAGGAGTATCATTTATATATAGAGGGATTGACTCTAGTTCCGATACCTTGTTCCCGAGCCTTGCCCACTCATCAGTCGTCAATCTACCACTCTTGATAGCAGCACCATCAATCTCGCACACGTTACTTAGGATACGCTTTACAAGTTGGGTACCACTCATCTCAAGGTTAAATAGTGCAACAGCCTTATTGTGCTCAAAAGCCATCATCGTTGCCATAGAAACGACGAATGCCGTCTTACCCATAGCAGGACGAGCGGCTATGATAATCAGGTCGCTTTTTTGCCAACCGCTAGTCATTGCATCAATATCATCAAAACCTGTCTTTAGACCCGAGATACCATCGGGGTTGTTGGTCGCTTGCTGTATCTCACCAATAGACTCCTGCAGGAGTGCTCCTATCTCACTAAAATCCCTGCTATCCTTGTTTGTTGCAATATCAAAGAGACGACCCTCTGCACGTTGCATCTGCTCAGCGACCTTCTCAGTGTCATCGTATGCATCTCTCAACACCTCATTGGCAAAGCCTATAAGTTTACGGCTAAGAGCCTTCTCGGCTACGATTTTGGCGTGGTACTCCAGACTACCAGAACTCAAAACCTTGAGCGTTAGCCCTGCAAGGTAAGCAGTCCCACCGACCTCCTCGAGTTTCTCCATAGCACGGAGTCGCTCCTGCACAGCAAGTATGTCCGTAGGTGCTTGGTCAAAGGCTTGCAATGTTATGGCTCTGTATATCTCCTCGTGGGCTTTGACGTAGAAAGCCTCTGGTGTCAAGATCTCACTGACACGAGCATAGGCGTCTTTCTCTTGGAGAATAGCCCCAAGGACAACCTCCTCAAATGCCACGACCTGAGGTGGCATACGCCCCTCAATTGGGATAATACTCTCCTCTGCTTTGGTACGAGGTTTACGTTTTTTTGTTTCTGTAGACATAGTTATTAGGACTGCTTGAGATAAAGTAGGGACTGATCTCGTGGACAGTCCCTATGTAATCGTTTGTCGTTATTAGTCAAGTTTCAACACTGCAAGGAAAGCCTTCTGCGGTACCTCGACTGTACCTATCTGTTTCATTCGTTTCTTCCCTTCTTTTTGCTTCTCCAGCAGTTTGCGTTTACGTGATACGTCACCACCATAACACTTTGCAGTCACGTCTTTGCGTACAGCCTTGATCGTCTCTCTAGCAATAATCTTGGCACCGATTGCTGCTTGTATGGCTATGTCAAACTGTTGCCTAGGGATAAGTTCCTTGAGTTTCTCGCACATACGACGACCAAAGGGTACACTATTATCTACGTGTGTCAAGGTCGATAAAGCATCAACGGGATCACCATTGAGTAGTACATCGAGTTTGACCAACTTGCTCGTACGGAAGTCACTCACGTGATAATCAAACGAAGCATAGCCTTTACTGATACTTTTGAGTTTATCATAGAAGTCGATGACAATCTCACCCAAAGGCAAGTCAAAGAATATCTCGATACGATCGCCAGATATGTACTCTTGCTTGACTAGTTGTCCACGTTTGCCGAGACAGAGCGTCATGATCGGCCCGATATAGGCTGTATTGGTAATAACCGATGCTCGTATATATGGCTCCTCGATACGCTCAATGTGTGTGGGGTCTGGCAGTCCGCTCGGATTATGTACCTCCGTACAGTTACCTTTACGATCGTACACCTTGTACGACACGTTGGGGACCGTAGTGATAACATTCATATTAAACTCTCGGTCTAGACGCTCTTGGATAATCTCCATATGCAGAAGTCCCAAGAAGCCACAACGGAAGCCAAAGCCTAATGCAGCAGAACTCTCGGGCTGGAACGTAAGAGAGGCGTCATTGAGTTGAAGTTTCTCGAGTGATGCTCGTAGGTTCTCAAAGTCCTCGCTGTCGATAGGATATAATCCGGCAAAAACCATCGGCTTAACCTCTTCGAAGCCTGCAATAGCCTCTGTCGCTCCGTCTTTGACGTGCGTAATCGTATCGCCGACCTTGACCTCCTTGCTCGTTTTGATACCAGAGATGATATAACCAACGTCACCTGTCGTCACTTCTTTACGTGGCTCCATATCTAGACGCAAGACACCGACTTCGTCTGCATCGTATTCTTTCCCCGTTGCAATAAACTTAACGAGATCACCCTTTTTGATCGTTCCGTTTACGACCTTAAAATAAGCGATAATTCCACGGAATGGATTGAAAACAGAGTCAAAGATCAAACACTGCAATGGTCCATCAGGATTGCCTTGTGGTGCTGGTATACGCTCTACTATGGCCGATAAGATGTCATCGACACCAATACCAGTTTTGCCACTTGCTCTTATTATCTCTTCCCTTTTGCAGCCGAGCAACTCGATTATCTGATCCTCAACCTCCTCTGGCATAGCACTAGGCAAGTCTACCTTATTAACGATAGGGATAATCTCTAGATCATGCTCAAGAGCCATATATAGATTACTGATCGTCTGTGCTTGGATACCTTGGGCTGCATCAACAATAAGTAAAGCCCCCTCACACGCGGCTATAGAGCGAGACACCTCATAACTGAAGTCCACGTGTCCAGGAGTATCAATGAGGTTGAGTACATAAGGCTCACCATTGTGCTTATAGTTCATCTGTATTGCATGGCTCTTGATCGTGATCCCTCTCTCTCTCTCAAGGTCCATATTATCTAGTACTTGCTCTTGTAATTCCTTGCCAGTAACCGTCTGTGTGGTCTCAAGAAGCCTATCGGCAAGGGTACTTTTGCCGTGGTCAATATGTGCAATGATGCAGAAGTTGCGTATATTCTTCATATAGTCTTAATCTTATATGCAAAGGTAGTAAAAAGCCCTCTATTATCAGGTTATAGAGCCGTGTGCCTACTACTAGTAAATCGCTCAAGATGTATTAGTAGATTGAGCCTCGAGTACTTGTAGACGAGGCAAAAATTACTAGTAAATTATTGAGGTTGGGATATGGGACCCAAGAGAAAGTAACTATACCTTCCCCAAGGGCTAATAGACTGCCCGAGGTGTGGACATAATACTCTCGTCACAGAGAGTAAGTATATTACAGACTTAATGTACTAGTAGAGCCTAGACTAGAGTAGTCGGTGGTGGAATAGGTGTCGGACTAATCTTACCTCGCATTAGGATCTTACAGAGCCTTAATCCATTTCATCAGATCTAGTCTAGGCTTGCCCCTCTAGCCTCTCTTTGAGCGTATCATCAGCACTACGCATCAAAACTCCCCACTCTACCTAGACTTTTGCTCACTATATATCAAAGCAGCCCAAACCTAAGCCTATACAAGACTAGAGTTCCTCACAGT
>JBHAFI010000124.1:0-30414 GCA_041856045.1 Porphyromonas sp. | reverse complement strand
TCCACCGGAGACCGAAAACCTGCTCTTTTAGCACATAGGGGGGGATACCCCCTAGTTTCAAAAATGCTAGACAGGAAGCTAACCCGCTCCCTGCCTAAGGATGCCTATGCCCATAGAATAAACTTTTAGGACACTAATGACTACGCACCCCATAGTTCGGTGCCAAATCAGAAGTAACAATGTTCGTAGTTTCTTGTTGTTGTACGAAAGTTTATTACCTTTGTTATAACAACGATAAAGATGAATATGAACGAATTTAAGAAGTATGCTACTCGACATCTAGGACTCAACACCCTAGCACTCGAGAGTTATATGGACTTGCAGAGCAGCTACATCTCTCCCACAATTATAGAAGAGAGACATCTCAATGTTGCTCAAATGGACGTTTTCTCTCGGCTTATGATGGATCGTATTATCTTCCTCGGGACAGCAATCAATGATTACACTGCCAACGTAATACAAGCACAGTTGCTATTCCTTGATAGCAGTGACCCGGGTAAGGATATATCTATCTATATCAATTCACCGGGAGGATCGGTGTATGCTGGCTATGGTATCTATGATACGATGCAGTACATCGGTTGCGATGTCAATACGATCTGTACAGGTATTGCTGCATCAATGGCTTCGGTTTTACTTGTTGCAGGGACGAAAGGAAAACGTTCGGCATTGCCTCACTCTAGGGTAATGATACACCAGCCACTAGGAGGAACCCAAGGACAAGCCAGCGATATTGAGATCGCAGCAAGAGAAATACTCAAGGTCAAGAAAGAGTTGTACACCATTATCTCTGAGCACTCTGGGAAGCCATACAAAACGATTGAGCGCGACAGCGATAGAGATTACTGGATGACGGCTCCAGAGGCACTAGAGTACGGAATGATTGACCAAATACTCCGCAAGCAGGAACCTAAATAATGGCTAAAGGAGTAAAACGTAGATGTGGACTTTGTGGTAGACCAGAGGAGAATGTCCCTTTTCTACTACAAGGTGTTGAGGCGGCTATTTGTCCAGACTGCGTCGATGGTGCGTACTCTATGCTTAGTGAGGGGAATGGATTGGGGAAAGGAACGGTTAGCCCCGACACCTCTATCGACTTGGACAAACTGCCCCGCCCTAGCGAGATCAAAGCCTATCTAGATCAATACGTAGTAGGACAAGATGAAGCCAAGAAATATCTCTCGGTCGCTGTATATAATCACTATAAACGTCTAGCGACAGCAGGTACAGACGAGGAGGTGGAGATAGAGAAGAGCAATGTACTACTACTAGGCCCGACCGGAACAGGAAAAACTCTACTTGCGAAAACTATCGCACGACAACTGAACGTACCATTTGCTATCGTTGATGCGACAGTATTAACGCAAGCGGGTTACGTTGGTGAAGATATTGAGAGTATCTTGTCTAGGCTACTCCAAGCAGCAGATTTTGATGTTGCTGCTGCCGAGCGTGGTATCGTCTTTATTGACGAGATCGACAAAATTGCACGTAAAGGCGATAACCCCTCTATCACAAGAGATGTGAGTGGAGAGGGTGTACAGCAAGGCTTGCTCAAGTTGCTCGAGGGGACAGTTGTAAATGTGCCACCACAAGGAGGACGTAAACACCCCGAGCAGAAGATGATACCTGTCGATACACAACAGATATTATTCATCTGTGCTGGTGCTTTTGATGGCATTGAGCGTAAGATAGCACAGCGTCTTAATACGAGAGTGGTTGGTTATAACCAGTCGGGGAAGAAACTCGGACAGCACGAGAATGAAGAACTCCTCAAGTATGTCGATGCTCGTGACATTAAGAGTTTTGGTCTTATACCCGAGATCATAGGGCGTCTGCCTATCATCACGGCATTAGAACCACTAAAAGCAGAGACTTTGCGTATGATACTCGTCGAGCCCAAGAATGCTATTACCAAGCAGTACAAACGTTTGTTTGCTCTCGATGGTATCCAACTTGAGTTTAGTGATGATTGTCTTGACTATATCGTAGAGCGGACACTTGAGCAAAAACTAGGAGCACGTGGTCTACGATCAATTGTAGAGACAATTATGATAGATGCAATGTTTGCTGTGAAGTCGAGCGACAAGGGTACAAGACTTGTTATTGACAAAAAATACGCACAAAGTAAGTGCGAAGACCTAGATTAAAAACTAAGATTGTTTATTTTGATATAATCACAAACAACTATGACTGGGCAGGTTCGCAATCAAGCACTCTACGAGTATCTCAAGAAACAGTTTGGCTTTGACAACTTCAAAGGCAATCAAGAAGCGATCGTAGAGAGTATTCTTGCAGGACAAGATACCTTTGTTCTTATGCCAACAGGCGGAGGCAAAAGCCTCTGCTACCAGCTACCTGCCCTTATTCTAGATGGGGTTGCAGTAATCATATCGCCTCTAATTGCACTGATGAAAAACCAAGTAGATGCAATTCGAGGTATATGTGGTTACGACAATGTTGCACACTGCATCAATTCATCGCTCAGCAAGAAGGTGCTTGACGGAGTAAAGGAAGATATCCTCAATGGACAAACTAAACTGCTCTATGTAGCACCCGAATCGCTCACAAAGGAGGATACAATAGAATTCCTTAAGGGGGCAAATATCTCCTTTTATGCAGTTGATGAGGCTCATTGTATATCAGAGTGGGGACACGATTTCCGTCCAGAGTATAGACGCATTCGATCTATCATCAACGATATATCACCTCGTCCATTGATCGCTCTTACAGCAACAGCAACGGCTAAGGTTGAGTTGGACATTCTCAAGAACTTGGGGATAGAGTCTGCTCAGATTTTCCGCAGTTCGTTTGATCGGACCAATCTTTACTATCAAATAAAGCCCAAAACCGATCAGATCGATAAGGAGATAGTCAAGTATATACTCAGCCAGCCGGGCAAAAGTGGTATTGTGTATTGTATGAGCCGTAACAAAGTGGCTACACTTGCACAAATACTCCAGACCAATGGTATCAAAGCCAGAGCCTACCACGCTGGAATGGACGCTAAAGAGCGAGCCGAAAATCAAGATGCATTCCTTAGCGAGGAGGTTGATGTCATTGTAGCAACGATTGCATTTGGTATGGGGATAGACAAACCCGATGTACGCTACGTCATACACTATGATATGCCCAAAAGTATTGAGGGCTATTACCAAGAGACAGGTAGAGCAGGGCGTGATGGTGGCGAGGGAGTATGTATCGCCTACTATTGCAGGGAAGATATGCAACGACTAGAGCGTTTGATGCAAAGCAAATCCCTGATTGAGCAACAAATAGCCAAGCAGTTGATCAGAGAAACTTGTGATTATGCAGAGAGCCCCATCTGTCGCAGAATACTCCTAATGAGTTATTTTGGAGAGCAGTATCCAAAGGAAAATTGTAGTTGTTGTGATAATTGTTTGACACAGAAAAAAGAAGTGGAAGCACAGGATTTACTATTAAATATGCTCGAAGCCATTGATGCTTTGAAGCAGAAGTTTGATGCTGATTACGTTATTGCCGTACTAAGAGGTAAGACAACACCCGATATAGAGACTTATAAGCACGACGAACTAGAATGCTTCGGTTCGGGACAAGAGGTGGACGAAGCGATGTGGAATAACGTCCTACGTCATGCTATTGTTGCTGGCTACATCAACAAAGATGTAGAGGCAATGGGAATACTCAAGATCACTGCAAGTGGGAAGAAGTATATCAAGAAGCCCGTTAGTTTTAAGATTGCAGGAGAGGAAAGCGAAGAAGAAAGCGAGATCAATGACAATCCTGCTGGAGGTGAAGTTGCAGACCCTCTACTCTACTCTATGATGAAAGACCTACGTAAGAAGGTCGGAGCACAGAATGGAGTTCCTCCCTACGTAATCTTCCAAGATGCATCGCTCGAGGCTATGGCAACGTTCTATCCGATAACGATGGACGAACTGCAGAATATACAAGGTGTCGGTGCCGGTAAAGCCCAAAGATACGGACAAGTCTTCCTTGATTTGATCAAAAGACACGTAGAGGAAAACGATATATCTCGCCCTGCAGATATGCGTGTCAAGACTTTGCCCAACAAGAGTAAAATGAAGGTTACGATCATACAGCAAATAGACCGTAAGATTGCTCTTGATGATATTGCAATTGGCTTGGGCATTGACTTTGATGTAATCCTTAGTGAGATCGAAGCCATTGTCTACTCAGGAACACGTATCAACATCTCATACTTCATTGATGAGATTATGGACGAGGACCACATGTTGGATATATATGATTACTTCAAAGAGAGCGAAACCGACTCTCTAACTACGGCGATGGACGAGTTGGGCAATGACTACACCGAGGAAGAAATACGTCTAGTACGCATTAAGTTCCTTAGTGAACTAGCCAACTAACAATAAACAGCCCCCTTTAACGCTTATATAAGTATATGACAACAAAGAAAAAATCTCTAGTCTTGGCTTTCTCCCTCTTGGGAGTAGCAGGGCTTTATATAGATGCTAACGCTCAGCAAAAGACTACCCGGCAAAAGAATGTCGCTGATGAGGTTGTATGGCTTGTCGGTGATGAGCCCATCTTGCGTTCGGATATAGAGTTTCAAAAGTTGCGTCTACTTAGTGAGGGGCATCGCATAGATGGTAACCCCGACTGCTTTATCCCAGAGCAAATAGCCGTTCAAAAACTATTCCTCAACCAAGCAAAGATCGATAGCATCACGGTGTCGGATCAAAATGTAAATCGCTTTGTTGATGCTTGGGTAGAGAATGCAATTGCTCAAGTCGGGAGTAAGGAAAAGTTGGAGGAATACTTCAATAAGAAGTTAAGTCAAATACGAGAAGACGAGCGTCGGGAAGCACGTAATGGGGAGATTGTACGTAGTATGCGTGCCAAGATTACTCAGAACGTACAGATTACACCGAGCGAAATACGCACCTTCTACTCTACCCTTCCCCAAGATAGTCTTCCCTTTATCCCTCGCACAGTAGAGGTGCAGAAGATCGCAATCAAACCCAAGGTCGACTTGGCTGAGATTGATCGGATCAAGGGGCGTTTACGTGAGTTTGTTGAGGATATCAACTCGGGGAAACGTGAGTTTACGAGCCTTGCTCGTCTGTATAGCGAAGACAAGAAAACGGCTCTACAAGGAGGAGAGTATGGTTTCGTAGGTCGTGCAGCCCTTGAGAAAGACTTTGCGACCGTGGTGTTTAACCTTACGGATCCCAAGCGAGCATCGCAGATCGTGAAGACAGAGGAGGGATACCACATTGTACAACTCATAGAGAAGCGTGGTGATATGGTCAACTTCCGCCATATCTTGCTTCGCCCTCAAGCCAACAACAAGGCTCTAGAAGAGGCTACTCTACGTCTAGACTCTATACAGAAGTTAATCGTAGAGGAGAAGTTGACCTTCGCTCAAGCAGCCGAACTCTATTCCGAAGATAAAGATACCTACAACAGTGGTGGGCTTATGACCAATCGCAATAACGAAAGTGATTTCGAGGGGTCAGCAGCATTCCGTTACGAAGATCTACCTCAAGACATTAGTAAAGAGATTTATTCTCTCAAGGAGGGTGAGGTATCTAAACCTTTCATCTATAAACATAGCAATGGTGTAGAGGAAGTGGTTATCGTTCGCCTTAAGGAAATACATGAGGAGCATAGAGCGAACCTAAACAGTGATTATAGAGTTATCAAAAACCTCGCTCTCAACAAAAAGAGAGAGGAGGAGATCGAGAATTGGATACGTCGCAAGCAAAAAGAGACTCCTATTAGCATATCCGATAATTACGAGAATTGCGACTTCCGTTACCCCGGTTGGGTTAAAAAATAATGCTATATACCAAACACAACAAGACTCTACCACTAGCCACCGTTCTATTCTTTATAGTCGGTGGTTATGTTGGTTTGAGTGCCTCCCCTTGGAGTAACCGTTTGTTCCAAACACCACAGACTGCTACAAAAGCACAGCCTAAGCCCCAAGGTCAGAAAATACGGCTCAATGGTGCTGACACCTTAACGTATGACGTTTACCTGCGTCCCGACGTACAGCGATTGCTAGGTAATGTTTCCTTCAGCCATGGTAATGCTACGATGACCTGCGATAGTGCCTATCTCAATGAGAAGGAGCAAACTTTTGAGGCTTTTGGCAACGTACACATGGTACAGGGCGATACAGTCAATATGTATGGACAGTATTTATACTACGATGGCAAGACCAAACTAGCACGCTTACGGAGAGAGGTAAAACTCGAGAATAGTACGACTACTCTCTTTACCGATAGTCTAGATTACGATCGGGTTGCAGACATGGCGTACTACTTTGACGGAGGAACGATTGTAGACGAGCAAAACACGCTTACATCAGACTACGGACAGTTCTACCCCAAGACAAACGATGCAGAGTTTCGTTACAACGTCAAACTCGTAAACGATAGCACAGAGATGACGACAGAGCATCTCTTCTACAATACGAAGACTCGGATCGGACACTATAATGGAGCGACAGAGATCAAAAGCGACTCGGGACAAATTAGTTCGACTCGAGGAGCCTATGACCTAGAGAAGAACATCGGGATCCTATTGGATAGATCGGAAGTCTACTCGGGTAATCGTATGCTCATAGGTGACTCTATTTACTATGATGGGACTACCAAGTTTGGTGAAGCTTTTGGTGCAATGGAGTTGCACGATACACTCCAGCGTGTAAGCCTTTATGGCGACTACGGTTACTTTGATGGGCAACGAGATTATGGCTTTACGACTAGCAGGGCTTACGCTTTGGACTACTCGCAAAAGGACACTATCTATATCGGAGCAGATACCCTCGAACTCGTCTCTTTCAAGCGAGATTTCTTTGCCGACACTACCCTCCTACACCCCGCAAGAGTGGAGAGAGATAGTATGATCAGGGAACTTAGAGCCCACCAACGAGTTAAAGTCTTTCGTCACGATGGGCAAGCCATCGGGGATTATCTACGCTATGTCAGCCTCGACTCTATGCTCAGCCTTGTAGGCAAGCCTATGATGTGGCAAGAGGCACGTAGGCAGGTATCGGGGGACACGATCCTACTCTACTTCCGTAATGACAAATTGGATTATAGTGATGTCCTTGGGAATGTGTTTGCGATCGAACAGATGCCCGACAACACGAACCTCTATAACCAAGTGAAGGCTGGCAAGGTACGTACCTATATGCAAGACTCTACCGTACGCAGGATCGAGATGCGTGGAGATGTTGTCGAGAGTATATACTATATGAAGGAGGAGGGCAAACAAGATTACTCTGGTATGAACAGAATGACCAGCACGAGTATGATTGCCCAACTCGACTCGGGTAAACCTAAGCATACATACTGGGGAGGTGAGGTTAAGGGTAAGATATACCCCTTACAGATGGCATCTAGCCAAAATGCAGACAAACTTGAGGGCTTCAACTGGGCTATTGATCGCCGTCCCCTCAAGCCCGAAGATGTAGTATCACAAGACTCGACAGGAGTACAGACTCTATCAGACCTCAAGCGTTTCAGTGGAGCCAAAGCAGCACTCGCTATTTACGAGCCATACGACAAGTCACAGAGCGATATGCGTCAACTTGCCGATAGCCTAAGGCAAAAGTATAGAGAGGCTGCCAAGTCTTACGACTATCCATATATCCGACGCCCACAAGAGAAGCAAGAAGCAACGTATATACGTAGAGCCAACGAATTAATGAATGAACCATGGCAATACAATCCTTTTTCAGACCCCGTAAACCAAGAACCTTCCAACATCAATATATCTACTTTGATCCCCGCAAGGAAGCCCAAGCAAGAAGACATGAGCGTATCAGAAACGAACTCATCGATGCAGGTGAAATAGAGGGAGAGAAGACGCACGAATTTGATGGCTACGAGGAGGGAACACAATACAGCAGTAGTCGTAGACTAAAAGGAAAGTTTGTAGCGGGGACCCAGCATCTACAAAAGCAAGTAGAGAGTGGTCTCAGTAGGCACGATCGTAGACTCAAGATGATACGCTTGATGCTGATGCTTATTGGCTTTTGCTTTATGGTATGGTATTTCTTCTTTAGGTACTAATGGCGTCTACGGATAAAATACATTTATTAAGTGAGAGCCTCTGCAATCTTGTGCGGGCTCAGGAGGTAGTCAGTAATCCGGCAGCAGCAGTCAAGGAGTTGCTGGATAATGCTATTGATGCAGGTGCCAGCAAAATATCTCTAGACATCAAAAAAGGAGGTAAAGAGTATATCCAAGTCATCGACAATGGCTGTGGTATGAGCCCTATTGATGCTCGTATGGCTTTTGAGCGTCATGCTACGAGCAAGTTACGCACTGCAGAGGATCTCGAGAAAATACAGACCTTGGGGTTCCGTGGTGAGGGGCTTGCATCTATCGCAACGGTAGCCAACGTTGTGATGAAAACTCGCCGAGAAGAAGACGAACTAGGTACAGAGGTAATCATCTCGGGAGGTAACTTCACGAGTCAGAAACCTATTGTAACTCCCGTAGGAACCTCAATACGTATGAACGAGGTGTTCTTTAATGTACCGGGAAGACGTAGGAGTCTTAAGAAAGATGATGCCGAGGAGCGTGCCGTAGACCTAGAGTTTACGCAATGCGTCCTAGCACACCCTAATATCTCATTCCTATACTATAAGTCAGGCGAACTGTACAAGGAACTAACACGAGGGAGCCTCAAAGAACGTATCATCGCTGTCGCTGGGCGTAACTTCAGTCAAAAGTTATTACCCATCAACTATGAGAGCCCGAATATCACGATCAGTGGCTTTATCACTCCTCCCGACTTTGCGGTACAGAGATTACAGAAACAATTCTTCTTCGTCAATGGGCGTTACATCAAGCACGATTACTTCCGTAAGGCGATAGAGGTTGCTTTTGAGGATTTGGTTCCTCAAGGTGCTCGCCCGCATTTTTTCATCTACTTCAATGTACCGACAGAGAATGTAGACATCAACATACACCCGAGCAAGAAGGAAGTTCGCTTCGTTGATGAGAAGTACATTTGGGAACTCCTCAAGAAACTATGTACCGTTGCCCTCAGTAACCATGCGGCAATACCTATGATAGATTGGGACAACCCTAATACACTAGAGATCCCTGCCTATCAAGGACGTAGCGAGATACCAACAGAGAGCAATGCTTCTCAAGCGACACAAACCTCCGAGGTCATTGCTCGCCGTGTCTTCTTTGGTGGCTCAACCACTAGCAGTCGCCCTAGTAGCCATTACTCTGGTATGCAGACGGTAAATAGCCACGATAT
This sequence comes from Porphyromonas sp., assembly GCA_041856045.1. Lineage (GTDB taxonomy): Bacteria > Bacteroidota > Bacteroidia > Bacteroidales > Porphyromonadaceae > Porphyromonas. The sequence continues at coordinate 21,159 of JBHAFI010000124.1, read as the reverse complement.
AGACTGGAGCAACCTTGCCAATGAGTTTGAGAAGAAGTCCCCCAGTTCTCCCCCAGAGCAAGAGAGTCTATTTGCCAATCCCTCATCGGCACTCTCGCTAGATAACAAGGGGTTGCCGATGTCCCACGGAGTCTTCCAAGGTACCGACTATCCGACTACGGGATTGCTCATCTACAAAGGTAAGTATATAGTCTCATCGCTACGTCGCAGTCTAGCACTGATTGATCTTAATAGAGCCCATCTACGTGTATTGTACGATCGCTTCTATACCGAGATCTTGGAGCAAAAGTTGGAGGTCATGCAACTTATGTATCCCGAGAACATACACTTCTCTCTTGAGGAACTCGACTACGCTCACAAAGCAATGGCACAGTTACAAGACTTTGGCTTCGTCTTTGAGCAACAAGAGGGTGAGGATACATTCCTCCTTACACAGACACCAGCAATAATTACGAATACCTGCGTAGACTTCGTAGCACGCATTGTACAGGAGTACAAAGATACGGAGAGCCATAGTAGGGAGCAGATGGCGGAGCGTCTTGCTCTAGATTTTGCCGAGATACAGGCATATCCTTATGGTAGCAAACTTGACCCTCAGCAAGTGGACGATCTTTTGGCTAAACTCTTTGCCTCTAGCAATACTAATATAGATCCACGAGGGCGTACTATCATTAGCCTACTCGGCGAAGAGGAGATAGAGCGACGTTTCTAAGGTAGTACCCTCATCTACAGAATAAAACCCTCATAACATTTATACAACTTCGTAATTATACGGCTCTTGCCTGCATATCGCCCTTAGTATACATCAGTATACAAAGTATGTATACTCGAGTATACATATAGTGTATACCACAGTATACATATAATGTATACAACTGCAGACAATATACAGATACTAGACTATACCCAGATGTACCCAACTGCAACTAAGCCCGCCCTCTCCTTGGGTCGCTCTATTGCAAGCGAGCAAAAGGCAAGATCGTAAAGCAACTTAATACAATAGAATTTATTAGAACCTAGATAATGATTACCGTAGATGCTCTTACAGTAGAGATGGGTGGTAGTGCCTTATTCTCTGATCTCTCATTCGTAATTAACCCCAAAGACCGCATAGCCCTCATGGGTAAGAATGGAGCAGGTAAAAGTACTATGCTCAAAATCCTTGCTGGGGTACGCGAGCCTAGTCGTGGACGCGTCAATATGCCTTCGGACTTTCGTGTAGCCTACCTACCTCAGCATCTCCTTACCGAAGATGGTCGTACCGTCTTTGAGGAAGCCGAGCAAGCCTTCGAGCACATACACGCTATGGAAGCACGTATGGCATACCTAAATACACAACTCGAGACTCGTACCGACTACGAGAGCGAGGAGTATATGGCGATCATCGAGGAGGTCTCTACGCTGGGAGAGAAATTTTATGCTATCGAGGAGATCAACTACGATAAGGCTATTGAGCAAACACTTATGGGATTGGGGTTCAAGCGAAGCGATTTCCACCGACCTACCAACGAGTTTAGTGGAGGCTGGCGTATGCGTATCGAACTCGCAAAGTTGCTCCTACTCAAACCCGATGTGCTCCTCCTTGACGAGCCAACCAATCACCTCGATATTGAGTCTATTCAGTGGCTTGAGGACTTTCTAGTAGACACCAATCAGACTGTTGTAGTTATCAGTCACGACCGTGCATTCGTTGATAAGATTACAACTCGTACCCTCGAGATAATGGGGGGTAAACTATACGACTACAAAGTAAATTATACCGAGTACCAACGCCTCAGACAAGAGCGTCGTGAGCAACAGCAAAGAGCCTGGGAAGAGCAACAGAAATTCATCGCAGAGACAACAGAGTTTATTGAGCGTTTCAAAGGAACCTATTCAAAGACCAACCAAGTACAGAGCCGTGTACGTATGCTTGAGAAACTCGAGTTGGTAGAGGTTGATGAGATAGATACTTCTGCCATTCGTCTTAAATTCCCGCCAGCACCTCGCTCGGGCAATTATCCCGTAATGATGAGTGATGTAGCCAAGTCTTATGGCGACAAACGCATCTTTGAGGGGGTAAACCTTACGATTGAGCGTGGCGATAAAATAGCCTTCGTAGGTAAGAATGGTGAGGGTAAATCTACTCTCGTACGCTGTATTATGAAGGAACTGGAGCATAGCGGAGAACTTACCATAGGACATAACGTAAAAATCGGCTACTTCGCACAAAATGATGCCGCAGCACTGGACGAGAACCTCACGGTCTTCCAGACGATAGACGATGTTGCAGAGGGAGAGATCCGTACAAAGATCAAGGATCTCCTAGGGGCATTTATGTTTGGCGGAGAGGCCTCGACCAAGAAAGTGAAAGTACTCAGTGGTGGAGAACGGACTCGCCTCGCTCTACTACGTCTACTCCTTGAGCCCTACAATCTCCTCATTCTTGACGAGCCGACCAATCACCTCGATATGAAGACCAAAGAAGTACTTAAGTATGCACTTGAGCATTTTGATGGCACTCTTATCGTAGTATCTCACGATCGTGATTTCCTTGATGGCTTAGTAAGCAAGGTTTATGAGTTTGGTGGTGGCAAGGTTGTAGAGCATCTAGAGGGTATATACGAGTTTATGCAACGTAAGAAACTGGAGAACCTCAAAGAATTGGAGAAATAGTATGGCTAGACTACTCGCTATTGACTACGGACGTAAACGCTGTGGTTTGGCTGTTACGGATATTCTACAAATTACTCCGGGAGGACTTACGACAGTACGTACGCATGACCTCATTGCCTTCTTACAGAACTATACCTCTCAAGAGGCTGTCGAACGCTTCATCGTAGGCTATCCTCGTCAGATGAATGGGGAGGAGAGCCAATCTATGGAGTATATCCGTCCGTTCATTAAGCAATTGGAGAGTCTATTCCCCTCTATCCCCGTGACTATGGTTGACGAACGCTTTACCTCTACTCTTGCTCAGCGAGCGATAAGAGAGGGAGGTATTGGGAAGCAGAAACGCCAAGAGAACAAGGGATTGGTAGATGAGGTTAGTGCTGTGATTATTCTACAAACCTATATGCAGACACAAGTCTTACGCTAGCCTGCACTTAGGTTAATATATCCCCCCGATAGCCAATTGTAGTAGTTCACTCTATTGCAGGCTATCGGGGGCTATTTTTATTACGTCATACGTCTACAAATCCAACGCTAAGAGAGGAGAGGCAGCAAGAAAATACAAACGCTACGTCGTCTGAGTTTATCTCAAACGACATAGCGTTTACAGTTTATAGAGTTTTAACCCTTTAAGGGACCTTATGACCCGTCCTATTAAGCGAGGGTAAACTTTATATACTCATCGACTAGGGAGCAACACGCTCTAGAGTCCAAGAGCCATCGCTCTGCAATTCGTAGACAAAGCGATCGTGAAGACGACTGTCACGACCTTGCCAAAACTCTATCCTACAAGGCGTAACTGCCCAACCTCCCCAATACTCGGGACGTGGGACCTCACGACCAATGAACTTCAAACTCTCTGCCGCAAATAGAGCCATTATGTACTCTCGATTGGGTATGGGACGACTCTGCGGAGATATACGTGCTCCTACTCTACTCTTATAAGGGCGTACCGCAAAGTAAGCATCGCTCTCGGCATCACTCACTCGTTGGATAGTACCCTCAACGTGTATTTGACGCTCCAACTCGTGCCATAAGAACGAACAAGCAACCTGCGGGTTCTCCTCTATTTGCTTTCCCTTACGACTCTCGTAATTGCTGTAAAAGATCAGTCGCCCCTCCTGCACTTCTTTGAGCAGTACGGTACGCATGCTGGGCTTAGCATCTTTCGTTGCCGTTGCCACGAGCATTGCTGTCGGTTCGTTTACCTCTAGTTTTATGGCTTCACCAAGCCATTGTCCTAGAAGATCTAGAGGATTAGCGGGCATATCACTACGCCCCAAAGCCCGAGTACTATACTCTCTACGAATATGCTCAAGATGTAGGTCTGCCATTGCTCTTCCCTAAGACTCTTGAGTGAACAGTCGGATCTCTTCCTCTACACGCTCTAGACTCTCGGCAAGGCGTTGCTGTTTACGTTCGATCTCCTTCAAGAGAGGATTAGCCCCTTTGCTCGTTGAGGTCAAGAAGTTGATATTGTTCTCATAGTTGCGTAACTCGGCACGTAGACGCTCTGCCTTACGTTGTAGTACCTGCAACTCATCTTTAATACCTCTAGGACTCTCTGCCAACTTCTGACGACGCTCTTTGAGTTGCTCAGAGCGACGCTCCGTATGAAGCGAACGTAAACGTTCGTATAGAGTGTCATTAAGGGAGCAAAACTCTGCCCATAAGTCGTCATTCACCTTTGCACCTGCTCGACCGATCTTCCTCCAAGACTCTTTGATAGCGATGAGTTTATCTTTCAGACGCTCGGGAAGTTCTTGAGCCTCAACGAAAGCCTTGAGTTCGCCTAGCAAAGCACGCTTCTTCTCCTCGTTGGCTTTCTCAATATGATGTTGCTTACGATCATACTCTTTCTTACGCTGATAGAACGTTTCAAATGGCTTACGAAACTCTTGCCACAATGGATCAGCATCACTTTTGCGTAGATGGGGCAACTGCTTCCACTCCTCTTGGAGTTTAGTTAGTGCTGCTACTGTCTCAACGAAGTGATTGCTCTCAGCCAAGACTACTGCACGCTCGATAAGTTGCTTACGTAGTGCAATGCCCTCTGCTGTTTCGCTCTTACGTGACTTAAAGAACTCTTGCTTAGCCTCAAAAAACTCATTACAAACAGCACGAAAGGCTTGGTACAACTCATTGTTACTCTTACGACCTGCCGAACCGATGCTTTTCCACCGCTCTTGCAGAGCCTTGACCTCATCAGAAACCGTATTCCAAGCAAGGGCAGTCGTCGGACGTTCTTCTGCAAGGAATGCTTTGGCTCTCTCGATAAGCTCCTCTTTCTCCTTGGCATTCTGCTCCTCACCCGCTTTCAAGCCCTCTTGATACGCTTGGTGACGCTTAAAGATACTTGTGCTAAGCGTCTTGTACGTACCATGGATCTCAGCACGATGCTCGGGTGCTACGGGTCCAATATCACGCCAGCGTAGCACTAGGCTGTTACTTAGTGTCGCAAGGGCTGCAACAATATCCTCAGATTGCTCTAATACTCTCAACTCCTCTAGGATCTGTTGCTTTTCCTCAAGGTTCTTACGATAGTCGTAATCCCTTAACTCTGTATTGATATCTTTTAACTCGTAGAATGCATCTCTCAAAGCCACAAAGCGTTTACCAAGTCTACTCTCATCTTGTTGCGTCAAAGGACGTAAACTCTCCCACTCTTTACGGATCTCGTGGAAACGCTCATACACCACCTTAAAGTCTGCACCACTAGAGAGTAATACCTCCAACTCATTCAGTATAGCCTCGGCTTTCTCTCCATTGGCTAGTTGCAAAGCAGCAAGAGCCTCACTACGCTTACGCTCTAGTGTGCGGTATTGGCTATTCAGGTCGTTAAGACGAGCCTCTTGGAGGAGTAATTGTTCCATCTCCTCGGGTGTATTGGGCTCTTTGTGCTTCTTAATCTTGTAAAAAGCCGAGTAAAGGGCTTCGTACTCTTTGCGTTCGGGAACTTCATCAGACTGTAGTAAAAGTGCAATTTTATCCACGACCTGACTAGGTGTAAGTAGGGTTAGGTCGCTCGGCGACTCTAACGCGAGCGGTTCGCTCGGTAGCGTTTGAGATAACTCATTCATAATGGTCAATTTGTTGGCATCGATCTTGATGCGAATATATTATTACTACAAAAGTACATTTTTTAGTCATACTCCGCAAACTAACTTATTACCCCCCAATTATGGGATAAGTTGTAGGTTGCCTCTAGTCGCTCTCGCAGGACAGCGTGCCGACCGAGCGACAACTGTGGATCTTGCGTAAGGATCTGCTCGGCTAGACCTCTACAATACTGTACCAATGCTCCATCTCTTGCAGGGTTAGCAATGCGTAGAGTGAGTTCTTTACCGCTCTGTCGAGTGCCCTCCAACTCGCCAAAACCTCTCAAACGCATATCTTCCTCAGCAATAAGAAAGCCATCGTTGGTCTCACACATAATCTCAATACGACGACGCGCATCGTTGCCCAACTCAAAGCCCGTAACTAGGATACAATAACTTTGCTCTGCTCCTCGTCCTACTCGTCCCCTAAGTTGATGCAACTGCGACAGACCAAAGCGATTGGCTCCCTCGATAATCATAACGCTAGCATTAGGGACATTAACGCCAACCTCGATTACTGTCGTCGCAAGCAAGATCTTGGCTCTACCCTCTACGAAGTCTTGCATACGTTCGTCTTTATCCTTAGGTTTCATCTTACCATGGACGTAAGCAATAGGGTACTCGGGGAATATAGAGCGATAACGTTCTAGCCCACTCTCTAGGTCTTTGAGGTCTTGGTGCTCACTCTCCTCAATCATAGGAAATACTACATAGACTTGGCGACCTCTCATAATCTCTTGCCGTACGAAGTTATATACCTTATACATATCATTCTCTGTCTGATGATAAGTCTGTATAGGCTGTCGCCCGGGGGGTAACTCATCAATCACAGAGATGTCTAGGTCGCCATAGAGCGTCATCGCAAGTGTACGAGGAATGGGCGTTGCACTCATAATCAAAATATGAGGAAGTATCGTATTGGTCTTTGTCCATAGCCGAGAGCGTTGCTCTACACCGAAGCGATGCTGCTCATCTATAACTGCCATGGCTAGGCGATGAAACTGTACCCCCTCCTCAAGCAAAGCATGTGTCCCTACGACAATAGGTATTTCCCCCTGCTCTAGGCGTGGTAACAGACTGGCTCGTTGCCTCTTGGTGGTGCTGCCTATCATCAAAGCAACCTCAATCCCAAGGGGTGCTAAGAGTTCGCTAAGCCCCGTATGGTGTTGTCTTGCCAAGATCTCGGTAGGAGCCATTAGACAGGCTTGGTAGCCACTGTCCACAGCCATAAGCATAGCAAACAAGGCAACAAGCGTCTTACCGCTCCCCACATCACCTTGTACAAGCCTATTCATCTGCTGTCCAGACAATACATCTGCACGTATCTCTTTGAGGACACGCTTCTGTGCTTGCGTTAGGTCAAAAGGCAAATGCTCGTGGTAGAGGGCATTAAAGTGTTGCCCGATCCTATCTAATACGATCCCCTTATAAGCATCTTTACGCTTGAGTTTCTCGCCAAGCATCTTAAGTTGAATGAGTAATAACTCCTCAACCTTGAGTCTACGTCTTGCTTGCTCCAAGGCTTGCGTATCCGTTGGGAAGTGTACCTGCATTAGGGCATCTCGATAGGGCATCAGTTGGCTTTGCCTATGTATATCCTCTGGTAGACTCTCAAGCAACTCTCCTCCCACTCGCTCCAAAAGAGTCTGCAAAATCTGACGCATTTGTCGGTTGGAGATCCCTGTATTCTTAAGTTTCTCGGTGGAATTATACAGTGGTACCAAGCCCCCCGACACCACAGCCTCTCTCTCGACATCATCGATCTCGGGGTGTACAAGACTAATACGTCCGTTAAAAAATGATGGTTTCCCAAAGATGATATACTCCCGACCTAGTTGGTAAATCTTCTCTATCGTCTGCAAACCCTTGAACCATAACAACTCTATCGTCCCCGTACCATCATAAAAACTCGCTACTAGACGTTGCTTACGACCACTCCCTTCTAACATAAAATCTCGAATATACCCTTTGAGCTGAATATAGGGCATATCGGTATTTAACTCCCGTATCTTATAGAAACGAGAGCGATCTACATAGCGATAGGGATAGTAATGTAGGAGGTCGCCATAGGTGTACAAATTCAGTTCGCTAGCAAATGCTTTTGCTCGACGCTCACCTACTCCCGGTAGATAGCAGAGGGCTGTGTCTAGTATTCGAGCCATAAGTCTATACTTCCTTACTTAGGATCAACTCGGCTAAGGATAAGTCTAGAGGTGTTGTCAATTTAATGTTCTCCTCATTACTTAGGACTAAGCGAGGACAAGGTAAAAGCGAATGCTCCCATACCGAAGCATCGTCTGTAAAACTACCGACATACTCCACTTGATACGCCTTATATAACAGCTCTAGAGAGAAGGTCTGAGGGGTCTGTACGGCAATATGCTCTTCCCTCGACACTGCCCGACTCGCTCCCTCCCCATCGACGTACTGCCTTAGGCTATCGACGACAGGGCGATATGGTAGTGCAGCACTATGAAGAGATGCCTGTGTAAAGCACTCTCTGATGACAGACTCTGCTACAAAAGGTCGCACACCATCGTGTATAGCCACTAAATCATCACTCTGCATACCATACTGAGCCAAGTGTTCCAAGCCAGAGCGTACAGAGTGAAAACGCGTAAGCCCACCAAGGGCAATCTCATGGCTTGGGAGAGTATCGTATGCCTCACAGATAGATTGCCAATACTGGATATGCTCACTTGGCAGTACTAGTACAATACGCTCACAATGAGGGGCAAAAGCCTCTAGCGTACGGAGTAATACAGGCTTTGAGCGAATAGGGACAAACTGCTTGGGCATATCCCCACCCATACGTAAGCCTTTACCTCCTGCTACGATGATGGCAAATCTTCGTCCTTGTTTCATGGTGGTGGACTTATCCTTTGGGACTCTCATCAAGGCGAGCCATAATCTCGGACAACTGCTTATCTGCCTTGGTAAGTTTCTCTCGGCAGAACTTCGTCAAATCAACGGCTTCCTCTACGAGTGTCGTCAATTCATCTACATCGGGGCTATCATGCTCGATAATACGTACAATTTCTTCTAAGCGTTGTGCTGCCTCATTATAGGTCAATACCTTCTTAGCCATAGTTGTTATATCTTTGTTCTTACTTATTACAAAGATACACAGACTATCCGAGAGTTAATTATTCACAAAGTAAAAGTCCCAACCACTCCAACATTATGAGTACACCGATCATTGAGATATGTGTCGATTCGCTTGACGCTTTACTGGCTGCCTATCGAGGAGGTGCCAATCGAGTAGAGTTATGCTCTGCTCTCAGTGAGGGAGGCCTTACGCCCTCTATTGGTTTCATACGTACAGCCCGTAGACTTTGCCCCGATCTGTCTATCCACGTGATGATACGCCCTCGTATGGGGGACTTCTTATATAGCCCCGAGGAGAAAGACTTGATGCTTGAGGATATATCAGCCATAAGCCAACTCGGGGTACAAGGTATAGTCCTCGGAGCCTTAACTGCCGAGGGTATGCTCGATACTCCTTTTATCAGATCTGTAAAGAGCGTGATACCCGAGGGAATATCTATTACTTTCCATCGGGCTTTTGATGTATGCCGTGATCAAGTCGCTACCCTCGAGACTCTCTGCCAACTAGGTGTCGAGCGTGTTCTCTCTAGCGGTGGTAGGCCTACCGCCATAGAGGGAGCGAGCGAATTAGCAGCATTTATCTCTCGCTATGGCAAGCGTATTATTATTATGCCCGGCTCTGGTATCAGCCCTCAGAATATCCTAACCTTGTGGCAACAGACAGGTGCTTCGGAATTTCATCTATCAGCAAAGCACAGCGTCAATAGCAAGATGCTATACCACAACACGGCTGTATCTATGGGTGGGGGTAACGATAACGAATATATACGATACTCTGCAAGCGAAACGATCGTTCGTGAGGTAGTAACCCTCTTGAGGGACACAAACCTATCGAGGTAAACCACTCTATCCTCAAACTTAATATCACCATCAAGAGCCAAGTCCTCGAGATCAAAATCGAGGGCATCGGAGAAGCAGTGCTGATCGGCGTTATAACAAGATACTTAGACGTCCATCGAAGAGATACTTAGACATCAAGTGACAAGATACTTAGTCTTCAATCGACGTCTAAGTATCTCTTCAAATCAAGGCTAAGCATCTATCCGATGAGGCATACAATATCCTAGACGATCACCCTATCCTTGGTCTATCGCAGAGATGAGCCAAGTACCTATCCCCATACCCCTTCTAAACCTAGAATTTATCGCCACCTAGGAGTACGAACTATTTCTCGAGATATTGCTCTAGAGTGTACAGAGAGAGTGTGTGGTAAATACGAAGTTTTGCTGTGTTTACCATCAACTTTTGGGGTATATCAGCCAATATGTAGTATCTTTGTAGAAATCTAAAATTAAACTACTTGTCAAATGGAGTTAGAAGCAAAATATAATCCCTCCTTGGTGGAGGAGAAATGGTATAAATACTGGACAGAGCAAAACTTCTTCCACTCTACCCCCGATGCACGTAAGGCCTATACAGTCGTTATACCTCCCCCCAACGTTACCGGAGTCTTACACATGGGCCATATGCTCAATAATACGATACAAGATATTCTTGTACGTAGGGCTCGTATGAAAGGCTTTAATGCTTGTTGGGTACCCGGTACAGACCACGCTTCTATCGCAACAGAAGCCAAAGTAGTAGCACGCTTGGCTCAGCAAGGCATCAAAAAGAGTGACCTTAGTAGAGAAGAGTTTCTCAAGCACGCTTGGGACTGGACCAACGAGTACGGAGGCATTATCCTTGAGCAACTCAAGCGACTAGGAGCCTCTTGTGACTGGGAGCGTACAGCCTTCACGATGGACCCAGAGCGTAGTCAAAGCGTTATTGATGTGTTTGTAGACCTATTCAACAAGGGCTTGATATATCGTGGGGTACGTGTAGTAAACTGGGACCCAGCAGCAAAGACAGCCTTGAGTGATGAGGAGGTTATATACAAGGAGCAACAGGGTAAACTATACCACCTACGCTACTATGTAGAGGGAAGTAATGAGTACGTTGTCGTAGCGACTACACGTCCCGAGACCATCATGGGAGATACAGCCGTATGTATTAACCCTAATGACCAGCGTTATCGTCACCTCGTTGGCAAGCGTCTTATCGTACCCTTGGTAGGTCGCAGTGTCCCTGTAATCGAGGACGAGTATGTAGACCTTGAGTTTGGTACGGGTTGCCTCAAAGTAACACCTGCACACGACGTTAATGACTATATGCTCGGTGAGAAGCATCAACTCGAGACGATAGATATATTCAACGACGATGCTACACTCAATGAGCATGGAGGTCCCTACGCTGGTATGGATCGCTTTGATGTACGTCGTCAAATCGAACTAGACCTACAAGAGGCAAACCTACTCGAGAAGGTGGAGGACTACACCAACAAAGTAGGGCATAGCGAGCGAACGAACTCGGTCATAGAGCCCAAACTCTCGATGCAGTGGTTCCTCAAAATGAAAGAACTAGCCAAGCCTGCCCTTGATGCGGTAATGAACGACGATATTAAGTTGCACCCAGCCAAGTTTAAGAATACTTACCGTCACTGGATGGAGAATGTCAAGGACTGGTGTGTAAGTCGTCAACTTTGGTGGGGACATCGTATACCGGCATATTATCTCCCCTCGGGTGGATATGTAGTAGCATCTACTGCGGAGGAAGCCCTCAGCATCGCCCAGCAACAAGATCCTAGTCTTAGCCTTACAGACTTGAGACAAGATGAAGACTGTCTAGATACGTGGTTCTCTAGTTGGCTATGGCCCGTTACGGTATTTGCCCCAATGATCGGTGAGAGCAATACCGATCTAGACTACTACTACCCTACTAGTGATCTTGTGACAGGACCCGATATTCTCTTCTTCTGGGTTGCTCGTATGATCATTGCAGGTTACGAATTTAAGGGGAAGAAGCCTTTTGAGAATGTATATCTGACGGGTATCGTGCGTGATAAACTTGGCCGCAAGATGAGCAAAAGCCTTGGTAACTCTCCCGACCCTCTAGACCTAATTGACAAGTTTGGGGCTGACGGAGTACGTATGGGTATGATGATCTCGGCTTCGGCGGGTAATGATATTCTTTTTGATGAGGCACTATGCGAGCAGGGACGTAATTTCTGCAATAAGGTATGGAATGCCTTCCGCCTTGTTAAGGGTTGGCAAGTAGCAGACATAGCACAGCCCGAAGCCGCTAGTTTGGCAATCAAGTGGTTTGACCAACGCCTTAGCCAAGTAGTCCTAGAGATTGATGACCTGATGAGTAAGTATCGCATCAGCGAGGCTCTCACTGCTGTCTATAAACTTATTAGAGATGATTTCTCTAGTTGTTATCTTGAGATCGTAAAGCCTGCCTATGGTGAACCGATAGACAGCGTTACTCTAGGAGAAACATTACGCTTCTTTGAGGCACTACTTGCCCACCTACACCCCTTTATGCCCTTTATTACCGAGGAATTATGGCAAGCCCTCAAGGAGCGAAAAGAGGGAGAGAGCCTAATGATTAGTCTATTGCCCCCAACAGTGGCTATTGACACAGACTTTTTGCGTCTGTTTGAGCAAGCACAAGAGGTAATATCATCTGTGCGTAATATCCGTACCAGCAAAAACCTATCTCCTCGTGAGGCTCTCACGCTAGAGGTAGCCCCCTCTTACCCTCGCACGCTCGATGCTGTCATCATTAAACTCGCAAACCTTGCTACGATCTCACGCTGTGAGGAGAAGAGTAGCGGAGCCATTAGTTTCGTGATAGGTACCGATGAGTTTGCAGTACCTATGGCAGGTCTTATCAATGCTGAGGAGGAGATCAAGAAACTAGAGGCAGATCTAGAGTACCAACAGAAGTTCTTGCTTGGCGTGGAGAAGAAACTAAGTAACGAGAGTTTCGTATCGAGAGCCCCTGAGCAAGTTATTGCTCTTGAGCGTAAGAAGAAAGCCGATGCAGAGAGCCGTATTGCTACGATCGAGCAAAGCCTCAAGCAACTCAAAGAAGCCAAGTAATATCATAGCCTCTACAAACCTAGATACCATAAAGTCAATGAGTAGTTCAAACAAAGAGCCTCTAATCCTTGAGCGTCTATTCCGAAGCCTTACCGAGGAAACGGCTCCCCACAAACTTAGATCGGGAATAACGGACTTATTTATCCGTATAAACCAAGAAACCGGGGAAATCTCGCTCTATGGCGATGATGACGAGTTGATCACCTCTACTATCATCTTCTCATGGGTAGGTAAAGAGCCTAAGCACTTTGAGCAAATCAGTAGGAGTATCAAAGATGTTATCAACAAACTTCAGCATGAGGGGTATTGGGAGCAAGATGTGTTTGAGCGTCCCTTCTCTATTGAGTTGGTGACCGAGAGTTTCGAGACTATCGAGGAGTTATTATTCATTGATGATGAGTTGGTCAAGGTTACGACTCCGCTCCTAGAGAACCTTGATGCCGAGTTGAGTGCTTTTATAGATAAACTTATGACAGACTAAGAGGTTTGATATACATAAAACTCCCCCTTGGGTATTGCAATACCCAAGGGGGAGTTTACATTCTATCGTCAAGAACGATACCCTAAGACGAGTAATACCATTTGTGTGATAGGCTTTACGCTGCTAGAGGACAAAGCAAACGTTAATGAAGATCTAGGGGGGGGAGATAAACCTAAGTCACAATAAAGGAGTAACTTTGCTATGGATAGTTACGCTTACCAGACTCTACTAACTTGCGTGGGATATTATCTAGCCTAAGCCTCGAAGCATTATACAGCATACAAGGCTCTCACAAAGCATAAAACAGAATACAACTATACTTATCAACAGAACGCCATGGCATACTACAAACTATTTCTTAGCCTAGCCCTTAGTACTCTTAGCACAATAGGGCTGAGTGCACAGACCTATGAGCAATACTTTACGGATAGTACCTTACGTATTGATTACGCATTCTCGGGGAATAGACACAGTACACAGATCCATACCGAGGAACTGCACAATATCCCTCGCTGGTATGGACGCAAACATAATCTCGATAGCCTAATACTAGAGGGTAATGGTCGTATCACAATGCGTGACTCTATCAGCGGACGTATTATATATCGTCATTCGTTCTCCTCTCTGTACCAAGAATGGCTCTCAACTGACGAAGCCACCAAGATCTCTCGCAGTTACGAGAACACATTCCTACTCCCCTACCCCAAACAAACAGCACTAATCCATATCGAACTAGACGATATGGAACGTAAGCACCTAGCCCAGCAAGAGTTTTACTTCAACCCTAGAGATATACTCATTCGCCGACATCACAACACCCCAGCCCTAGAACACGACTACCTCCACAAGGGACGACATAGTCACGAGGCGATCGATATTGTGATCCTTGCCGAGGGCTATACACAGCATGATATGCCTAAGTTTCTACGAGATGCACGCAGAGCCAGTGACGAGTTGCTATCTTACGCACCTTTCAAGCAATACAAAGATTACATCAACATCATTGCTGTTAAAAGTTTTTCGGAAGATACGGGTGTAAGTGTCCCTCGGAACAACGATTGGAAGCGAACGGCATTCTCGGCACATTTCGATACCTTCTACAGTAATCGTTATCTGACGACACGCCGAGTCAAAGCCATTCACGATGCCTTAATCAATATCCCTTATGAGCATATCATCATACTCGCCAATACTGAGACCTATGGAGGTGGAGGGATATACAACAGTTATACCTTGAGCAGTATTGACCCGAAGTATTTCCTCCCGGTTGTGGTACACGAGTTTGGGCATAGTTTTGGAGGGCTAGCAGACGAGTACTTCTACGAAAACGATGCTATGAGTGACTCTTATGCTCTTGATCAAGAGCCTTGGGAACAAAATATCACGAGCCTTAAAGACTTTAAGGGCAAGAAATGGAGTACACTCCTTAAGCGTGGTACCCCAATACCAACACCTATAAAGCAGAAAGACAAGTATCCTCTTGGGGCATTTGAGGGAGCCGCTTATACCTCCAAAGGTTTATATCGCCCTAGCGATGACTGCCGTATGCGAACGAATAGTTACCCAACCTTCTGCCCTGCTTGCCATAAAGCCCTAGACGAACTTATTCGCTTCTACTTACCAAAGTAAAAGGGATATAGAGATCGAAACAATACATAAATCCCGCCCCAAGGCATACATTCTGCTCTTGGGGTTATTTTATGACGGCACGACTCAAGTGATGAAGAGTAGATAAAAGGAGAGAGCCTTACCAAGATTGGTAAGGCTCTCGTGTTTTCCCCCGAATTAAATAGGCGAGGGACCTAGATGTTCTCACAACGGAAAAATCCTTATTGTAAGTAGCTTTCAATGACAAAGGTAATATAATTATTCAAATAACAATCACTATCTTTACAATGAATTACCATAAATACTCATA
This sequence comes from Porphyromonas sp., assembly GCA_041856045.1. Classification (GTDB taxonomy): domain Bacteria; phylum Bacteroidota; class Bacteroidia; order Bacteroidales; family Porphyromonadaceae; genus Porphyromonas. Next base: position 5,976 of record JBHAFI010000124.1, on the reverse strand, counting down.
TATGTAGTATCATCTAAGGAACTTTAGCACGGCAAATAGAAGCCTATACACCTATATATTAAGCACATAAACAAGAATAGGGATACCTAGAACACACACAATAATCTCACAAGAAAATAATTAAGACAAACATATCCAGAGCGAAATAAACACAAAAGAGAAGATCCTTAAGTATTATACCCCCCTCTTTAGCCCAATAAGAGACAGATAAACAAATAACACCAATAAGAATATGAAGAAGATACTTGGACTTGACATCGGCACCACTAGCATCGGGTGGGCATACGTACACGAAGCAGAGAATGATCAAGAGCAGTCTAGGATTATAGACCTAGGAGTTCGTGTCAATCCTCTTACAGTAGATGAGCAAAACGATTTTATCAAGGGGAAACCGATCACCACAAACGCAGCAAGACGACTTAAGCGAAGTATGCGTCGTAACCTACAGAGGTATAAACTACGACGTAGTCACCTTATCGAGAAACTCCTTGAGCACAATATCATCAGCAAAGACACAGCCCTCTATGAGCAAGGACCAGGCACTACTCACGAAACGCTACGCCTACGTGCACAAGCAGCGAGCGAACGTATTGAGTTGGAGCAACTAGCACGAGTCCTACTCTCTATAAATCGAAAGCGAGGTTACCGTAGTAGCCGTAAGGATGTAAACAGCGATGGCGACAAGACCATCAATGGTATGAAGGTGGCTCGTGAGTTGTACAACGACAATCTTACCCCGGGACAATGGCTATACCAACACCTCAAGGAAGGAACACTAAAGGGTATGCCAGACTTCTATCGCTCAGACCTCTGTAAAGAGTTGGAGCGTATATGGCAAAAGCAACAGACGTACTACCTCGAGGTACTAAGTCAAGAACTATACGAAAGCATACAAGGTAAAGGTCACAAAGATACAGCACAGATACTCTATAAGCACAGCAAAATAGAAACGGCTAAAAACGAAGGAAAGAAACAAGAGAAACTACATCGGATCCTTCGCTGGCGTGCAGAGACGACTCAACAACAGATGCCTCTCGCAGAAGTGTGGACTGTCGTATGTGAGTTAAATAAACTTATATCTCAATCGAGTGGGTATCTAGGAGCCATCTCGGATAGAAGTAAGACACTGGCCTTTGCCAATCAAACGGTAGGACAATATCAATATGCTCAAATCGTCAAGAATAGACATACCTCACTCCGCAACCAAGTGTTCTATCGACTTGATTACCTTAATGAGTTCGAGCAAATTTGGGAAACACAAAAGCAATTCCACCCCGAACTAAGCGATACTCTCAAAACAGAGTTACGTGACATCATTATCTTCTATCAACGTAAACTTCGTTCTCAAAAAGGACTCATAAATATCTGTGAGTTTGAGCAAAAAGAAATAGAAGTTAAGCGTAATGATAGCACAGATCGTAAGTGTATCGAGAAGAAACAAAACAAGATTGTAGGGCTAAGGGTAGTACCTCGCTCATCACCACTCTTCCAAGAGTTTAAGATATGGCAAGTCCTTGGTAACATACTACGACGTCCCAAAGGAAGCCTTAAGCGTAAACTTAACGAGGAGAGTAATGTCTACGCACTATCTCTTGAGGAGAAACAAAGACTATTCCTTGAGTTAAATGTCAAAGGACGTCTCAGTGCAGAGAAAGCCCTCAAAATACTCCAGTACTCAAGCAAAGAGTGGGAGATGAATTATAAAGAACTCGAGGGAAACGCAACCAATGCTGCACTATATAAGGCTTACCTACAAATATGTGAGGAGGAAGGCTGTGATCTAGAAAAAAGTCTAAACCTCAAAAAGGAGAATTGGAGCATGAGCGATGTTGAGAAGCCTGCAACTGAGATCATAGAGTTGGTACATCAACATTTCGAGATGCTTGGTATAGATACTGGGCTACTCCAATTTGATGCCTTAGCACAAGGGAAGTCATTCTATCAGCAAAGTTCGTATGCACTATGGCATTTGCTCTATTCTTATGAAGAAGATAATTCGCCAACAGGAAACGATGGACTACATCGTCTACTAATCAATAAGTACGGCTTCGCTCCTAGTCATTGCGATAAACTCGACAGAATACCATTATTGCAAGATTATGGCAATCTATCCGCCAAAGCAATACGAAAGATATTACCCTACATGGCTGAGTACACATACAGTGAGGCATGCTCTCGTGCGGGGTACAAGCATTCTAAGCAATCTCTGACGAAAGAAGAGATAGCCACACGTCCGCTCCTAGATAAATTAAGCATTCTCCCCAAGGGTAGTTTACGACAGCCTGTTGTAGAGAAAATCCTCAATCAACTCATTAATCTCGTAAACACTCTGATTGACAAGTATAGCCTCAAAGATCAAGAGGGTAATATCATTGAGGTATTTCGTTTTGATGAGATACGTATCGAGCTTGCCCGAGAACTCAAAAACAATGCGAAAGAGCGTGCAGAACTTACTAAGAGGAGTAACGATGGAGAAAAAGAAAACAAGAAGATTATAGAGGCTCTTCAAAATGAATTTGGCATTGCTAACCCATCACGTAATGACATTATACGCTATCGACTCTATCTCGAACTGCAAGGTAATGGGTATAGAGATTTATATCACAACAAATATATATCCAAAGAGCAACTCTTCAGCAAAGAGATAGACATTGAGCATATTATACCTCAAGCACGTCTATTTGATGATAGTTTTAGCAATAAAACCCTTACTTATCGTAGTGACAATCTTAAAAAGGGCAATCGCACTGCATTTGACTACATCAGTGAAGACTTCTCAAACTCTTTGGAACAATACCAAGCACGAATTGCAGACCTCAAGGCTCGCAACGTGATCTCGGCTCTCAAGGCTGACAAGTTACTTAAGAGTGCTCGAGATATTGGTGACGGATTTATTGAGAGAGATTTACGTACCACGCAGTACATCAGCAGGAAAGCCCAAGAAATCCTCCTTACAATCACTCGCCGTGTACTTGCGACAAGTGGGAAGATCACAAGTCGCCTAAGAGAAGATTGGGGGCTTATTAACGTAATGAAAGAGATAAATCTTGAGAAGTACAGAAGTCTAGGACACACAGAGCATATCGAGCGACGTAGCGGGGCTAAGATAGAAGTCATTAAAGACTGGAGCAAACGAGATGACCATAGACACCACGCTATGGACGCTTTGACTATTGCCTTTACAAAGGCTAGTTATATCCAGTACCTCAACCATCTAAACGCTCGTTATGATGATGAAAATCCAGAAATACAGGCTAGTATTCTCGGGATCCAAAAACGAGAGACTATCTCAAAATTGGAGAACGATGGACAAAGCAGAAAAGTATTCAGAGAGCCGATGCCTAACTTCAGAAGGGAAGCAAGGTTATACCTCGAACGTATCCTTACCTCACACAAAAGCAAAAATAAAGCCACTACACGTAGTCGCAATAAACTGCGAGGAACAAACAAGATACAAATAACTCTTACCCCTAGAGGAGAACTACACAAAGAAACTATCTATGGAAAACGTAGATGGCTCAATGAGAAACCTCGACCTCTCAATAAAAAATTCACACTTGATCAAGTTGCTCTTATTGCACAACCTGCAATACGTAAAGTAGTTGAAGAACATATTGCTCTGTATCCGTCAATAGAGGTTGCCTTAGACAGCAAAACCCTCAAGAAGAACCCTATTATGTATAAGGGAGAGGTATTAAGCGAAGTCTTGTGCTTTGACGAGATCTACACTATTCGCAAAGATATTAGCCCAGATCTCAAGATCGAAGATGTCCTTGATGAAGGAGTAAAACAGACCCTTCGCACTCGCCTCAAAGAGTATAACGATGATCCCAAGAAGGCATTCTCCAACTTAGAAGAAAATCCTATTTGGCTAAATCGTAGTCAAGGAATATGCCTCAAGAGAGTTACGATCAAAGCAAGGCCTACAAGCCTCGAGGCTCTCCATAACAAAAAGGATAAGGACGGAAAATTATGTCTTGATCCTAGGGGTAATAGTATCCCGACTGATTATGTCCTTAACGGAAGCAATCATCATATTGCAATATACTCTGATAATAATGGGAAGTTACAAGAACGAGTTGTCAGTTTCATGGAAGCAGTTGCTCGAGCCAATGCAGGATTATCCATTATAGACAAAGAGTATAATAAAGACCTTGGGTGGAAATTCTTATTTACACTAAAACAAAACGAAATGTTTGTATTCCCCAATCCTCAAACAGGCTTCGATCCCCTTGAGATAGATCTCTTGGACCCCAATAATAAACCTTTAATTAGTCCTAATCTTTATCGAGTACAAAGTATTTCATCTTGCTACTATGTATTTCGACACCATTTAGAAACATCTGTAACTAGAGATATAAAGAATACTACATTCAAACGTCTTCAAACTACTAGTAGCCTCTTAGGGTCTATAAAAGTGCGCCTAGACCATTTGGGTAACATTGTTCAGATTGGAGATTTTAAAGAGCAAATTTCAATATGCTTTACCGCTCTATTTACGTTGGTAATCCGAGTTATTTAAGTCTTCGTTTGGGGCAAATGAAAATCATTTGCCCCGATACAGAAGAAGAGCGTGGGAGTATCCCAATAGAGGATCTAGGTATCTTAATGCTTGATCACGGTCAGATTACTCTTACTCACAAATTGATCCAAAAACTGATGGATAGTGGAGTTGTCATTGTTAGTTGCAACGAACAACATCTCCCTCAAGGCATGATGCTACCGCTCTACGGTCACACCTCTCACTCCAAGCGTATTCGGGTGCAGATGGCAGTAAGTGAACCTCTAAAGAAACAATTATGGAAACAGACTATTGAGAGCAAGATTGGGAATCAACGACAAGTATTAAAAGGGTTGGGTCTTGAATACGAATCTCTTGACAAATATCTCAAAGAAGTACGTTCTGGTGATACTACTAATATGGAAGGCATCGCGGCACAGTTCTATTGGCGACAACTCTTTGGATCAGATTTTTATAGAGAACGAGAGGGAGATGGAGCCAACACTCTACTAAACTTTGGATATGCCGTACTCCGAAGCATTGTAGCCAAAGCAATTGTTGACACAGGACTGATCCCCGTACTCGGAATCTTTCATCGCAATCGTTATAACCCCTATTGCTTAGCAGATGACCTAATGGAGCCTTATCGGCCTATTGTAGATAGAGCGGTTATTCAATGGCTAACATTCTTTCCATCAAACTACGAACTTTCGATAGGAGCAAAGACACATCTATTAAAGATAGCCTCAACTGACGTATACCTTGAGAAGAAATGGCACCCTTTATTAGTTGCAGTAAAGATGACAGTTTCATCTCTATATCAATGTTACGTTGGGGAAAAACGACAAATATCGTATCCCTCATTATGACCAGTTTCAATCGAATAAATGCTTATAGATCTATGTGGGTTCTTGTTTTCTACGATCTTCCTACTGAAACCAAAGCCATGCAAAAGGAAGCAAGGCTATTTCGCAAGCATCTAGAAGAAGATGGTTTTGTTCTCTTTCAATTTTCCATCTACATCAGATATTGTGCTAGCAGAGAAAATGCGAATGTACATATTAAGCGAGTCCGAGATAATCTACCTAAATATGGTAAAGTCGCAATTATGCACATCACAGATAAGCAGTTTGGAGATATTGAGTTTTTTTATTCTAAACAAGAAGAGGAGCCACCACCAATATACGTACAGTTGGAGCTATTCTAGGATTAAAAAACTTACCCTCCCGACATATAAACTAGTATTACTAGCCCTACTTTTTACATCTTCAAAAAAACAAAAGAACTATCTGTTATACAGATAGTTCTTTTGTTTTGAGGTTGTAACTCATCACAAAGTTACGAGTTTGAAAGCTACTTACAACATATTGCGCTTATTGAAGTCGTTAGTAAATGTTGTAACTCATCACAAAGTTACGAGTTTGAAAGCTACTTACAACTTTACCGGAGTTGTTAACAGAAGTATCTACGTTGTA
>JBHAFI010000123.1:0-28481 GCA_041856045.1 Porphyromonas sp. | reverse complement strand
GTCCCCAAACGCCCTACCGACATATCCTCGGGAAGCATAAAGGCAACTGCAAAGACAAGCCCAATAAAAGTAACGATAACACCAAGAGTGGAGATCAGCCAACGGAAAGGCATCTTGTACACAAAGAGCAAGATAAGCGTACATACAGCAAAAATTAGTGCTGTAGACATATTGGAGTAGCCGATGTAGGCGACAGCACCCATCAGAATGACCAAGGGCCAACCATAGTACCTCCAATACGTAGATCTGTCTTGCCTCGACTGCTCAAAGAATAAGCAGGACATAAGAGAGAGGCAAAGGATAAAACCAAGTTTGCAGAACTCCGATGGTTGCACAGATATTAGTCCGAAGACATATACCCAGCGCGTACTACCATTGATCGTTACCCCATTGAAAAAGAGCAAAAAGAGTAAGCCTACACAGCCCAATATATACAAGGGAGCAGCAATAGAGCGGACGTAACGCGACACCTTGAGCGGTATCAAAGACATCGCAAAGATAGTCGCATAGCAGACGAGGAGTATCCCTAGATGCTTAGCAATAGGTGAGAGTCCACGACCCTTAAAGATATACTCGTACATCTCACTACCCGAGGCTGTCATCACGGCATAGACAGACATTAGGGTAAAGAGTACAAAGAGTACGAAGACCTTAACATTGGTGTATTGAATGAAGCCCAAGTACTCGGTCGTGAGCCTCGATAAAGATTTGTTTGTTCCCGACATTATTGACTACGGTTCTAGTCTTTGCTTTAGGGCGAGTACCTCCTCACGGAAGCAATCCCCTCGATGCTCATAATTGTTGAATAGGTCAAAACTAGCACAAGCCGGTGAGAGCAATACGGTATCTCCGGGCTCGGCAAAGGTATGACATAGATCTATTGCCTCTCGCATACTGAGGGCCTCAGCAATTTGCTCTACTCTGCCGTCAAAGGTAGCGTGCAGTTTGCTCGCATCTTTGGTCAAGAAGACTAAGGCTCTTGCTCCTGCTACGACAAGATCGGCTATATCCTCATACTTATTGCCTTTGTCTGTCCCCCCGATGATAAGTACAAAGGGAGTAGTCATAGTCCTGAGAGCGTAGTAAGTAGAGTTTATGTTGGTTGCCTTGGAGTCGTTGATGTAGCGTACACCATCAATTACGGCAATCTTCTCGAGCCTATGGGGGACATTGACGAAGTCCCTTAAGGCTCTCGACAGAGCCTCATCAGACACGCCCACCGACAAGGCTGCTAGTGATGCAGCCATAGCATTCTGGAGGTTGTGTGGTCCCTGTAGTGCGAGTTCGCTCGTTGGGAAGTCGAAGTGCCGCTCACCAATCCTTAGACGCATAATCCCCTCGTCACTACGGTCTGCTGCCGCTCCTACTTGCGGATAGGTGTGGAAAGGCAGTAGACGCATAGGCATTGGCTGATGTGATAGCACATACTTCGAGATAAACTCGTCCTCACCCCAGTAAATAAAAGCGTCCTCGGCTGTCTGATTTTGTAGGATACGCATCTTCGCTAGGGCGTACTCCTCTAGGTTATAGTTGTATCGATCGAGGTGATCGGGTGTAATGTTCATCACGAGTGCTATATCGACATGGAACTGGTACATATCGTCTAGTTGGAAACTACTTAGTTCCAAGACATAATAGTCGGGTTGCTCCTCTGCCATTACCTGCCTTGCAAGGCTAAAACCTACATTCCCAGCCAAGCCCACACGATAGCCTGCCGTCTGCAAGATATGATAGAGCCACATTGTGGTCGTTGTCTTACCATTGCTCCCCGTGATGCCTATCATACGACTAGAGGTATATCGCCCTGCGAGTTCTATCTCGCTAATGATGGGTGTGCCTTGAGCCATAAGAGCCTTAACGATAGGAGCCTTATGGGGAATGCCGGGGGACTTCACGACTTCTGTCGCAGAGAGGATAATGTCCTCACTGTGCTTACCCTCCTCAAAGGGAATACCCGCAGCAAGTAATTCGGCTTTATATTTATCTGCTATGGTACCATAGTCCGAGACGAAGACACTTTGCCCCACGTGCTGGTAGAGAAGAGCCGCACCGACACCGCTCTCCCCAGCCCCCAAGACTACGGCTTGATATTTCTGTGTATTCATACTTGTTGTATCTATAAATATCCTATCTGTCAAAACGATAAGACAAAGGTACGAATTTGCCCTTGAGAATGATAGTTATCGCGTCCTACATTACAAAAAAAGGGAGGCATACATAGGCAATCCCTACACCAATAAGATGATCCCCCCAACAACGCCAAGCGACTATACGGCTCTATCCCTATAAGCACGAGGGCTAGCCCCCTTTCGTACCGCTTCCCCTAGGCTCTATTAAGTAAGGAGGCATAAGCCTATACGGATCACAACACCGCAGAGTATAAGGCTAGCCCAAGAGCGAAGAGTATCAAAAGCAACGAAGTCAATAACCCGATCTAAAAATCACGACTTGGCGGATAAGCGTCAAGGCTTGATTTTTATCCGTCAAGGCTTGACGCATAAGGATCAAGACGCGACAGATAACTTCGCTTAGGTTCGTAACGAGGCCTAACTAGCAGACGCAAGGCAATAAATGCAAGAGTCTTAGGCAAGCAATGTACTTCGGTTAAAGTCCCACGATACACCTTAGGGTAGAAGCCTTATGCCGAGATCCAGAGGCTTAGCCTTAAACCGAAGCCCTCTAGAGTCGTAACCCGAGATTAAGCCCATATCTATGCTTACCATTAAGCCCCATAGACACCTAGGCAAGTGGGCATTTGATACAATCGTATCTATTGCTTAATAGACTAGGTATTAAGTCGTTTCACTCTATGCAATTATTTGGAGTACCTTTGTCCCCTATTAGTGAGTATTATTTACTAAACATATACTAAACAAATGACAAAACGAATTATCCTTAGCCTACTTGGTGCCACAGCACTATCTATGGCTACAATCGCTTGCTCGGGCAACAGTCAATCGGGCAAGAGCGTTGCTGCAAGTGACTCTGTAAGTGCATCGGCACTCCTTGATAATGCTACCCTTGCGGTAGACAGTACGGCATCGTTCCTAACGTGGAAAGGTTTCAAACCCGGCGGAGAACACTTTGGTAAACTCCCCGTTACAAGTGGTGAGGTGTCTATCGTAGACGGTAAACTCTTTGGTGGCAACGTAACGATCGCTATGAACGGCATCATCGTGGAAGACCTACAAGGCGAAACGGCAGCACAACTCAAGGGGCACCTTGAGAGCGAAGACTTCTTTGAGGTACAGACCTACCCAACAGCACGTTTCGAGTTGACGGGCGTTCCTACTGAGGGGCTAGACCTTGCCAACATTAAGGAACTACAAGGTAACCTTACGCTCAAGGACGTGACGAAAAATATCACTATCCCCATCACTAAGATCGAGAGTGTTGATGGTGGTACCAAGATTACGAGTGCTATCTTTACGATCAATCGTGCCGATTGGAACGTTAAGTACGGCTCAAAGAGTTTCTTCACGGGTCTTGGCGACAAGTTTATCAATGACGAGATCGAACTAAGTTTCACACTCTTCGCCCGCTAATCTCAAGCCCTCGTACGTAAATATCGCTATGGCTACCCTAAGCATAGATACGCGATAGATGGTATATCAGTATTAGGGCATAAAGTAACGGCTCTGTAAGGACTAGTCCTTACAGAGCCGTTAGACTTTGATCTACTTCTAAGACTTCTTAAGCCTCAATAGCAGCGATACCAGGAAGTTTCTTACCCTCGATAGCCTCGAGAAGTGCACCTCCACCAGTTGATACATAAGACACCTTATCGGCATAGCCAAACTTGTTTACACAAGCCACACTATCACCACCACCAACTAGAGAGAAAGCACCATTAGCAGTAGCCTCTGCTATTGCCGCTGCAACAGCACGTGAGCCGTCGGCGAAGTTGTCCATCTCGAATACTCCCGTAGGACCATTCCATAGGATCGTCTTACTAGATTTGATTACATCTGCATAAGCCTTAATGCTATCAGGACCAATATCCATACCGATCCAACCAGCAGGAATGTTGTCGTTGCTTGCAAACTGAGTATTAGCATCGTTGCTGAAAGCATCTGCAATCTTACTATCCGTACTTAGGACGAGGTTCACACCGTTAGCCTTTGCCTTAGCGACAATCTCACGAGCAAGGTCTAGTTTATCCTCTTCGCAAAGAGAGTTACCGATATTACCACCCTCAGCCTTAAAGAATGTATAAGTCATAGCACCCGTAAGGATTAGGTTGTCTACCTTGCCGAGGAGGTTCTCGATAATGTCAATCTTGCTTGACACCTTAGAGCCACCCATGATAGCGGTAAACGGACGAGCAATATCTTCTAGGACTTTCTCTACTGCGTTCACTTCCTTACCCATTAGGTAACCAAACATCTTGCTATCCTTGTCGAAGTACTCTGCAATAAGTGCAGTCGAGGCATGGGCACGGTGTGCTGTACCAAAAGCATCGTTTACGTAGCAGTCAGCAAGGCTTGCTAGTTTCTTGGTAAACTCCTTTTGGCTTGCCTTGATAGCCTTCTTAGCCTCTGCCTTCTCCTCATCGCTAGCGTCCTCGGCAAGTCCACGTGGCTTGCCCTCTTCCTCAGCATAGAAACGGAGGTTCTCGAGTAGTAGAGCCTCACCGCCCTTGAGAGCAGCAGCCTTATCTACAGCCTCTTGTCCAACACAGTCATTAGCAAACTGCACCTCTACACCTAGGCACTTTGATACGTGTGCTAGAATATGACGGAGAGAGAACTTATCCTCAACTTTCTTTGGACGTCCAAGGTGCGAACCGATAATAACAGCACCACCGTCAGCAAGGATCTTCTTGAGCGTTGGGAGTGCAGCACGAATACGCGTGTCGTCCGTGATGTTGAAGTCTGCATCGAGAGGGACATTAAAGTCCACACGTACGAAAGCCTTCTTACCGGCAAAGTTAAATTGTTCGATGTTCATTGTTGTATTATCTATTTAAGTTTTGATACAAAACAAAGAACCCCCAAGCCCCATCGGGTGATTGGGCTTGAGGGTTTGTACTAGTTACTAAAGACCTCCAGCGGGCTTATCGCTCTCTGGCTGTTGGAAGTCTACAAAGCAAAGAGCAGCAAGAGCTGTACCATAACGCTTCTCAATAGTGATACCCTCACTGATAAAGTTGAGTTCGCCTAGATAGTACTGGCTGTAAGTCTTGGCGTGTAGGTCATTGATTACACGGATAAGACGGCTCTCGAGTTCCTCGATGCGATAACGTCCGCTAACCTCACATACTAGACCGCCGACTTTCTTATCAAAGTTCTCGTCCTCGTACATCCAAGCATACACGATACCGGCAGAGACAAACTCGTCTTGCTGACCGTGAGATACAGACATAATCGTCTTGAGTTCGCTCCCAAACGGAGGAAGATCAATCTCGTCCATAGACACGAGGTGTGCCGTTGCAGGGATCACAGACGAGTAAACCATGATGTTAAAGTCTGAGATACCAGCATCGTAAAGAGCCATGTGGTACGAACCAGCGTGTAACTCTAGATCAGACTCACCGCTACCTTTGGTAACGAAGTAAGTGTGTGGGATAAGGTTCCCTACAAATTTTGCCATCTATATTTAACGTTATTGAAATTATTATCATTTAAGTTCAGATGACAAAGATACAACTTTTTGATGTCTTATCACCCAATCTCTCAAATCATTGCCCCTCTCTACCTCGAGTATCTATAAATCAAGGCGTGATTTATAAACGTCGTGTCTTGACGCATAGCGATCACGGCGTGATTTTTATGCGTCAAGGCGTGAAAGATAGATCCCTCTACCTAGACTTGGTCGGGAACCCTCGTTTGTTTATTCGTCTTACGGCATTAGCCCAAGGCAATGTAACAAATCATCAAAGGCTATGCCGTACTAGTTAAGGGGGCATCAAGTAGACAAAGGCAATCCCACCGACTGGGGCTATTACCCGAGATCGGTGGGATTATTTATACCCTTAGGCTCTATCCTTGGGGATTGCCCTAGAGATTAGTTGGGGTGACTATGACCAAGGCAGATCTCTTCGTACATCGAGAGGCTGAGGGAGGCGATGACATAGTTCTTGCCCTGCGAGGACTTGCTCATACTTCGCTAGATAGTCGTCTGCCATACGCTCCGCCGAGAAGCATACTCGTGCATACTCGTGACAGTGATCGGGCGAATAGTCTATATGACGGATATGCTCGGCTAGAAATCTATGGCTAAGGTCTAGGTAACCGACCTCGGACGTTACTAACTCGGGCAATGAGCCGTAAGGCGTAGCAAAAACAGGTGATCCGTAGTATAGACTCTCTACGATAGCAAGCCCAAAAGGTTCGTGCCAACGCACAGGAAAGATAAGACCTCTCGAACGCTGTATTACCTCGGACTTCTGTCGGTCATCAACCATTCCATAGAAATGTACCCTAGGGCTTAGTGTCAAGCGAAAGCCCATCTTGAAGTTAAGTCTATATCCACCCAAGACATCAAGATGAGCCCTCGGGATAGCAAGAGCAGTATCTATGGCACCCTTGAGGTTCTTAACCTTCCAAGCCGCCTTACCTAGGAAGTGATAGTTTTGACGCTTTCGCTCTAGATCGGGTTTAGGGTAGTCGTCCCAGTTCAATCCATTTAGCACGTAACTATCTACACCAAATCTCTCGGCATGATTACGTGATACGAAAACACTATTCGCACTAACGACCGACGATAGACTATTGCCGTGTATCGTCACCAGGTGCGGACGTTGGCAAGGCTCCGACAATGGCGTATGGAAGTGTATGAGGTCTACCCTCTCGGGGATCTGATCCTCTATACGCTTATAAGGATTGCGTATAATCACCTCTGCAAAAGGACAAGAAGTACCTGCTGGGGCGAGTAACCATAGGCGATGCCCTCGTCTAGAGAGGACATACATTAAGCCCCAAACTACTCGTTCCGTTCCTCCGTATAGTGAGGCAGGGAGAGGGCTATCAATAACAAAGGCTATATTCATAAATCAAGTCTTTTGTTTCTAGTCTATGCTCATCACGCGGGTTGCTATACTTCGAAGCCTTACGATGCCTCGCCATCGCGACTAAGACGAAGTAATTATCAAGAGCCAACACAAGGTGATAGCGAATGGATTTCCCCGAAGGTCAGGCTTCCCTTAACAAGCAAGTATCTCGTCACTCTACGACTAAGTACCTCGTCACTCTACAACTAAGTACCCCGTCACTCAACAACTAAGTATCTCGTCACTCTACAACTAAGTATCTCGTCACTCTACGACTAAGTACCTCGTCACTCTACGACTAAGTATCTTGTCACTCTACAACTAAGTATCTTGTCACTCAACAACTAAGTACCTCGTCACTCTACGACTAAATACCTCGTCACTCTACGACTAAGTACCTCGTCACTCTACAACTAAGTACCTCGTCACTCTACAACTAAGTATCTTGTCGATACACGCCTAAATAAAGGATATTATGCCAAGATATATACTTAACCTAGCCTTAGGATCTATCGTCCACACAGAACGAGAAGTACGTTCACATCGTGAGGAGAAATACCCGGTATTCGCGATGCCTGACCGATTGTCTTAGGACGAATACGCTCGAGTTTTTGCCTTGCCTCGGTAGAGAGTGAGGCGACATCAGCGAAGTTTAGATGCTCGGGGATATGTACGTATTCGAGGCGACTGATCTTCTCGGCTTGCTCTCGCTCACGCTGTATATATCCACTATACTTGATTTGGATCTCGGCTGCCTCGATAATTTCTTCTTGACGATTGGGTAAGTCCTCAAACAAGCGAGATAAGGCTTTGACGCGAGTAGCCAAAAGTTTAAGGTTGAGTTGAGGACGTAGTACAAGGTCTATTAGTTTACACCCTTGACGCAGAGGGGTTACGCCCAATTCTTCCAACCAAGGGTTTATCGTCTGAGGCTTGATCGAGTACTCACGACAAAAGTCGATGATACGCTCTCGCCACATACGCTTCTCCTCTAGGAGGGCGATACGCTCCTTAGTTGCCAACCCCAACTCGGCAGCCTTGGGCGTAAGACGCATATCAGCATCATCTTGACGCAAGAGAATGCGATATTCGGCTCGAGATGTAAACATACGATACGGTTCGTCCACACCTTTGGTCACTAGATCATCAATTAGGACCCCGATGTATGCCTCACTACGGCTCAAAGTAAAAGGTGCTAGACCGTGGACTGTCTGATGAGCGTTGATCCCAGCGATAAGACCTTGACCAGCCGCCTCCTCGTAACCTGTTGTCCCATTTACCTGCCCTGCGAGGAACAGTCTAGCCACAACTTTACTCTCTAGGGTGTGATGCAGTTGTGTAGGATCGAAGAAATCGTACTCGATGGCATAACCCGGACGATAAATCTTAACGTTACGCAACTCGGGAATGGCTCTAAGGGCTGCTAGTTGTACCTCCAAAGGTAAAGACGAAGAGAAGCCATTGATATAGTACTCATTAGTCGTCTCGCCCTCTGGCTCCAAGAATAGTTGATGCTGATTCTTGTCTGCAAAGGTTACTATCTTCGTCTCGATGCTCGGACAATAGCGTGGACCAATACTCTGTATCTGTCCGTTGTACAAGGGCGAACGATCTAGAGCCTCTCGCAAGATAGCGTGGCTCTCGGGAGTAGTATAGAGCGTATAGCAAGGACGCTGACGTAATGGACTGCCTTGAGCGGTATCCATATAACTGAACTTATGGTGTCCCTCATCGCCCCATTGCTCACCCATTTCCTTGGGATCAAAACTACGTCCGTCAATACGAGGAGGTGTCCCCGTCTTCATTCTGTCGGTACGCAAGCCTAAGGCTTGTAACTGCTCCGTGATACCATGACTCGCTGGCTCGCTGATGCGTCCCCCCTCGACTTGATGCTCGCCAAAGTGCATAAGTCCGCCAAGGAATGTACCTGTCGTTAGGACAACAGCCTCGGCATAGAAACAAACCTTAAGGGCCGTCTCAACACCCACGACACGTCCCTCGTCAAGGATCAGACGCTTAACACTATCTTGCCAGATGTCTAAGTTCTCCTCGCTGTCGAGTTCCTCTCTCCAGGCTTCCATAAAACGCATACGGTCGCTTTGGGCTCTAGGGCTCCACATGGCAGGGCCCTTACTACGATTAAGAATGCGAAACTGTATAGCCGTCTTATCCGTGATAAGTCCCATACGCCCTCCTAAGGCATCTATCTCTCGTACGATCTGCCCCTTAGCAATCCCTCCAACGGCTGGGTTGCAACTCATCTGACCTATCTTATTCATATCTTGGGTGATGAGTAAGGTCTTGGATCCAAGGCGAGCAGAGGCGGCGGCGGCTTCGCAACCTGCGTGTCCTGCTCCTATAATTATTACGTCGTATTTTTGCATTATTGTCATCAAAAGGAATACAAAGATACTAAATCTCAAGCCATTAGTAAGAATAGCGAATAACAAGGAACCTACGAAGGCTTGAGCAACATCTGTGCTAAGGCACATAGTACCTAGGAGGTATCTCATTGCCTGCTTGGGTTCTCTCATTAAGACAAGACGTTGTCCCCGAGAGGCGAATGAGCCTATACTCGCTCCCCTCGACCAAAGTACACTCGCCCACCCCACCAAGTAACCAGCCCACAACCCAAACGAAGAGATACGCCCCCTCACTCAAAGCACACTCACCCACCTCCCCAAGTACCAGCCCACAACCTAGACAAGGAGATACGCTCCCTCGACCAAAGTACACTCGCCCACCCCACCAAGTAACCAGCCCACAACCTAGACGAGGAGATACACCCCCTCGACCAAAGCACACTCGCCCACCTCACCAAGTAACCAGCCCACAACCTAGACAAGGAGATACGCACACTCGACCAAAGCACACTCGCCCACCCCACCAAGTAACCAGCCCACAACCCAAACGAAGAGATACGCTCCCTCGACCAAAGCACACTCGCCCACCCCTCCAAGTAACCAGCCCACAACCTAGACGAGGAGATACGCACACTCGACCAAAGTACACTCGCTCTCCCCACCAAGTAGGGGCGTAATGATACACAAAGGGCTGTACCCATTTGTAGGATACAGCCCCTTGATGGCTTATGATATTAAGCCTAGAAGCATTACCAAACTACGACACGCTTCTCTGGCTCAAGATACATCTTATCGCCCGGCTTAGTACCGAAGGCCTCGTGGAAAGGAGTGATATTCTTCAACGCTTGGTTTACACGCAAGATACCAAGGCTGTGCGGATCGATCTTCGTCAAACGTAAGATCTCTTGCTCTGTAATGTTCTGTCCCCACAAGCGAGCGTATGCGATGAAGAAACGTTGCTCTGGCGTTAGGTTGTCGATCTTATCAGCAGTCTTACCAGCAAGAGCCATTTTCATCGCTTCAAAGGCTACTGCGATACCACCTTGGTCGGCGATATTCTCTCCTAGCGTTAGTTCCCCATTGGCGTGTACACCGGGTGCTACGACGTTCTCTGCGAACTGGGCTACTAGACGAGCCGTCGAAGCCTTAAACTTCTCTGCGTCCTCTGCTGTCCACCAGTTGTTCATATTACCGTCCTTATCAAACTGTGCACCTTGGTCATCGAAGCCGTGAGTCATTTCGTGTCCGATCACCACTCCAATAGCACCATAATTGACAGCATCGTCAGCGTTCATATTGAAGAAAGGTGGTTGTAATATTGCCGCAGGGAAGCATATCTCATTAGTCGTAGGCATATAGTACGCATTCACCTCTTGTGGGTTCATAAGCCACTTGCTACGATCTACTGGCTTGCCTAGATCCTTGAGGTTGTCTGCTTGAGCAAAGCGAGAAGCAGCCTTAAGGTTATCATAGTAAGTCTTCGCTGCATCTATATCGAGCGATGAATAGTCTTTCCACTTATCGGGGTAACCGATCTTTACAGTGAAGTTGTTTAGTTTGGCGAGAGCCTTCTCTTTGGTTGCTTGGCTCATCCACTCCAAGCCCTCTACACGTTTAGCGAGAGCCTTCTGGAGGTTGTTTACAAGCGTAAGCATACGTTCCTTTGCCTCGGGGCTAAAGTGTTTCTCTACATACACCTTACCGATCGCCTCACCAAGAATGCCATCAACGACAGCGATGCTACGTTCCCAGCGTGGCTTCATCTCCTTCTTACCACTAATAGTACGACCAAAGAAGTCAAACTTAGCCTCCTCAAACTCTTCACTCAAAGCACTGGCTGCACTGCTAATACTCGTAGCAACAAGACAGTCTTTGATCTCATCTAGCGATGCAGTGGCAAACCACTTATCAAACTTTTTGAAGTATTCTAGTTGTCCGATATTAGCCGACTCAATCTTAAGACCACGCTTAGAGAAGTAAGCCAACCAATCGAAACCTTTGTTTGCAGCCGCAAAGTCGGCTATCTTCATCATATTATAATTGCGGTTGGCATCACGCAACTCTACTTGCGAATAAGCCATCTGAGCAATCTCTGTCTCTACCTTGAGTGTATTCTTGGCAATACGCTTGGCTACATCTTGTGGATAGCCTGCAAGCGTAACGATCTTCTCAAGATAAGCGATGTAGGCTGTGCGGATCTTCTGCATAGACTCATCACTCTCTAGGTAGTAGTCACGTGGCCCGAGCGTTAGGCTTGTTTGGTAGAAATGCAGGATATTCATCGTGCTGTTCTTATCATCGGCAGCCACGTAAGTGTTGAATAGCACCCCTGCACCATACTCTTGGTCATTCTTGGCAGCGTATGCTGTCAATTCCTCCTTAGTTTGTAGTGCTTCGATCTCCTTAAGGTCTGCGAGAATAGGCTCAGCACCTTGTTTGTTGCGTGCTACACTATCCATCGCTTGCTGATAAAGTGTAGCGATGCGGTACTCATTAGTACCCTTCTCTAGGTTGCTTCCTAAGCCCTCCACAATAGCCTTAACTTGTGCGACAGAGCTATCACGCAAGATGTCAAACGAACCGTAACGACTGTACGCAGGCTTGAGTGGATTGTTTTTGATCCAACCGCCATTTACATAGTGGTAGAAGTCTGCCGTAGGAGCAATAGTGCTATCCATAGCCGTAAAGTCGATCGCCGGACTTACTGCCGACTCGCTCTGTGACTTTGTTTGGCAAGACATCGCAAGGCTAGCAAGGCAAGCCATACTGATATACTTTAATCTTTTCATAATACTACAATTTATTGGGTAAGATACTACATCGTGATCCTTGTGTTGTGTTTGTGGTGGAGCCTTCCCCTTGGAGGGAGGCCCACACCGCAATACAATTATCCGACCTATGCCCTAAGGCTTTGCCTAGGACTAAGAACTCTTAGTTGAAGAGTTTCTTGGGATATTCGCCTGCCTCTACGAGAGCATTGATCTTGGCAACAACCCCATCTCTGTCGCTTGCATAGGTCACACCAAACCATTGGTCGGGCGTATCTAATACCTCGCAAGTAGCGACACCCTCCTTAACGAGTTTATTCACCACTAGAGGAATGAAGTACTCTGCCTTAAGGTTGCTCTGATTTGCACGTAAGAAGTCGGCAAACTGTGCATCTGAGTGTGCGAAGTAGTCTGGGGTAAAGCCCCACATATTCATAGATACGGGCGTATTCTCCTCGAGCGTTTGCTCCACTCCATGCTCATCTGTAAAGGCGATAGCACCCTGAGCGTTACGCTCTATCGCTGTACGCTCTACCACTCCGGTGAGGAGTTTGTTTTCGTTCACCTCACAAACACCGCGGGCAACGCTACCACCCTCGCTTAGGGTATTCCCCACACGATAGCCTACCATGCAGTACTTATTAACGCCCCCAGCCAAGGCACGCAACTTATCGGCTAACACAGCGAAACCGCTACGTCCGTAGAAGTCGTCGGCATTGATTACGGCGAATGGCTCGTTTACGACCTCCTTTGCCATCATTACAGCGTGGTTCGTTCCCCAAGGCTTCTCACGACCCTCGGGAACAGTGAAGCCCTCGGGCAGTTTATCCATCTCTTGGAAGACAACATCAACAGCAATACGCCCCTCATACTTACTAAGTATTTTCTCACGGAAATCTTGCTCAAAAGACTTACGGATAATGAAGACCACCTTGCCAAAACCGGCACGAATGGCATCAAAGATAGAGTAGTCCATAATTGTTTCGCCCGAGGGTCCTAGACCATCGAGTTGCTTAAGGCTACCATAGCGGCTACCCATACCAGCCGCAAGTACTACGAGAGTTGGTTTTACCATAATTATCTTGGAATGTTATTGATTTATTCTTATCAGTTGCGGAATAGATGCTGGCGTTTGTAGAGTTCAAAACTAATACCCTCTAGATCCTTACGCGAGAGTATAAAGCCCGGGATCTCTACGCCCTCAACAGACCACTCGATACCTAGTGCAGGATCGTCATAACGTAGACTGCACTCACTCGAGGCGTGGTAGTGGTTATCGACCTTGTATTGTAGCGTAGCATGCTCGCTAAGAGTCAAGAAGCCGTGAGCGAAACCACGTGGTACAAATAATTGACGATGATTGTCTGCCGAGAGGACTATGCTGTAATGCTGTCCGAAAGTAGGTGACCCAGAACGCAAGTCTACGGCGACATCGAGGACAGCCCCCTCTACGCAACGTACTAGTTTGGCTTGTGCGTGTTCGCCCGTTTGTAGGTGTAGACCTCTTAGGACTCCTCGTTTGGAGCGGGACTCGTTCTCTTGGACTATTGAGAAGCCACCTATCTGCATTGCGAAGTCATCTTTGCGGTAACTCTCAAAGAAATGTCCACGTTCGTCTTTTAGCACCGCAGGTTCTATGAGCCATAGCCCGGGTATTGAGGTTTGATTGTATCGCATAGTTATCTCTATTTTGAATACTTATAACAAAGGTAAGGATTTTGATGGGACTAAGCACGTCCACAGCGAAGTATCTTGTCTGTTTCGATAGAGCAACTAAAGGGTAGACCCCTACCTTAGCCTCATCTAGGAGTCTAAGAAGATGCAGAATAGCCTTTCCCCTCAGTTCCTCAAATCTATTAGCATTGGTGCTACACCTATCCCCACCCAACTTATCTTTGTCTTCTTTGTTATGGGATTGACCTAACAACAACCTAAGGCTGTGAACATTCACACGGCTCTACTCCGTCCCCTGCATTCTAACGCTCCCCACGGACAACAACCCAAAGGAACAAGCATTCGCAAACCTCTACTCCGCCTCCTGCATTCTAATTCTCCCCACAGACAACAACCTTAGGCTGTGGCGATCGCATAGCCACCCGATCTCGAAAAACAAACCATCTCCCAAGAAACAACAAACACACAAGAGATGCCATATCGCAGTGCCTTAACCTATGCGTCAAAGCGTGACGCATAAAAATCAAGTCTTGACAGATAAGCATCAAGGCGTGGCGGATAAGCGTCAAGGTTTGATTTTGAGGTTGGACAAGGCAAGAAGCCTCTTAGGTCTAGATAAACGAAAATCCCCTCACAACCCTATTCGGGCTGTGAGGGGATTAGTACTGTTGATTAGAGGTTTGGGCTTAGTCTACGTAGTAACCTACGGCATCTTCCCACTTGGCAGATTTGAGATTACGCATCGTAACCTTACCATCGTCCCAATAACTAGGGAAGCCTCCTTGAGTAGCACCAACAAAGACAATCTTCACTGGGTGATAACCAGCCTTGAGTGCAACGCTCTTGTCCTTACGACTGAACTTCTTGACTTCGCCAGCATTGTCGATAAGTTTCTTACCATTGATCCAAAACTCATCATAGTTCGTCGAGAACACATATACACCGTCCTCTGGCACCTTGATGTAACCCTCTGCAATGACAGCCTTACGCTGTATCTCATCGAAGTTGTTGCTGAGTTTGTCGGGTATTACTTGCGAGATCTTTGTGACAACTGCATTCGTCCAGTTTTTCGCCTTAGCAAAGTCCTTTGCCTCCTCGTAGTCGCCGACCGAGATCTTGACACGCAAGCCTTCCTTAGCATTGTTTAGTTTCTTGCTCGCAGCAAACTTCTGCTTCTCAAATACGATACTACGTAACGGACTTGTTTTACCCGAAGGCAATAACGAAGCAGTCTTCACCACGCAGTTACGACTGATCTTGATTGGCTCTGTGTAGACAGCACTATTCGCCGTAGGCGTGCTACCATCGAGCGTATAAACGATCTTAATAGAACGCGAGGTCTTGAGAGCCAAACTTGTCGTATCGGTAAAAGCAACGTAGTTGAGTGAACCGTGTGCTTGCTCTGGCTGTGGGATATGGTAGTTGATGCCATACTGATCTAGACGCACGTGAGCGTTATCCAAACGACGAGAGAAATCGGCAAAATCCTTGTCCTCGCGTGGTGTCCATACAGCCTCGGCAAGAGCAATCGTACGAGGATAGGCTCTGTACTGACGTAGACTGTCGGTATAGAGGTATTCGCTCCACACGTTTACTTGAGCACCGAGGATATGATGACGCTTATCGGCAGCGATCTTCTCTGGTACAGGGTAGTAACTGTAGGTTTTCTCGAGTGGGCTGTAGCAACAGATAGCCACGGGTTCGATCTTGGGATCACCTTGGTAGAAGTCAATGTACAAGCCACCGCTACCGGGAGTCATAATTACATCGTGCCCCATATTGGCACTTTGCACACCTCCGTCCTCTCCTCTCCAACTCATAACAGTCGCAGAGGGAGCAAGACCACCCTCTAAGATTTCGTCCCAACCGATCAATTTCTTATTGTGCTTCTCGAGCATCTTTACGGCTCGACGGATCACATAACTTTGTAGTTCATGCTCGTCCTTTAGGCCCTCTTTCTTGATCCTATCTTGACATTTGGGGCATTTCTTCCAGCGTGTCTTGGGACACTCATCGCCACCGATATGGAAATACTCACTAGGGAAGAGCGGAGCAACCTCATCGATAACGTCTTGCAAGAACTCATACACGCGATCGTTACCAGCACAGAAGACGTCTATCTCTACACCCCAGATATCTCTCATCTTGTAAGGACTTCCCTTTTGAGTTGTTGGGTTACAAGCCAATTCGGGATAAGCAACGATAGCACCCATAGCATGACCGGGCATCTCTATCTCCGGAATTATCTCGACGTGGCGTGCCTTGGCATACGCCACCACGTCCTTAACTTCCTCTTGAGTATAGAAGCCATCAGTCACAGCACCCTTAACAGGCGTACGCTTGCTACCAAGAGTCGTCAAGCGAGGGTACTTCTTGATCTCTATACGCCAACCTTGGTCGTCCGTAAGGTGCCAATGGAGTTTGTTGATCTTAAACATCGAGATGATGTCGATATGACGCTTGACCTCCTCGGCAGTAGCGAAGTGACGAGAGGGATCGAGATGCATACCGCGATAAGGGAATGCTGGCTCGTCCTCAATATAGAGAGCGGGGACCAAGAGTTGTGGCAGTGCGGCAAGACTTAAGGCTGTCTTGCTCTCCACCTCTGCTGGGAGCAACTGCAAGAGCGACTGCATTCCCCAGAACAAACCACGTTCGGTCTTACCCTTAACTATTATACCGCTTGCATTCACTCGCAAGGTGTAGCCCTCATCACCAAGTTTAAGGCTCTTGTCTACCGTAAAAATAATATGCTTACCACCAATACTCTCGCTGTACGAAGCCAAACTCTCGGGAGCGAACTTTGTATTCAAAGCCCCGGCAAAAGAGTTATTAAGTTTCATCGCAAAGAAATCGGCGACAAGTTTTGCATCACCACCGTAGTAGTACAACTTAGGCTTCGTCGCCAAGTCAAAGGCTGTGAACCCTTGCTGTACTACGAGCGTCTTGGGCTTCGGGATAATGTTGATGCCCTCGTTATAAGTTCTCGTTACACCTCCTTGCAAAACAGCATCTGCTACTGTCGGGGACAATAGCAGAGCCGTGGCAAGGATATACTTACCAAATTTAATCATATTACCAAGCAAAAATTGGATACTGCGTCATCATTTCGTTTACCTCCTTGCGAACGCTAGCAATTACAGCCTCGTCCTCTGGGGCTGATAGCACTCTGTCGATAAGTTCCACGATATAGTCCATCTTATCCTCCTTAACGCCACGTGTAGTTATCGCAGGAGTACCCACACGAATACCACTCGTTTGGAATGCAGAGCGACTATCGAATGGCACCATATTCTTATTCACTGTAATATCAGCCAAGACGAGTGCTTTCTCTGCAACCTTACCCGTCAACTCGGGGAACTTGCCACGTAGATCAATGAGTAGGCAGTGGTTATCCGTACCACCAGAGATGAGTTTATAACCACGCTTAACGAATGCCTCTGCCATCGCTTGGGCATTCTTCTGTACTTGCTTACCGTAGTCCTTGAAGTTTGGCTCTAGAGCCTCACCAAAAGCAACAGCCTTAGCCGCAATAACGTGCTCTAGTGGACCTCCTTGTACACCGGGGAATACAGCCGAGTCGAGCAATGCAGACATCATCTTTACCTCGCCCTTTGGTGTAGTCTTGCCCCATGGATTAGGGAAGTCCTTACCCATTATAATGATACCACCACGAGGACCACGTAGTGTCTTGTGCGTCGTACTCGTCACGATGTGTGCATACTTAACAGGGTTCTCAAGTACACCTGCTGCAATGAGTCCTGCGGGGTGTGCCATATCTACCATAAAGATAGCACCTACCTTGTCTGCAATCTCTCGCATACGCTTGTAGTCCCACTCACGAGTGTAGGCACTACCACCACCGATGATCAGTTTAGGCTTATGCTCGAGAGCACGAGCCTCCATTTGGTCGTAGTCTACGCGTCCGTCCTCCTCTTTGACATTGTACTCCACGGGCTTGTATAATATCCCCGAGCTATTGACGAGCGAGCCGTGAGAGAGGTGTCCTCCGTGTGCAAGGTTAAGCCCCATAAAGGTATCCCCCGGCTCTAAACAAGCTAAGAGGACAGCCATATTGGCTTGTGCACCCGAGTGTGGCTGTACGTTTGCCCACTCTGCACCAAAGAGTTGGCAAAGGCGATCTATTGCCACCTGCTCGCTCTTATCGACAACTTCGCAACCGCCATAGTAACGACGACCGGGATAGCCCTCGGCATACTTGTTGGTCATACAACTTCCCATCGCTTGCATTACCTCTTCGCTGACGAAGTTTTCCGATGCAATCAGTTCGATACCTTTGATTTGTCGTTGACGTTCTTCCTCAATGAGGTTAAAGATTACAGCATCTTTCATGATAATTACTCTATTAGGAGATTTAAGTTAGATGATTACTTTATCCATTTACATTCCAACCAAGGCTTCTGTACAAACCTCAATTATGCTAACAAAGATAATGAATATTGGAGATTATACATAGTCCGAACTGCATTTCTGCTAAGAGCCAACTAACAAAACGCCGAAACAAAGCCCAGCCCAGCATATCAGTCACACACTATGGCACAAGAGGAAGCCTCATTTTGATCTAGTAATAACCTCACAGCCGACCAATTAAACTTAATCTGCTTACCAATACAAGCGACACGATTTACTTGTCGCATATCTGTCGAATTGTATGTACTCCTCGCCACTCTCATACAAAACCCTCCTCCCGAAGATGGTTCACGATAAAAAGTCTTACGCTCGATGCCAAAGCATCGAGCGTAAGACTTAAGTTAATCAAGCAGGAGTCCCCTACCCTACTTATAATACAAGGGGATAATCATACGAAGATTCTGCTGAGTAAGACTAAGAGTAGGAGTAGGAACATTATTCAATGATGCTGAATTTATCCGTTGTCCTGTCGCTGATCTTATCAGCATTACCGTAGTAAGACCTGTCGTACTAGTACTAGTAGACGAACCATAATACCCCGTATATGGGAAGTAGAGTGTATAAGCACCTGTAAATGCGGCATCGCCAGCAGCGACAAGTTTGTCGATCGTACCATAGGTATCGTCTGGTCCAATATACTTCATACTTACTTCAAGCTGATAACCGCTCGCACCATAAGTTCCAATCCTACGATAGCGATAGATCATACGAGATAGACTACACTCATCTTGAAAACGAACAGCATAAATAGCATTAGCATTGTCCCCTTGATAAGTATTTGTATAAGTTTTAGTTACTCCACCAACAGTTATGCTTTGTGTACTTGTCTTTGGGATAGTCACATCAATTCTAGCAGTCGAGTTCCATTGTATAGCACTTCCTTGTTGCCCCTGCATAAAAATACCACCTAACTCCTCTAGTGTTGGTATCTTGTAGGTCGTATTGTTTGCAATCGCTGCACTAGAGGCAGCTAAATCCATGTAAGCAAAATCCTCCTTAGAGTAAGAGGCTTTCTGCGTCCTCAAGTCATCGATATTTGTCGCTGTACCACTTACAGTAGCCTCGTCCTTGGCTATACCAGCGAAGTACTCGTATGGGAGTTTGTTGTTGGGGAAACCATTAGAGCCTCCGGCTGTGTATAGTAGATTGACACGCTGTGTCCCTTGAGATCCGAGTGGGTTACTAGATTCAAAAGCAAGCATTTCTGCACCATTCGCATCAGTTAGATAGATCTGCGTATTCAATCCACTAGTAGCACTATTAGGCATTACCCATAGGCCCAAATAATCCCCAGCAGTAGCGTTCCCGCTGAGTGCTAGATTGATCGTGTAAGTCTTCTCCCACGTATTAACATCTGCACGATAGCCTTGCACGAGATTGCCCGAAGCAAGTGAAGCCAAATCATACTTCCAATCGGGGAAGAAAGCGTTGGTCTTGATCCTTAGTTTTGTCAAATTCACTGCACACGACAAGCCATTGCCCACCGCAAAGCGGAGCAGTCTACCGCTTGGCTTAAACGATAGTGACACTTTCTCTAGTGCATCGCCCTTTGCCGTAGGAGCAACACTGACAGCCTCTGCCACATAAGGCACCTTGAAGTCTATCTGTGTCTTAGCCGTTCCGTTAGATGGGAACCGCACAAGTATAGGATCGGTAGACGCTGTCTGCGTTGTAGCAGAGCCACCCACCAAGTGATCCGAGGTAACTTGTATATTACTTACGACATTGCCATCAAGACTAACAGAGGTGTATGACGCTTTGGGAGCAGTCGCCAAACTTGCGTCCACATCATAGTCCAATATCACAGCCGACAGAGAGTAGTTGCCACTACCATCACTTGGGACAGTTACCATACCCGAGTACTTAGGACGAATAGTCGAGTAGTACGTATCTGTTTGATCGGCTATAGCCTTTACTTGATCCGCAGGAATAGTTAGCGTCAGTTCTTGGTATACAGGAGCGGTGGCACCACTACGTGTAACGCATAGCAAGATCTTAAACTCTTTGGCTCCTCCTATAAAAGGTGTAGCAATACTACCATTTGCAGTAACATTCTGTAACAGACGGAGGCTCTCCGCATCGGCACCTATCTCTAGATTGAGCCATACCTCTTTGGTCGGAGCGGCTATACTCTGCAACTCCTTATTATCATTGCTACACGCTGCAAACACTAGTGCAGAGAGTAGTGATAGCAATAATACTTTTATTGTTCTCATCAATATCCTTAAAATCTAATTTATATCTAGCCTCTAAATAAAGTCTTCCTCGCCCTCGACAGCACCAATACTACCCTCGACATCTGTCTGTACCGACTTACTCTCCAATATAGATTGGCTGTACGGGATTTCCCAACTCTCTACTTGTGGAGCCACATAAAGTCCACATTTTGTCTTCTTCATCTACAATATATTTTTCTTTGTTTTGTCTATCCGAACCGATCAAATCAATCCCCAATTCTGCATAAGGATAAGTTCCAATGTAATGCTAGAAGCATACTTTACCCAATTCCCTTGCAATACTTCCACAAAGAAACAAAAAAAAACACAATTAAACAAATCGTCAGTTATAATATCAAAACTATTATTATTTATACCAATCATGCACTTCAAAAAGAATACCCCTAAATACCCAACCAGTACAAGCCTCACTTTTTACCTATTTAGCCGAGGCGAAGTACTTGTTAGATGGCTGAGATTTACTTGTTCGCGACTGCCTGCTTTCTAGCCTAGAGTTGCGACATAAGAAGATCCACCCCTCGACCACTTTGGTCGAGGGGTGGATCTTAATTGTTTGTATTCTTCCCGAGATCTAGTCGGGATCGGCATCTATACTAAGTGGGGGCATAACCCGAAGCGAGTAACAACAGCATCTAGCCAAATACCGACTCGTCTCGAAACAAGCAACATCAGCGTCTAACCAAATGCCGACTCGCCACAAAGCGAGCAACATCAGCGTTTAGCCGAATACCGACTCGCCACAAAGCGAGCAATGACAGCGTCTAGCCGAATGCCGACTCGCCACGAAGCGAGCAACATCAGCGTCTAGCCAAATGCCGACACGGCACGAAGCAAGCAACGACAGCGGAGATATTCGCTCTTTGTAACGCTCGGCTCTGATGTCTACGAGGTTGCTACCTAAGCGTTGATCATACTGAACAATTCCTCTGCCGCTGCTCGTGGACCAGTCTTGCTCATTCCCTCTACTGCAAGGCAAGTGTGCATCTCGCCAACCTTGACATTCTCGGCAAATAACTCCTCAAAGTATTCGCGTACCAACTCCGCCGCTCGCTCCTTGTCCTGCACCGGACCAAAAGGATTAGCGAAGTAAGATGTTACTAGACCATGCTCCGTGGTCGTGCCCTTGGCTCGTCTTGCACCAGCCTCAAAGACGGGGATAGCCGTTTCCTTGTTGGCAAAGAGTTGGATCTTCTCCGCCGCATCATCATAATTATTGGCGTAGAGGAAGTAATCAACCGGGTGCCCCTTCATAATCACCTCGTAGGTTGTAATAGGGATTGTCACGCGTGCATTTATCTTATCGGGGTTGGTGTATATACCACGGTCGAGTTGTGCAAAGGCATAAGTAGGATCGAGGTCATCGGTACGCACGAAGGCTCCGATCTCTGTACCATAAGCAAGTATTTTACCAGACTCATCTTTGGCTAGGTAGCCCATATCGTCAAATATAATACGCATATGGCGGATATACTTCTCGTTGAGCGTCCTGAACGCCTCCAAACTCTCGCTCTTACCGGCTCCGCTATCGCCCATAATTACGATATTCGCCGTAAGCCCATTCTTGAGCGTGATGTTTACCATAGCACCGTGTATCGGCAGATTACCTCGTTCCATCTGCTTGATGTTGTGGAGCGTGAGGAGCATCTTTTTCATATAGCCGAAGTAATCAATATCATCGCAGTAGTTGGCGTAACCAATGAGAATGTCGTTCTTCTTATCCTTGTAGTAGAAAGTACGTTTCTCCTCGTGTCCGTCATTATAACCGAAGACATAAATCATATCGGGCTTACGATCGGCATATTCCTCCGTTTTTGCCAATTCAAACAAGTTGGAGAGTCCTATACCATGACTCATAAAGTCCTTATGGAAGTAGACGAAGGCTAATAAGTTACCCACCTTGGCTGGGTATAGGAAAAACTCATCTTCGCTCAAGATGATGTTGGAGAGTGGATTGATCTTATGCTCCTCAAATATACCATCACGCGTATTACGCTTGGTGTACGACACGTAGGGCGGATTGATCACGACCGTATTGATAAAAGGAATACCAGCAAGCCCCTTATACTCCAGCGGGCAGTGCCAAGTAATATCGTTGAGGATAAGACCCGCATTAACGCCAGCCGTAGACTGTAGATAGACGTTGCTTACGTAGCCATTGACGACGTTGCGAGTACGGCGGTAGATGCTTTGTAATAGTTCGTTAAAGAGTTGGTAGGCTTGTATGAAGCGTACATTCTGCATACCATCGCCCACTCTATTATTCTGTACGATAGCGACACGCTCTAGTTTACGCCAGTAGTCATAGAGCAACTCTACCACCTCGATAAACAAATCGCGATCGCGGAATAGTGCTGCATACTTGTTGTTTACCTCAATCAGTTCCTCGACCTCCATAACGCTGAGGAAGCGAATAGCCTCAATAAGGCAACTCGTAAGATTGTCGTCGCTCTTGTAGTCGGCAATCAGTTGTGCATAGATAATAGGGTTATCACGCTTAACGCAATGTAGAATAAAAGACTCTACAACACGACGGAAAGCATAACTTGTAAGGATCTTGCGGCGATTGTCGCAATACTTTGAGGTGAAGTTGATAATCGCCTTACCTCTACCAATTGTGAACTCTTGTACCATAATGCGTGTACATTTTGCAATTTATTGTTTGTAGTTATTGTTGTGCTCGGTCGCTCTTGACCGCATAACAAAGATAGGAATAAATATCCAATTAAAGAAATAATTCTTTTATTGAGACATAAAAATTTTCCCGCTCCCTCGAGTACCCTCCACTACTTGCCCCCTCCCGACAAACAGGTAGCACGGCAAGCCCGAGGGGCAGAGCGTACAGAGCGAATAGGATAAGGCGACAGATTGTACTAGTTAAAACTGATGAGTTTATTGGTACAAGCCCAGCGACTAAGCAGTAAAACCCAAGGCTTGTACTAGTAGAAATTTATCCCTCTACCACTTCGCTCCTCGGGGGCTATTAGTCCGAAGTAAAAATTCAAGCCCACAGCCTAGAGATCGCTACGAATAAACATTTCGGCAGTATCAGACGAGAGGACGAGGAGAAGCAATCCGACACCACCACCCCAGCGAATAAGCATCTCGGCAGGATCAGACGAGAG
Organism: Porphyromonas sp.; assembly: GCA_041856045.1. Classification (GTDB taxonomy): domain Bacteria; phylum Bacteroidota; class Bacteroidia; order Bacteroidales; family Porphyromonadaceae; genus Porphyromonas. The sequence continues at coordinate 4,895 of JBHAFI010000123.1, read as the reverse complement.
GACGGAGCGAAGCAATCCGACACCACCACCCCAGCGAATAAGCATCTCGGCAGGATCAGACGAGAAGACGAGGCGAAGCAATCCGACACCACCACCCCAGCGAATAAGCATCTCGGCAGGATCAAACGAGAGGACGGAGCGAAGCAATCCACCATAGCACAGAGATAGTAAAGCCTGCGGGGCGTACCTCAAAAGAGATACGCCCCACATAATTATACTTGGGATTTGGCTTAGTAATTAGTTGTCTGTGCGTAGAAGTTTGCCTTGGCGATTGTATTCGAGTTCGATCCCGTTTGTTAGTTCGATCTCAAAGCCACGACGCTTACGCTCGATATGCCGAATAGTTTGACCAGGGAAACGCTTCGCTACATCAGCCTCTATCGTCTGAGGGACGATACCTGCTGGCATAGCACTCTGGCGGATCTCTACCTCTTGCCAATTCCCTTTGCTATCAAACTCTAGGCGTGTTCCATCGGGATAAGTGACCTCGTAAGTCCTCGAAACAATATCATTATCAAGCGTAACAAGGCTGGGCGTTTGGTTGGCGAAAAACTTTTGTACAAATGTTTGGGCAGACTTCGGCAGTTCGTGGAGCGTTAGCACCTTGTCGTTGTCGGCAAATAGTGGGCTAAGGCTCAAGGCTCCTAATGCTAGAGCAAAGGCAATGTACTTTTTCATTTTTATGAGTTTATTTGATCATTGGTTCTTAGGGCTTAGATCGAGGAGGGGTAATGAGGTTTAAGCCGACACATTCTACCCAAGACTATTACGTGATATACCTATACTATTCTTGAACGGATCTGCCACAAGTAGCGAGGTATATTACCTCAAGATAAATAACGAAATACAGCCCATGAGCATCGCTGTATAAAAAAACGCCCATTCAATCTGATAAGCCTCTCGCTCGGAGATACAGACCTTAGGACGGGCATTAGTTAATAGTTACTCAAAATCAAACACCTGCGACAGGGTGCATCGCTACCCCATCGCAGGTGTCTTGGTTGTACTTGGCTGTACTACTGGACGCTTAGCGTACCCGAATAGCCAGTAGACGAACTATACTCTGGAGCATAGATGCTCTGCGTCTGTGCCGAGGCGGCTTGATATACCCCTTGTCGCACGACCTTCTGCTCGTAGTCGAGGGTGTAAGTACCAGCCGAGAGCGAGTGAATATAGAATACCGTACTCTTGTCGCGTGGCTCAATATAGTAGCCTGTACCAGCACCCCAGTGATAGCCCGGTACTTGACGGATAGGTTCGGCACAGCCAAGGCGTGGGTCTGTAACGGCTACGAAGTCGAGATGACGATCTAGTTTGAGCGTAAGCCTTATGATAAGCCTATCCCCTATATTGAGTGACTGCCCGTCCTTGAGAGGTACCAACCTCGTCTCTCCCTCGTGAATAGTTTGGACGAAATAGGCTCGCTCGGTCTGCAATTCACGTCCCGAGGGCGTGTCGTACTTGATGGGGAGCGTATAACTAGCGATTGCACTTGCCCACACTTCCCCCTTGGCAGCCGTGGGGCTTAGGGTAAGCGTCTGTGGGTACCTAGATCGAGTAAAGTCTAGATCTAGTCCTTGACGCTCTTGTGAGGTCTGCTTGATGAGCGTACCATCGGATAGTTGTAGGCTTACAGCCGTAGTATTGGCTGGGGTCTTAGCATCAAACTGCTGTCCTCTCGTAAGAGCATACACAGCCTCTGCCGTCGATAGGCTATTGCTCCACTGGGTCGTACGCTTCTGTGCAAGGAGCCAACGCTTCATACCGAGTATGAGAGCCGTATCACGCTCGGGTGACAAGCGTTCCATTAGTTCGATTGTCATGGTGAGGGCTTCGTAAGAGCGGTTGTACCACCAATAGTTGGCTTTGTCCTTGGTGCTGTAGTAAGTGCCTTGTGTATCGGTTGTAAGGTGCTGTCGTAGCGACTCAAGGAGTTCGGTGGCTAGTTTAGGATTAGTCTTGGCATAACTAAGAGCCGCCATCGCCTTATCTTGATGCCCGAGTTGATACACACGCTCGCGTATCTTTGGCTCGAGGTAAGCGACATTATCCTTGGCTACCTCTGCCTGCTTCTCATCAAGACTAAGGAGGTAGAGATATTGCAGTGACGACGGATCGTAAGCGTAAGTGCTACCTCGACGCTTATGCTCACGTATGCTCTCGCGGAAACTAGTGTGCAGATAAGCCCAAGCCTTGGAGAGCATATCCGATAAAGCCGAATTGTTCATCTGCCCCGACACAGCCTGACGACGATACAAAAGTTTCACGATGTACAAGGTCATATATCGGCTTGAAGGCATTCCCGTGAACCAAGCAAAGCCTCCGTCTTCCTTTTGTAAGCCTTTTAGTTTCGTGATATATTGTATTTCTAGTTCCTTCTGCTGATTGGTGTCGAGCAGTTTTTTGAGATTGGCAAGAGATCGTAGTTCTTGCTCCGTCTCGAGGCTTCGTCTCCAAGGGTGCTGACGTATATTAGTATTGAGTTGCTTCTCCCTGTCGCCGTGCAGGCCTTGACCAATAGCACGGGTACGATCCTCTACCCACTGCACGAGTCCCGGTGCTTGAGCGATCTTCCTACTCAAGTTGAGTGCATATAGTGCCGTAGCATAGTTCACTGCATTCTCACTGTCGAAGTAACTCAATTGAGGTAATGAGAGTAAGGCTAGATATAGTGGATTGCTCTCAACGCGTATCTTGAGCGTTCCCTTCTCGGGGATAAAAGCGTTCGCAGGGAATAGACTCTTACCTAGGTCAAACTGCTCCATCTTAGCACCCGACATAGTGATAGCCTCGGTACGAACAACTTCGCTTGTTGCCTGCTCAATAGGAATCAAGTGCTCTTCGCCATCGCTAAAGTCTACGGTACTGGCTGTAAAGCGAACGCCTATACTATCAAGCCCCTCGCAGAGCATACTATTAAGGGCAAAACTATAGGTTTCGCTCTTACCCTTCGCTAGCCTAAAGGTTCGCTCGTCTTTATGCAGACTTTGCTTCGTAACAGGAGAGAACAACTCGAGCCATAGTTTGCCCTCGAGGCTCTTATCGCTACGATTGCGTACACTACTCGTTATCGTAAGGCTATCACCCAAACGAATAAAGCGTGGCAGATATGGCTCGACCTGCATCTCGCGGTAAGTCTCGACATACTGATTATCAATAGCGGTCTTGAGGTCTGGTGTATGGGCGACGGTGATCACCCTCCAACGTGTGAGTGCATCGGGCATACGGAAGGTCCACGATACCTCTCCGTCTTCGTCGGTCTCGAGCATCGGACGTATATAGGCGAGTTCGCTAAAGTTTTGTCTTAGAGCAAGAGGAGCGACAGTAGCAATCACCACACTCTTTGGACTAGGTGCTGCTAGACCAGCAACTGTTGCCATTTGATCGTTCGACCTGGCAGCAAATTTACTCATCGAGGCAGGGCTAGCCTCATAAAGTTCTGCTCCGTAGACTCCGTCCAATCCGGATCCACCTCTTTGTCTAAATCTTGTCTCGAACGAAGTAGCAAATAGGCCCCTCTCAGTTGTATCAAGGAGAGATCTCGTGATGAATGGACGAGAGTAGATATAGTTCTCGATCTTCGCTGGGATATTATCGATGTCATAAGCCATTATAGCATCGAGCGAAGCGTCATAAGCCCACGAAGCCAAGGTAGCAGATACGGGCTTACCCTCGTGTAGCACTTGTAGCGTCCACTTCTCGTCACTACCGGCACGTGTACGATCTCTGAAACTCTTCCACTTCAATTGCAAGTTTTTGTTGGCTTCTTCGCGTGTGTAGGTTTGACTCGCTTGATATATATCGCCCGATTGTACGGCATACATACTGAGTTCGACCACTTGAAGCGTATCTTTGGGCATCGCGATAGGCACACGCTCTATTACGCCTTGTTGTGGGCGTAATAGTCCCTGCTTGATTTGTTGCGTCCCAAATCTAAGTGTGTAGAATACGTACGCATCTTTAAGACTCGTCGCATAATATAGTTCGGGAGCCTTGCCATGCTGATAGGTGTGCTTAGTCCCTAATATATGTATGGCAGTGTCGGGGATCTGTATAGTCTTATCCTGCATATCGTAGATCGAGAAGGGATAAGAGCCTGTTAGTTCTACGTCTTTTGCCTTCGTCTTGTAGTTGATCGTGTACAAGCCACTCTTTGCACTAGCAACCCACGATCCTAGTTTAAGTTCATCGGGGATCAATGTACTACCACTAGTGATCTCTTGACCTTGATAAGTGACGTTGTACTCCACACGCACGCTATCGAGTGGTTTAAGTCCAGTTGCCTCCCATTTCCACTTAGGCTCTACACCACTACGGGCTACCACTTTGGGTCCATTAAGAGCGAGAGTAGGCTTTCGCCCCATAACATCATACATCGCATATGTAGACACGACCTCTCCCGTAGGTGAGACGGCACTTATATCCAGATGATAATGTACCCATGTTTCGCTATTCGTGCTTACTGCGGGATAACCTAGCAAGGTACTAAGTGGTAATACAAAGCGAGCCTTCCCCTCGTGGTCTGTCTTGAGTTTGAATGCTCTGTTCTCACGACCTATTTGTTCGTAGCGGATATGGTTTCCTTGGAGGATACGATCGGCTTGTACCTCAATCTTGAGATCGACACCCTCTACATCAGCACCAGAGTAAGTACGTACCGATAGTGGTATTGAGAGCGTGTCGCCTAGGAACAATGCTCCACTTGGCTTACCAACAAACAACTCCATCTGCGGACGCTTATACTCGGCAATCGAGAAGTAGCGACGGCTTGTAGTACGTTGTTTTGTCCCATCGTCCCAAGTAACGACAATGCTGTTGTTGGTCGACAACTCTTGGTCGGGCTTCAATCTAAGGCTTGTATAGAAGCGTCCGTACTTATCGCTCGTTAGACTTTG
>JBHAFI010000122.1:0-13459 GCA_041856045.1 Porphyromonas sp. | reverse complement strand
CTACGAGTATCTTGCTTAAGGCGGTGCTAATGCCCTGCCCTAGACAATACTAATACTTTGCCTTAGACTCGGCTATTGCCTTGCCTTGGTCCTTACGAATGTTTTACTCCGGACTCTTCTAATGCCGTGTCTTAGTTTCTACGAGTATCTTGCTTAAGGTGTTGCTAATGCCCTACCCTAGACAATACTAATGACTTGCCTTGGCTTTTGGTTATTGGGGGCTAAGATTTCACACCTTTTCAGTTCCTCAAGGATCGTTTTCGTATCCTCAATCATCTACTTGTCTTAGGGTTCAATCGCTTATGCACTAAGTCCTAATCCTTGTACCTGCAAGGCAAACGACACCCAACTATACATTCTAGAGGCAGAGCCTTACGCAACAAATGAGAACAACATTGTCATCTATTTTGATCCTCCACTTCGATTTGATTTTAATGAGAGGCTTGGGATAGTTCCAAAAGATCCTCCGATTTGCTTTAATGCAGTATCTACCTACCCAATGCCCCACCCCTTAGAGTTGCCCTATCCTCTCTATCACCTCTCCCCGAAGCGATCCTCTCACCCCAAACGACTCGCCCCTTACTCCCGACTTGCTACAAAGTTGAATTATTAGATACCGAGATACTCGGATTTCCATTGTCGGGGTACATACATGTGGAGTGATACGACCCTTAGGGGAGGTTAGGAGGGGAATTTGTGTGGAAACACTCCAGTCCTTGAGTTTGATTTGTTTAGATATGTGCGTGGCGAATGGCAAAATCCTCGGACTTACTCTACCCACCCCCTCACCTCTCCCCCAAAGCGATCCCCTCTTCCCGAACGACTCGCCACCTACTCCCAACTTACTACACAGTTGAGCATCAAAGGACGAGGACTTTAGGGGTGAATTATCGGGATATTGGGGTATCAGATGAAAACAAATTAAGGGGTGGAATGAGATGCTGTTTTCGTGTGAAATGAAGAGATACTTAGACGTTGAATGAAGACTAAGTATCTTGTCACTTGACGTCTAAGTATCTCTTCGAATGACGTCTAAGTATCTTGTTATAACCCCGATCAGCACTGCCTCTCCGAGAGGACTACTTTGAGGGGAAGGACTTCTAAGGTGTTTACGATACGCGAGGGCTACTTTGCGAGGAGAGGTGCTAAGATGCTTGTAATATGAGAGGGCTACTTGGTGTGAGAGGGGATTTAAGGTGTTTATGATATTCGGAGGCTACTTTCGTTCCCCGTTTCCATTCTATTGTGGTTGCTCTGGGGGCTTCTTTGGGGTGCTTTCGTGTATTATTCTTGGGGTGATCGCCTTAGACTCTAAGGCCGATGCTGTGTGTTGATATTCGTTGTTGAGGTACGGCAGTTGGCGACACTGCCGTGTATCCCTATTCAGAGGGTTGCTATTTAGCAAGAATATGGAGGAGTACGGTCGTTGGGAATGTTGCTGTTTATCCTTATTCGGAAGATCACGATTCAGTCAGAATATAGAGGTATGGGGTAGTTGGGGCGTAGTCGTGTATCTTTAATTCGGGGGCTATTATATAAATAAGGGTGTTGATGTGTACGGCTGTTGGCTGTGATGCTGTTTCGTCTTTATTCGGAGGGTTATTATAAGATAGGATCGTTGAAGGGTAGAACTATTGGGATTAGTGCCGTACGCCCTTAACCATAACCCATTATATACAATAGGAGCGTTGAGGAGCGAAAGGGAGGGAATTAGCGTGTCCTTAGTTGTACTTCTGCCGAGGAGAAAGGTGGAGGAGATTAGGAGAATAGGGACCCTTCGTTTGTCGCCTATATTAGGAGTGCGAGGTATGGGGTAGTTGGCTTCGTTGTGCATTAAATCTAGGCGTAAGAGGCGAGCGAAGAGATGTCGTATGTTGGGCGTATGCTGATGCCCCTCTCCCTTGGATATATAGGTCTGTGCCAACGCGATGTCTAGGGACGGAGGTTCTAGGATACTTAGTCGGGTAATGATGAGATACTTAGCGTCTTGCGATATGTTCTATAACATAGAAATCGGACTGTTTCTTGATCATCTCCTTGTTAAAAAGAAGAAAGGGTAGCATCTACTAAATCGTTCGTTTATGCTTTGTATTGGGGCATATCCGTGCATTACGTTCTATATTTTGCTCTGTTAATGTTATAAAAAAACAATTCATTACGCTTATATTCGTGATTAGTCTATATATTAGCACTCGGATATAATATATCTTCATCAAGAATGAGTCATTAATTACCACTTAAACTAAATGTCATTCATCATGGCAAAGCAACATCATTCACAAACTCAGTGTGCAGAGAAGAGCCTTAGGCGAAGCCTCTGCCTTAGCGTCCTATTGATGCTGTCGGCACCTCTTGCCCTCAGTGCTACGGAGGCAAACAATGGTGCTTCAACGCCCTCGTCTAGCACAGAGGTGCAGAGCCCTAAACACACCCTCAAAGGAACTATCGTTGACGCACAAACAGGGACCCCCATCATCGGTGCTACTGTGACTGTCAAAGGCGTAAGCGGACGAGGAGCAACGACCAATATAGATGGTCAATTTAGTCTACAAATAGCCAAGGGCGAGGTGATACGTATCTCGTATGTCGGCTATGTAGCACAGGAGTTCACGATCACCAACCAGCGAGAGTTGAATGTCCAACTTAAGGAGGATCAGACAATGCTTGAGGAGACGGTTGTCGTGGGCTATGCTACGCAAAAGAAGATTAACTTGTCGGGATCTGTCGCCTCGGTAGATAGTAAGAAGTTGGAGGCTCGTCCTATTCAAAACCTTACAGGGGGCTTGCAAGGTATGGTCCCTGGTTTGACTATTACGGGGACTAACGGTGCTCCCGGTATGGACGGCGGTAGTATCCGTGTACGTGGTACAGGTACGCTCAATAATGCGAACCCTTACATCTTGATTGACGGCATAGAAGCCGGTACTATCAACGCAGTAGACCCCAACGATATAGCAAGTATCTCTGTCCTCAAGGACGCTGCCTCGGCTGCTATCTACGGGTCAAAGGCTGCCAACGGTGTAATCCTTATTACGACAAAGCGTGGTAAGACGGGTAAGCCTCGTGTGAGTTATAGTGGGTATTTCTCGGCACAGAATGCTACACATCTTGTAGAGCGTATGCCCTCGTATGAGTACGCCACACTCTTCAATCAGATGCTCAAGGCAGAGGGCAAGGCAGAGCGTTTCTCTGCTGATGCCATCGCTAAAATGCGTGACGGTAGCGACCCCGACAACTATGCCAATACAGATTGGTACGACCTAGCGTATAAAACAGGTCTACAGCACCGTCACAGCGTAAACGTAAGTGGTGGTAGTGAGCACGTCAAGTATATGGCATCTATCGGCTACCTTGGGCAAACAGGCATTCTCCCTAATGCCGATCGTAAACAGTATAATGGGCGTACGAACCTTGACCTAAGTCTTAGTAAGAAGTTCTCTGCACAACTAGGGCTCGCCTATATAAAGAACGATTACAACGATCCTAGTTCGGCTTATTATGGCGGTAGTTCGGATCAACTTATTCGCCAACTCAATATCATCTCGCCATGGATCGTAGCACGTAAGAGTGATGGCACCTATGGCACTATCGGGGACGGTAACCCTATTGCTTGGTTGGATAAGGGCCTTAAGGTAGGTCGCCAGAATACCAACTTCACGGGTAACGCTGCTGTTATCTACCAGCCTATTGAGAGCCTTAAGTTTACGGCTACGGCATCGCATGTACGCAATGTACAGCATTATAGTTACTTCCAGGACTACTTCCGCTACAATGCTAGCAAGGCTACCGACCCGAACTTCCTAAAGAAACAGATCTCGGCATGGAACCTTACGAACTTTGACTTCCTCATCAACTACGACAAGAGTTTTGGTCTGCACAATGTGAAGGCTCTCGCCGGATACCATGCCGAGAGTTTCGACTCAGATATCCTCTATGGCGAGCGTCAGAATTTCCCCAATAACGATATGACTGACTTGAACTCTGGAGAGGAAGCGACACAGAAGGCACAAGGATATACACGCGAACTTAACCTCCTATCTTACTTCGGACGTATCAACTACGATTATGATGGTAAGTATCTCCTTGAGGCGAACCTCCGTGCCGACGCTTCTTCTCGCTTCGCTCGTGGATATCGATGGGGTTACTTCCCCTCTTTCTCTGCGGCTTGGCGTATTAGTCGTGAGGCATTTATGCGTAATGTAGAGTGGGTAAGCGACCTTAAGATACGTGCTTCGTGGGGTATGCTTGGTAACCAAGCAGCACTAGGTTATTATCCTGCTATTACGACCTATGGTGTAGGTTATTCGTATCCTTTTGGAGGGGCTTTGACGGCAGGTTATGCTCAAAGCGACATCAATATCGAGAAGATCAGTTGGGAAAAGACAACAACGGCAGGCGTAGGACTTGACTTTGGTTTCTTTGGCAACAGACTGACAGGATCGATCGACCTTTATCGTCGTCATACCAAGGATATATTGATGAAGGTGAGTGTACCCGCAGAGTTCCAACTCAAGGACTACATCGACAACGTAGGTGAGATGGAGAATAAGGGATTTGAATTAAGCCTTGCTTATCGTACACGCATCGGTGAGGTAGATCTTGGCATCTCGGGTAACCTTGCCTACAACCGCAATAAGATCCTCAACCTCGGTGGAGTTGATGTTATTGGGGCGGGAACGGAGCGTAACGCCGTAGGACAACCTATCGGGGCACACTTCGTCTACAAGACTAATGGCTTCTTCCAATCTCAAGAGGAGGCTGACGAATATACTAAGAAGTACGGCAATCCCTTTGGTCGTAAGTTCCTTGCCGGAGATTTGCGTTACGTAGACATCAAGAATGATATTGATCCAGCAACAGGTAATGAGATAGTCAAACTCACGGGTGACGACAGAGTATATATGCCCTCGACAGAGCCTGCTTGGACATTTGGCTTTGGTCTTACTGCAAATTACAAAGCCTTTGACTTCTCGGCTACGTTCAATGGAGTTGCAAGTGCTTATCGTATCTTCTCAGCCGAGGTATACGGTCGCTTTGCAGGTGACAATGGACACCCTGCTACGGTTTGGCGTGATGCATGGAGTGAGGAGAATAAGGGTGGATCGATGCCACGTCTTTTCTTCGATGACAACTCTCCTAGTTCGGTAGCACGAGTTGGGTCCGACTTCTGGTTGCAGGATATAAGTTATCTACGCCTCAAGAACCTTCAGATTGGCTACACGTTGCCTAAGCATTGGTTAGGAACTAGCGGTATCTCGAGCGTTAGAGTGTATTACTCTGCTGAGAACCTTTTCACCCTAGACAAGATGCGTGTTAATGCCGATCCAGAAGCAACGAGCGGACGACTATCGTCATACCCTCTACTTCGTACGCACGCTATTGGGCTTAATGTTACATTCTAATGATCATCTACCAACATGAAAAACTTTGGTAAATATATACTTGTGGCAACCCTTGCCTTGGGTGCTACAGCATGCTCAGAGTCATTCCTCGACACCTTGCCCAAGGACGCCTTGAGTCCTGCTACGGCGTGGTCTACTCCTGCTGATGCTCAAAAATTCCTTATCGGCTGCTATGACGGCTGGGAGTCTGCCGAGAGAATGCTCTATATGGATTGTGCCTCGGACTATGGTTACAACAACTTCCCTTGGGAGGGTTATCGTCCTCTTGGTGATGGCTCTATGACGACCTCATCACCCGGGGTAAGTTTCTACGACTACACGATTATAGGTCGATGCAACAACCTCTTGGCGAATATCGACAAGGTACCATTCACCGATGAGGCTGAGAAGAAGGACATCATCGCACAAGCAAAGGCGATACGTGCTTATCGCTACTTTATCCTCGGTTGGCACTATGGTCGCGTGCCTATCATTACACAACTATTCGCCAATGCAGAGGAAGCCAAGGTCGCACAAAACAGTGCCGAGGAAGTGCGTGCTTTCGTAGAGAAGGAACTAGACGAGGCCCTACAAGGCATCAAAGCAACACCAAGTGCACGCGGACGCATCGCCAAGGGTGCTGTCCTTGCTATGCGTGCTAGAGTAGCACTCTACTATGAGGATTGGAACAAGGCAAAGAGTACTAGCGAGGAAATCATTGCCCTTAATCAGTACCAACTTGACGCCAACTATGCTAACCTCTTTACCGTAGCAGGTCAGTCGTCGCCCGAAATCATTCTAGCCGTTCAGCACATACTTAATACCAAGGCCCTCTACACCGTAGGACAGATGTACAACAACGCTGAGGGTGGCTGGTCGTCAATGGTGCCTACGCACAACCTCGTAGATGCCTACGAGATGAAAGCGACAGGTAAGCCTATTACGGATAGCAACTCGGGTTACGATGCTACGCACCCATTCAAAGGTCGCGACCCTCGTATGGCGATGACGATCGTCTTCCCGGGTGCCAACTATACACACAATGGTGTTACCAAGGTGTACAATAGTTTGGATCAGAAGATCAACGGAGCAGACAATGATAACTATATGACCAAGGCGAATAACTCGTCAAAAACTGGTCTTACGTGGCGTAAGTATTTGTATCCCGATTATGGCAATAATATGTGGAAGTCAAATGTTTCGCCTATTATTTTCCGTTACGCAGAGGTACTGCTCACTTGGGCTGAGGCTGCTAATGAATTGGACTACAACGCTAATAAGACCGAGATACTCGCTAAGATCAACCAAGTACGCTCTCGTGCAGATATGCCCGCGGCAACGGCTACCGACTACGATACGCAAGATAAGTTACGTACGCTTATCCGCCGTGAGCGTGGTGTGGAGTTCGCCGGGGAAGGCATTCGACGTGCAGATATCGTTCGCTGGAAAGACTCGGCTGGCAAACTCGTAGCCGAAACTGTCTTAAACGGACGTCTAGAACGTCGTATCGGGACTGTGAATATGCAGGGAACAGACGAGGAAACACGTGCAACGATCAACACGAATGCCTCGAATAGCGATAAACTCATCGAGTTACGTCGCTTCGAACCCTATATGCGTTATCTTCCTATTCCTCGTGCTAACCTCGATAAGAACCCTAAACTCGAGGCAACCACAGGCTACACGAAGTAACCTTATTCAGACACCTTGCACCCGGTAGGGAAGCCTACTGGGTGGGGGATAACCTAAAGAGTGTGGTGTGTTTATAGGAACGGCTATGGCTTGATCCAAAAACTTCTGATAGAATGGTTACTATGATTGATTTGACAAGTGTGCCTTGGCAACCTATCATACGCACCACACTCTACTTAGTCTAAATAAGGCGAGATCCTTAGGGGGAGCCCTCTTTGACAATTTGTTGTCGAGGGGGCTCCCTCGCTTGTTTGCTTAGAATACATCTTCGAGCGAAGCCTAAGCGGCTTTATCCGACCTCCCTCGTGTCCAATTTTTGGATCCTTTTTGCTGATATTGCTTTGTGTTGGATCTACTTCTTTGGCTGTTTATGGAGGGACTCTTGCCTGATTGTTACGAATGAACATACTAGCACGTGCAATCTACGCTTACCTCCTCGCTCTGATACTAACCGGCGAACGCTTCTCACGAATGCTCTCCGTTTTCCTCAGCCCTACTTACCTACTTGTTGCTAATGTGTCTACTCCCTTGTTCTAATGCTATCGTGCAAATGCTTCCCACGAATTGCTAACCATCAATTGGCTGTATATCTTAGTCTTAGGACTCAACACAAGTGACGAATGAAAGAGGTTATATGCACTTAAAGATAAGCGAACTACATAGTCGCAATAATGCCGAATAACTTACACTTTATCCACCCTCTCCTTAGCCGTGCCCTCACAGTCTTCCTAGACGGGTTCTCGGGACTACGGTAGAGATTAGTTCATATATCCGTATGAAGCGTAGTTTAGGTATAGATCGGTTGATTGCAGACTGCAAAAAGATAAAAGACAAACATCTTGTATATATCAGACTTAATGAAAACTACTAAATCATCTACGCTTATAGTATCTAAAGACGTACATCATATAAGACAAGAACTCAGTAAGCTAAAAGGGCCTCGAAGGTTTACTTCAAGACCCTTTATTCATATGTCACCCAGAGATTGGCGGAGCTTGATTGTAATCGCACTTATAGTTTGCCAACGTGCTGACACTACAAAGGTACGAACATTTCAACAGCGGCAAATACCTCAACCCCAAAAGAATAAGAAAGGGATATATAATCCCTCAAGAAACTACGAAAAGAAGCCCCCAATACTCGCCTACCGAATGCTCCACCCCTCGGACTTATTCTACCCACCCTCTCTCCTATCCTCCGAAGTGACACCCTATCCCCGAATGGCTTGCCACCTACGCCCAACTTGCTACGATTTTGGATTGTTGAATACCGAGATATTGGGATTGGTGTTGTCGGGGTACCAGCCTGCCGAATGGAGAGATATTCGGATTTACTCTATTTCCCCTCTCCTTCTCCTCCGAAGTGATCCCCTCTCCCCGAATGGCTCGCTATCTACTCCCTATTTGGGACGAAATTGGGCATCAGAGAACGAGGATTTTTAGGGGTAAATTGAAGTGGTATTTGGAGGTGAAATGAAGAGATACTTAGACGTTGAACGAAGACTAAGTATGTTGTCAGATGACAACTAAGTATCTCTTCGAGGGACGTCTAAGTATCTTATTATAACCCCGATCAGCACTACCTCTCCGAGGGGGCTATTTATATGCCTCTCGCATGCAATTCATAATCCCCCTCGAAAGAAGCCCGATCCTTAACCCCCAAACAATCTCTATACCCATTCGATCGAAAACTTACGCCCTCATTGGATTTCCCTCGACACCCGCTCATACACAAAAAAAGAATCCGAATATGAATAGAGCCTAATTGTCTATAAGACTATTGATATAGAGCCTATAAGCAAGCTAATACGCTCTATCCCTAGAAAAATGGTACAGCCCGAGTGAGGATATACTTACGTGCGACTTGCTAAAATACAAAGAAGCTAATAATCAAGAAATTAACTTTAGATGAAAGGGCTAATGACAAGGGGTATGGAGAGAGAATGAGTATTGGACCCAAGGCAAAGGAGCCTTCAATACGAAAATAATCATTCAGAACCGATAAAGCCTATAGTTTCGCCAATCTTAGGTCTTAGGGATCTAGGACCCGATGACTTTGAAAACTCGGGTAAATAGAGAACAGATACATACAAATGAAGTCATTCTGTCACACGCCAGAAAAGTTTAATGTCGCCTGCTGTGGGGCTGTACTTAGTGTGGGGAAGATCAGGAAATTCGCTATTTTTTACTATCTTTGCAGTGTTAATTTAAGGATTATTGTAGCCTTAGACTTGTACAGTACCTATATGGTACAGGCATTAGTGCCAGCAAGTCAAGGGGCTTACCACTTTATAGATTAGATGGCAAGACGCATACTTTACATCTCACAAGAGATATTCCCCTATGTAGACGAGAGCGAGATTTCTAAGGTATCTCGTGAGTTACCCGAGTTTATTCAGCACCATAAGAATGAGGTTCGTCTCTTTATGCCTAAGTATGGGATTATCAACGAGCGACGTAACCAATTGCACGAAGTTATTCGCCTCTCAGGGGCTAATATCACGATAGACGATCGTGATCACCCGCTCTTCATCAAGGTAGCCTCGATACAATCGGCACGTATGCAGGTGTACTTCATCAATAATGATGACTTCTACAAGCGTAAGACTATGTTTGAGGTACCTAGTAAAGGGGGGAATGATAATGATGAGCGTTCTATCTTCTTTGTACGAGGAGCCTTGGAGACCATCAAGAAACTACGTTGGGTCCCCGAGATAATCCACTGCCATGGTGCCTTTGCAGCCCTTGCTGTCCTCTATCTACGTAAAGTTTATCACGACGATCCTGCCTTTAGTACAGCCAAGATCGTTGTAAGTCTATATAACGAACCAACACCAGTAGAGATGTCCGACACACTCTTCCGTAAACTTGAGGCGGACAATATAAGTGCCACCGATTACGCTATTATGGAAGGGAAGACCGACTATAAGGCTTTGCTTCGCTTGGCGATGAGTCATGCCGATGCTATTGTTGCAGGTAGTGCCGAGTTGGATAGTGACTTGTGTGACTATGCTGCCTCTAGTGGTAAGCCTTTCCTCACCTACCCCGGAGCGGAGCATTCGGCAGAGGTGTATAACGATTTCTATAATACATTTTAAGGGCTACAACATTAGTCCGTAGATAAACTTATGAATAAGTGGCTTTATCGCCTAGCGAGCCTCGGGCTTGCCATAGGACTTACAACTAGTTGTGAGGACGAATTATCAAATATCGGCGAGGGAATACAAACCAGTAGCGACGTCGTAGAGAGCGAGAAGTATTACCTACAGTTTGAGGCTAATACCGTAGAGACACCAACGATCTACACGGGCAAGGCTACCTCGGGCTTATTAGGCTCGTATAGTGACCCTGTCTATGGCGACTTCTCTGCTGATTTTGTCACACAATTCCGTACAGCCAATGGCTTCACCTTTACCAATACGCCCCTTAACGGACAGATTGATAGTGTGGAGTTACGCCTTATATTCTCCTCGACGGGAGGTTATGTGGGTTCGGACGCTGCACCTCTTGAGGTGTCGGTCTTTGAGGCTCCCAAAGGTTTTACAGGTAGTGAGACAAGCGATGCCAGCCTAGCACAGTATGCAGATCCGACAAGGCTCTTGGCAGAGCAGATGATAACGATCAAGGGCAATAAGACTAGTGCCTCGGGCAGTACGACAAGCAGTATTCTCTATTTGCCTATTAAGTTGGAGAAGGAATTAGGACAGCGTATTTATGATGCGACTATTAACAATCCTAGTTACTTCGCTACACAAGAGAGTTTCTCAAACAACCTCCTTGGGGGGCTATACGTCACAACGACTACGGGTCGTGGAGCCGTCATTAAGGTGCAGGCGACAGAACTCGTTATCTCGTATAGTTACGCCAGTGCAGATACTACAGCAGTAGGTCGTGAGAGTTTCATCAACACGAAACTGACAGCCCATGCCGACGGATTGCAGAGTAGCAATACAGCAACACTCTTGACGGCTAATGATGACTATACATATAGTAAGGGACCCTCGGGCGTTCAGACGGCTATTACGCTAAGTAAGGATCAGATGCAACGCCTCCTCAGCAAGCAAAAAGAAACAACAATTGGGAGTAAGTGGACGCTAGCAGATACGCAACTTAAACTAAACGTAGACAACCCTAGCGATGTACTGCTCAATCCGCCTGCCTATATGATGCTGATGCCCGCAGACTCAGTTGCGACTTACTTCAAGCAAAAGAATACCGAGCGTACAGCAGCAGCCACGAGTTACCTCTCTACGCAGTATAGTACTACGGCAGCGTATTATAATTTCTACAACATTAGCCGAATGATCACGACACACCTCAAGAACCATGCTACTTATAGCAATGGCACTTGGACGGTGGCAAAGGACTTAGATCTAAGGGTGATCCCTGTCGAACGTGTTGTTTCGTCCTCTAGTAGTATTTATGGTGGTACCAACGAAGTTACTGCGGCGATCAACGAATACCTATTCCCATCGTTCGTACGCCTTAAGAAGGACGAGGCATCACTAAAGATTGGTGTTGTTACTTCGGTATTTAAGTAATTGACTTAGGATTGATTGAATGTTAATTCCCGATGAGTGTGACGCTCTTTAGATTATAAGGAGTTTCATCGCTCTGTTTCAAGGGAACATAAGAGTTGTAATGTAATTTGTGTATCGCCTCACCTAAATCTAGGTGGGGCGATATGTGTTATTGGGTTGTGGCCGAATATCCTCTTCTGTGTGCTTGTCCTCGGTCTATTCGTGTGTCTGCTCAAGTAACTATTTTGTTCTCTGATTAGTTAGGGGGTACATAAACGAATGGGAGTTAGGGGCTTTCTCGTTCTCTCTGTAGATCTCTGATTGCACCCCAAGACGAAGCCCAACACTTAAGTAACGAGGTTTGCTCCGATCCTCCAATAGCCCCTCAAAGGAGTTATAAATAAGCCATTCGGGATTACCCTATCTTTCTAAGGTTATCGGCTTATACTTATGGGTTCTAATGCATAGAAGTAATCTAATCTTCGATCACACACTCTCCCAACCTATCAATCCTAGAATACAACTCGAACACACAAAACAAAGGGTGGAATATCCTCCCGAACACCCCACCCCAAGAACACAATGTTACTAGAATAAATTTTACAACCACCTATAATATAAGACATTACACTATACGCATTAAGGACTGATTGCTAAATGATTGCTAAACTTGACATAAAACCTAAAGAAACACCCCTAAGATTTACCCTTATTGTGATCTTGGGGGATACCCTTTATTAAGGTTGCGACTAAAAAGCAAAGGGACGCTCTGCATCACTGCAAAACGCCCCCGAGGATCGAATATGAGAGTGAGCAAACTCCCGAGTACAAAGATAGCACAATAAGACAAAGACCCCGCCTAACCAAGTCGGAGGGGCGGGGTCGCTTCATAGTATTAGGTTAAGGTGTATAGGCTGGGAAATTGCCCCACGTAAACGCCTACGCCAAAGGTACGCCTTTTTATACTGTTCGATCTGCACAACGCACTAGCAACAAGTATCGCAGGCCTGCTCTATTTGGTTCTATTTTAGATGCATAGAGCAATATAGACACAACACAAGCCCGTAGAGGGGTAAATCAGCCCGATTTAGCCACTTTGTATAGGGAGGTGATGTTTGATTGCTTGATGATTTTTAGGCGTCTCAAAACGTCTTAAAATGAATTCTAATAAAAAGCAAGCGTACCAGCGTAGCCCCTCAAGCCTTGAGGCGGGTGTAAGTGCAGGGCGTTGGCTTAGCCTAGCCACATTGCTAAATCGCAATCTGCCTCTAGAGGGGTGTCCCTGCTTAGCCGAAGCCGATATTACGGCTTTGACCCAAACCGAATTGCGATTTAGCAATTCGAGGGCGTTAGAGGTGTCAGACTGCGACTTTGCAGGGTGTACGCTGTCCGATTTTCGGATAGGTGCTAGTTTCTACTCCGCTGTAAGATTTACGACACCGCTAGGGCGTGGTGTGATTTCTCACTTCGCTTGCCCCTCGGGCGTTATCCGATAATCGGACTTCGATCTGCACCCCGTTAGGACAATTCCCCAAACGGCACTACCCGAACAGCAACAAAACTCCCCCGCTACTATCCACCCCCCTAACCCCCTATCTAGGGGGTGTTGTGCAATCGTTCGCGTTGCTCTCTCTGCACCACGCACAACATACTAAGTAGACATAGGACAAAATAAGGCAAAGTCGCACTTATTATATCAGAGTAGTAAAGTTTGTACCAAAGTATTGGTACTCCACCCCTAGCACTCCCACTATTGTACATAGCCACTTTGTACCAAATATGTTGGTACTTTCTAGCCGTGTACACAGACATTAGCACTCCCACTATTGTACATAGCCACTTTGTACCAAATATGTTGGTACTTTCT
>JBHAFI010000121.1:0-20322 GCA_041856045.1 Porphyromonas sp. | reverse complement strand
GCCCTTGTGGGGCAGGAGCGTGGGTACTTCCCCGTGGACACTATTCACTATACCAATAGCGGTACTTGCTCGTGGTACGATCTCGCCCAAGAGGCTATTCGTCTGATGGGGAATAAGGATTGCCGTGTACAGCCTATTACAACCGAAGAGTACGGACCAACACCTGCCAAACGCCCTCGGTATAGTGTCCTCGGTCACAGACGTCTAGAGGAACACTTCGGGATTACTCCGCCTAGTTGGCAAGCAGGCTTACTAGCCCTGCAAGAAGCGTTAAATAAGCAATAAAACCACTCATATAGATGAGCCAATATAGTAACGAAATTAACCTAAGGCGTACTTTCGCCATTATTAGCCACCCAGATGCAGGTAAGACGACACTTACCGAGAAATTGCTCCTCTTCGGGGGGGCTATTCACGTAGCCGGTGCTGTCAAGAGTAATAAGATCAAGAAGACAGCCACAAGTGACTGGATGGAGATAGAGAAGCAACGTGGTATCTCGGTAGCAACCTCTGTGATGGGCTTTGAGTATAATGGACACAAGATCAATATCCTCGATACCCCCGGTCACCAAGATTTTGCCGAGGATACCTTCCGTACCTTGACGGCTGTCGATAGCGTTATCATCGTTATTGACTCTGCCAAGGGTGTCGAGGCACAGACACGTAAACTGATGGAGGTCTGCCGAATGCGTAAGACCCCAGTAATAGTTTTCGTTAATAAGATGGATAGAGAGGGACGCGATACCTTTGATTTGCTCGATGAGGTAGAGGCAGAGTTGCAGATCAAAGTACGTCCACTGTCGTGGCCGATAGACATGGGACAACGCTTCAAGGGCGTGTACAATATATATGAGGAGCGACTCAATCTATTCACACCCGACAAGCAACGCATTACCGAGCATATCGAGTTTAAGGATATTAACGCTCCCGAACTAGAGAACTACATCAGTGGAGAGCAAGCAGAGAAACTACGTAATGATCTCGAACTAGTCGATGGTGTCTATCCCGAGTTTGATAGAGATGCCTACTTGCGAGGCGAATTGGCTCCTGTTTTCTTTGGCTCGGCACTCAATAACTTCGGGGTACAAGAGTTGCTCAATTGCTTCATTGACATTGCACCATCGCCACAAGCCGTACAAGCCGAGGAGCGTCGTGTAGATCCACACGAGGAGGGATTTACAGGCTTTGTATTCAAGATCCACGCCAATATGGATCCCAACCACCGCAGTTGTATTGCCTTCGTCAAGATCTGCTCGGGACGCTTTGAGCGTAATGCCAACTATAAGCACGTTCGCTTGGGTAAGATGATGAAGTTTAGTAGTCCTACGGCTTTTATGGCTCAGAAAAAGGAGACTGTCGAGGAAGCCTATGCTGGCGATATTATCGGTCTGCCAGATACGGGTAACTTCCGTATTGGGGATACGCTCACCGCAGGCGAAGTGTTACACTTCAAGGGCTTGCCGAGTTTCTCTCCCGAGCAGTTTAAGTATATCGAGAACCAAGACCCACTCAAGACGAAGCAACTTGCCAAAGGTATTGACCAACTTATGGGTGAGGGTGTGGCACAGTTGTTTACAAATCAGTTTAATGGTCGTAAGATCATAGGCACGGTAGGGCAACTCCAGTTTGAGGTAATACAGTACCGACTTTTGCACGAGTATGGAGCCGCTTGTCGTTGGGAACCCGTAAGTCTGCATAAGGCTTGTTGGATCGATAGTGATAACCCCGAGGCATTGGAAAACTTCAAGAAACGCAAGGCTCAGTTTATGGCAAAGGACTTGGCAGGTCGCGATGTCTACCTTGCCGATAGTGGCTATGTGTTGATGATGGCTCAGCAGGACTTCCCAGATATACGCTTCCACTTTACGAGCGAGTTTGGTAAGTAGAGATAGAGTACCTAGATAACGTACAAAATAATTAAGAATATGTTTCCCGAGAATAGATTTAGACGTCTAAGACGTACGCCCGAGTTGCGTCGCCTTGTACGTGAGACAATACTGCACGCATCAGACTTTATTGCTCCTCTCTTTGTCGTACACGGAGCAGGCATCAAGGAGGAGATAGGCTCTATGCCGGGTCAGTATAGATATAGTATAGACCTCCTTGTAGAGCATTGCCGAGAACTAGAAGAGTTGGAGATCGGTGGGGTCATACTCTTTGGTATCCCGCAGCACAAAGATGCTACCGGCAGTGAGGGTTATAGCGACGAGGGCATCGTACAACAAGCCGTAAGGGCGATCAAAAACGCTTGTCCTAGGCTCATCGTAATAGCCGATATTTGTATGTGTGAGTACACCGACCACGGACACTGTGGTATTATTCACGATCACGAGGTGCTCAACGACGAGACTCTACACTATCTCTCTCAGCAGGCTCTCTCGTTTGCACGTGCCGGAGTAGATATGGTCGCCCCGAGTGATATGATGGACGGACGTATTGCCGTGATACGTAGGACGCTGGACGAGGCAGGATTTACTCAACTACCCATTATGAGTTATGCGGCGAAGTTTAGTTCGGCATTCTATGGTCCCTTCCGTGACGCTGCCGACAGTGCACCAAGTTTTGGAGATCGACGTGCTTATCAGATGGATCCTGCAAACGGCAAAGAAGCCCTGAGAGAGATCGAGAGTGATATTGACGAGGGGGCAGATATTGTGATGGTAAAGCCTGCCTTACCTTATCTTGATGTGATCAAAGAGGCGACCTTGCGTTATGATGTACCTATGGCAGCCTATCAGGTGAGCGGTGAGTATGCTATGATCAAAGCCGCAGCCATGAATGGTTGGATAGATGAGGAGCGTATCATGATGGAGAGTCTATTGGCTATACGCCGTGCTGGAGCCAAGATGATCCTTACCTATTATGCGGCAGATGCTGCACGTCTATTGCGTGATAACCGAGGCTAATAAACAAAGTCTATCAGAGCCTAGTTATTAAACTAAAACGTAAACAACAAAAAATAAGAATAGATTATGAGTAGAGAACACCGCCGCTGCCTAATTATTGGTTCGGGTCCTGCTGGCTATACGGCTGCTATCTATGCCTCGAGAGCCAACTTGTCACCACTATTGTACGAGGGTATTCAGCCCGGGGGACAGCTTACGACAACAACAGAGGTTGAGAACTTCCCCGGTTATCCCGATGGTGTGACAGGTACCGAGTTGATGAGTGACCTCCGCAAACAAGCCGAACGCTTCGGAGCCGAGATCCGCTCTGGTATTGCTATTAAGGCTGATTTGTCGCAACGCCCTTTTGTCGTAACCTTTGATACCGGTGTAGAGATCAGTGCAGATACTGTGATTATCTCGACAGGAGCAACTGCTAAGTACCTAGGACTAGAAGATGAGAAGAAGTATGCAGGTATGGGCGTATCGGCTTGTGCGACCTGTGATGGTTTCTTCTATCGCAAGAAGACTGTTGCTGTCGTAGGAGGTGGTGATACGGCTTGTGAGGAAGCACTCTATCTAGCCAACCTCGCGAAGCATGTGTATCTCATCGTACGTAAGCCTTATCTGCGTGCTAGTAAGATTATGCAGGAGCGTGTAATGAGAGCAGAGAACATCACCATTCTCTTTGAGCACAACACCGTAGGCTTGTATGGCGATAATGGAGTAGAGGGAGCACACCTCGTAAAGCGTATGGGCGAGGCAGACGAGGAAAAGGTTGATATCGCTATAGATGGTTTCTTCCTTGCGATCGGTCATAAGCCTAATTCGGATCTCTTTGCTGAGTACCTCGACTTAGACGAGACAGGCTATATCATTACCAAGGGACACTCGCCTGCAACAAAGGTTCCCGGTGTCTTCGCAGCAGGAGATGTAGCAGATCCGCACTATCGCCAAGGTATCACAGCAGCGGCAATGGGCTGTAAGGCTGCTATTGAGGCAGAGCGTTACTTGGGTGAGAACTGCCTTTAATATGCAATAAATAATACCCTTTTAATGGAAAGTTCCTTATTGGGCGATATAATACGAGCGAGTATCCCTCTAGGAGCCTACGTGGCTCTTGGAGGGTCTATGCTTTTACTTATTGCCTCTGGCTATATGTCCTCTAGCGAAGTAGCCTTCTTCTCCTTAGGGCCCAAAGAACTGGATAGTGTGCGTGAGCATGAGCATTCGTCCGATGACGAGTTGCTCGAGTTGTTGAGCGACTCGGAGCGACTACTTGCTACGATACTCATCGGGAATAATATGGTCAATGTGGCGATCGTTGTCTTGACGAGTTACGCATTCAATCTTATCTTTGATTTCTCCCTTAATCCTGTCTTGGGCTTCATCTTGCAGACGGTCGTCTTGACACTACTTCTCTTGCTTTTTGGTGAGATTATCCCCAAGGTGTACGCTCAAGGGAAACCTTTGGCCTTTAGCCGTTTCTCTGCTCCGACGATGCGTCTTGTCAGTCGAGCCTTACGTCCGTTCTCGTCGATCTTGATGAACTCGACTCGTGTTATTACGAGTAAGATGGAACGTAAGCGTTACGACATCTCGATGGACGAATTAAGCCAAGCCGTTGACTTGCTCGCCGACAAGAAACCAGAGGAGAAAGAGATGTTTGAGGAGATTATCAACTTCTACTCCAAGACTGCAAGCGAGATAATGATCCCACGCATCGATATGGTGGATATTGATTACGAGTGGGATTATCATAAGATGCTCTCCTTTGCTATTGAGTGCGGTTACTCGCGTATTCCTGTTTATCAAGAGAGCGAGGATAATATCAAGGGGCTGGTGTATATACGCGACTTTATCAAACATCGAGATGAAGCCGCAGATTTTGACTGGCATAGCATCATACGACCTGCTCATTTCGTCCCCGAGAACAAGCCACTCGACGACCTACTAGAGGAACTACGTAGCAAAAAAATACATATGGCTATCGTCGTTGACGAGTACGGAGGTACGAGCGGACTTGTTACGATGGAGGATATTATCGAGGAGATTGTCGGGGATATTAGTGACGAATACGACGAGGAAGCACTGCCCTATAAGGTTTTGTCTGATGGCTCTTATCTCTTTGAAGCGAAGACCCCGATAGGTGATGTACATCGTTATCTAGATTTAGACGATGGAGCCTTTGGCGACTGCGAAGAAAACGTGGACACTCTAGGGGGACTATTCCTCGAGATAAAGCAAGATCTTCCGCGTCTGAATGATAGAGTGGAGGCTGGTAATTGGTGGCTCACGGTGAAAGCACTCGAACGCTTCCGTATCATCACCATTCAAATCACCCCCAAGAAATAATGCTTATCCTAAGCAAGAATATAGACAAAGTACAGCGTAAGGCACGCCGAGAGGCAGAGTCTTACGCTGTACTTGCTTTGCTCCGTCAGCACTATGGCGAGGACGTACAACTAGGGCATAAGCCTAATGGGGCTCCCTATCTACTCGGTAGTGATGAATACATCAGCATAAGCCATACCGATGGGCGTGTTGTCCTTGCTCTGTCGTCACAGCCTGTTGGTATAGACCTAGAGCGAATAAGCCCACGCATCGCGGTACTGACACCGCGTATATTATCTCCCGATATAGCCACGCAAGTAGAGCAATACACAGGGAGTGAACAGGAACAACTGTATCATATCCTATGGACGGCTAGCGAGGCTCTGTTTAAGTTGGTCGAGGAGAGTACTCTTATATCCGAATTTGATTGCTTACTAGATACGCTCGTTTGGGATAAGAAGAATAACGCTTTCTCTCTAGAGGCTGTGTACAAAAAATCCCCCGAAGTAAAACTTGGATTAGAAGGTTACTTCGAGGGCGAATATATTCTAACGACAGCCCGCTATCTCTAGTCCCATCGCATCGTCTTACGGACAGAATGCAGGCTTAGGTTAAATCCGACACATCGTCTTACGAACAGAATGTAGGCTTAGATTAAATCCGACTTCATCGTCTTTCGGACAGAATGCCGGGTTAGTCTAAATCCGACTGCATCATTTTATTGCTCGAATATCTCCCAAATCTAGATTAAGGTTGCTCTAGTAGTACTCTAATGCGTGCTGCGACCTCTTCCATTTGCCACATTGGTGTAGATGTTGCTCCGCATATACCTATACTCTTGGGGAGCGGGATCAACATCTCGGCTTGCACCTCGTCGGCACTTGACACGAAAATAGATCGAGGATTACCCTTTTGGGCATAGGTATAGAGTACCTTTCCGTTGGAACTCTTTGCCCCTGCTACAAAGAATATCATCTCGTGCTGCTGGGCAAACTCCTCGATATGAGGCATTCGATTGCTCACTTGTCTACAAATAGTATCGGTAGCGAAGTAGGGGACTCCCTCCTGCATTCTATTACGTAGTACCTCGATAAGGTCTTGGTAGCCCGTCAGTGATTGGGTCGTTTGGCTGAATAGAGCCACAGGACGAGAGAAGTCTATCTGTTCGATGTCCTCATCGTATTGTATGATGATAGCCTCTCCATTGGTTTGTCCTACGAGTCCGTTTACCTCGGCGTGTCCTTTCTTCCCATAGATAACGATTTGTCCTCCTAGAGGCTTTAGTTCGTTATACTTATTTCGGATCTTCTTTTGTAGGTTCACGACGACGGGGCAGGTGGCATCAACCAACTCGATATTTCGTTCTCTAGCCCACTGATATACTTGGGGAGGCTCTCCGTGAGCACGAAAAAGCACACGCTTACCACTTAGATCCTTGAAGGTGTCATAGTTGATCGTCTGCATACCTTTTGATTGCAGGCGATTGACTTCCTCACTATTGTGTACGATGTCACCGAGGCTATACAGTTCTCTATCGGATTGGTCGAGAGCCTGCTCTGCGTGTTTGATGGCGTTGATTACACCAAAGCAAAAGCCACTTTGCTCATCAATTTTGATTTCGGGTATTGTATTCATAGTTTTAGGCTTTGTCGCAGGCGGTACGGAATAGTTCGAGGAGTTTGCGACTTTGTCCCTCTCTCGTGAGGTGCGAGTTGTCCAAGACGATTGCATCGCTTGCTTGTCGCAGTGGTGCTACCTCGCGGTGTATGTCTTGATAGTCACGTTCCTCGACATTACGTAGTACTTCCTCGAGGCTTGTTTTATCATCGCCTTTACTGCGTAGTTCTAGCAGGCGTCTCTCGGCTCTGATGAGCGGCTCTGCTGTAACGAAGATTTTGAGTTCGGCATTGGGAAAGACAGCAGTCCCAATATCTCTACCGTCCATAATGATCCCTTTCTCCTCGCCCATACTTTGCAATTGTGTGGTAATAAGATTACGTACACTCGGCTCTGCAGCCACACGACTAACGAAGCCCGACACGTACATCGAGCGGATCTCTCCCTCTACGTTCTCACCATTGAGTAGTAGTTCGGGTAGTCCCTCTTGGTTAAGTGTGAAGCGTAGTTGTATAGTTGCAAGGACTTGTTGTAGGGCAGTCGTGTCAAATTTATCGGTATCGAGGATCCCTGCTCTTAGACAAGCGAGCGTGACCCCTCGGTACATCGCACCTGTATCAACGTAAATATAGCCTACCTCACGTGCTAGACTCTTTGCCATTGTACTCTTACCGCACGAACTGTATCCGTCTACTGCGACGATTATCTTTTTATTCATTTTGATCTCAAGTATTCTAATCTATTACTTTAACCATTAAGCCGTCTAATAGTTGAGTGAGCGAGGTAATCCGTCAATATGCCACACGAATACTCCTTGCTAGAGGAGCCTTCTCGATTTTGTAGATCAATCTGCTATAAGTGCCTAGTCGTCGTGGGGGGTGCTTAGGCTCGAGATCTCCTCTGTTTAGGCTGTTTGTCGGTGTGTATGGGGCTAAACCTTGCTCTGAATGTAGATCTCGCCTCGGCTTGCTATGCTCAATCTGAGGTAATATCTGATAGCCCGTAATCGGTGTATCGAAATAGGGTGAAATTTGAACTGGTACAATCGCCCTCCTCTACTAGTGAAACGTACGTCCTCAACAAGTAAACACGGAGGTCTTATCCACTTAAAACGAAATCTACTCTTGGCTTGTTATCATAGTAGTCGGTGTAGAGATGCCAAGAGCCATTACTCCTTGAGGTCTGCCCTATCGAATGTAAGCCCAAGAGGAATTGGCTTACTGCCTCCTTTGGGGGCTAAGACCTATGTCGGCTACAAGCCAATAGAGAGTGGACTAATCGCTATTATTTGGTTATCTTTGCATATTAAATTACAGAGAGATGAATAAAGTACACTATCCCCATATACCCTCGCCTTGCTATGTGCTAGAGGAAAGTTTGCTACGCCGTAATCTAAGCCTCATACGCTCCGTAGCCGAGCGTAGCGGTGTAGAGATTATTCTCGCATTCAAAGCCTATGCACTGTGGAAGACCTTTCCTATATTTCGCGAGTACATAACTGCAAGTACTGCAAGTTCGGTCTATGAGGCTCGCCTTGGTTTTGAGGAGATGGGTAGCCCTGTACATACATTCAGCCCTGGCTATACCCAAGACAACTTTGCCGAGATACAGAGCCTGAGTAGCCATATTACTTTCAATTCGCTCTCACAACTCGAGTCTATGCGTCCGTTTATGGGGCGTGGAGAGGCTGTAAGTTATGGTTTGCGTATCAACCCTGAGTATTCAGTCGTAGAGACCGATCTATATAATCCTTGTGCTCCTGGTTCTCGTTTTGGCGTGACGGCTAGTGAGTTGGGCGACCATCTACCAGCAGGGGTTGAGGGCTTACATTTTCATGCACTCTGCGAGGGCAATTCGTACAACCTTGAGGAAGCATTAGCAATCATCGAGCGTAACTTCTCAAAACCTCTTGCCGAAGCAAAATGGATTAACTGTGGAGGTGGTCATTTGATGACGCGTAAGGACTACGATACGGAGCATCTCATATCGGTACTCAAAGCCTTCAAAGCAAGACACCCACACTTGCACGTAATCCTAGAGCCTGGTAGTGCATTTGCTTGGCAGACGGGTTTCCTCAAAGCCACTGTTATTGACCTAGTATGCCACCATGGTATTCATACTGCGATTGTCGATGTATCCTTTACATGCCATATGCCCGACTGCTTGGAGATGCCCTATCAGCCTGCTGTGCGTGGTGCCGAGAGTGTAGAGCAGCCCGTCAAGGGTAAGTACTGCTATCGCATCGGGGGAAATAGTTGCCTCAGTGGTGACTTTATAGGCTACTGGGCATTTGATACAGCCTTGACGATTGGCGATGAGATCATCTTTGAGGATATGATACATTATACGACCGTTAAGACCAATATGTTTAATGGTATCCCGCACCCACAGATAGCACTACTTGGTGCAAATGGCGACTTGGATATAATGAGGACGTATAGTTACGAGGATTATAAAAACAGAATGAATTAGCCAAGGCATCGCCCGAATGGCTAGAACTAATCATAGGAACAAATACTGAGGTATGGGATTTTTTGATTTCTTCAAACGAAAAAAGGAAGAGGACAAAGAACTGCTCAATGAAGGCTTGAATAAGAGCAAAGAGAGCGTTTTTGCCAAAATAACTCGTGCGGTTGCCGGTAAGAGTAAAGTTGATGACGAGGTACTAGACGATCTCGAGGACGTACTGATTAGTTCGGACGTAGGCGTAGAGACAACACTCAAGATTATCAAGCGTATCGAGGAGCGTGTAGCACGCGATAAGTATGTCACAACAAACGAACTGACGGGTATCTTGCGAGGCGAGATCGCCGCACTACTGACGGAAAATGGAGTCGTAGATGGTGAGAATTTCTCGATCCCCGAGAACACAAAGCCCTATGTAATAATGGTTGTCGGCGTCAATGGTGTCGGTAAGACGACTACGATCGGTAAGTTGGCTCATCAATTTACTAAGGCTGGCTTGCGTGTAGTCCTTGGAGCGGGTGATACCTTCCGTGCCGCTGCTATCGAGCAACTAGATATATGGGCAGAGCGTACAGGTGTGCCTATTGTCAAGCAACGTATGAATGCCGACCCTGCCTCGGTTGCGTACGATACGCTAAACTCTGCAATCAGCAATAATGCAGATGTAGTGATTATAGATACAGCAGGTCGTCTGCACAACAAGGTGGGACTAATGAACGAGTTGAGCAAGATCAAGCGTGTGATGCAAAAACTTATTCCCGAGGCTCCTCACGAGGTATTGCTCGTCTTGGACGGCTCTACGGGACAAAACGCATTTGAGCAGGCTAAGCAGTTCACAGCCGCAACAGAGGTAAACGCCCTCGCAGTAACCAAACTTGATGGGACAGCCAAGGGCGGTGTAGTGATAGGGATTTCTGATCAATTTAAGATACCTGTAAAATATATAGGATTAGGAGAGGGGATTGACGACCTGCAACTATTCCGCAAAAAAGAATTTGTAGACTCCCTATTCGGAGCATGAGAAAGAACCAAGTAGATATGATTACGCTCGGCTGTAGCAAAAACCTAATGGACAGCGAGCACCTTATTCGTCAGTTTCTAGCCAACGGCTATACTGTACATCATAATTCCGATAATGTTGATGGTGAGATCGTCGTCATCAACACTTGCGGGTTTATTGCCGATGCACAAGAGGAGTCGATCAATATGATACTAGAGATTGTCGAGAGCAAGAAACGTGGCAAGGTCGGACAAGTATATGTGATGGGTTGTCTTACCGAGCGTTTTATGGACGAATTGAAAGCCGAGATCCCCGAGGTTGATGGCTATTACGGTAAGTTTAATTGGAAGAAACTTATCAGCGACCTCGGCAAGGCATATTATAATGATCCGATGGGAGGTAATCGTAGTATAACCACCCCGAGTCACTATACTTACCTCAAAATTTCTGAGGGTTGTGATCGCAAATGCTCATATTGTGCTATCCCCATTATTACGGGTAAGCACGTATCGCGAGATATGGAAGAAATCATCGCCGAGGCCAAGCAACTCGTCGCCTCTGGGGTCAAGGAGATCCAACTCATAGCCCAAGATCTCACTTACTACGGATTAGACAAGTACAAGAGCCATAAACTCCCTGCACTTGTAGAGCAACTCGCCGACATTGAGGGCTTGGAGTGGTTGCGTCTACACTATGCTTATCCCAATTCTTTCCCCAAGGACTTGCTACGTGTGATGCGAGAGCGTCCCAACGTATGTAATTATCTCGACATCGCTTTACAGCACATCAGTGATCCTATGCTTAAGGCGATGCGTCGTGGTACTACCAAAGCCGAGACCTACGCCCTGTTGCGTGAGTTGCGTGAGGCGGTACCCGGTATTCACTTACGTACTACGCTGATGGTAGGTCACCCGGGAGAAACCGAGGAAGATTTTGAGGAATTGCTCCAGTTTGTTCGGGACATCAAGTTTGATCGACTAGGTGCCTTCGTCTATTCACACGAAGAGGGGACGTACGCGCACCAGCAATATCAAGATGATGTACCTCTAGAGGTGAAGCAAGAGCGTATGAGTCGACTGATGAGTGAGCAGGAGAGCATTATTACTGCTCTTAATGAGAGCAAAATCGGACATACTTATCGTACGATCATTGACCGCCGTGAGGGCGAGTACTATATAGGACGCACCGAGTTTGATTCGCCCGAGGTAGACCAAGAGGTCTTGATCAAGAGGGAAGATGAAGACTTGAGCGTGGGCGAGTTTTATGATGTAGAGATTACGAGTGCCGATGTATTTGACTTGTATGGTCGTATCGTAGAGTAATAGACTATGCTACAAGGGGAATTATGGACTAGACGGCTGGCGACGGAGGTTGGGATCGAGTGGGACACTTGTCTTGCTCTTTGGGCGATCTTTGTCGAGCAACTAGAGTTACGCTTATCGGAGGGGCAAGCCCTTGATTTGGATAAACTCGGGCAATGGTCTAGTACTATCCTCCCCGAGTCTATAGCCGACACCGAGGAGGGGGCTTATCTTATTCCACCTCGAGTGGTCTTGAGGATCGAGCAGACTAGAGCAGATGCTCTGCCTATTCGGGATTTGGCTCTCTCGCTAGAACATCGTACAGGTGTTTGCTCCGATACGATCTCAAAGTGGCTCGAGTGTATCCCCTCGCTAGCCTCTACACTTCTGGAGGCTGGGCATAGTGTAGTATGGGAACACTTAGGGATATGGACGCCACTTGAGCAGGCTTATAGTTTTGCTCCAAGTGTTGAGTTTGCAGACGCTCTCAATCGTCCTTTTGCCTCTTTTCGGGTTGAGCCTCTACGCACAGATACCCCGACTATGGACTTGGAGCGTAGAGAGATGACCTTGGAACAGATCGAGAGTGTCGAGCCTCTATTGCTCCCTGTGGGAGTAACGATCACTAGGGACGAGGAGGACTTGTCGGAGGTATTACCTCTAGAGGTTAGCCCCTCGGCAACGACGACTCCTCCGCTCGCAGAGTCGCAGTCAAACGACTCGGATCTAGCGACCAAGGTGGCAAGTGTATTAGAGGACGAGAAGCCAAGGACAAGCAAAAGTCGAGGTTGGTACTATGGTCTATTCTTCCTCTGTCTACTACTGCTTGGCTTAGTTTTTTGTTATCGTTATTGCCCTCATTGGCAGAGCAAGACGAATGCAGTACAGCCAGTAGAGAGGGATACAGTACAGCCAAGTGAGGCTACAATGCCAGCAGATACGATGAGCCGTATCGCGGAGGAGGTTGATACGATAGTTGTGTCGCCCGATACAGTTGTGACGCCTCCCGTAGCGGATAAAAAGAAAGCAGAGCCACAACACAATGTCGCTCAGCAACCCCAAAAACAAGAGGCTAGACCCAAATCGGAGCCTCGTGTACAGCCCAAAAGTGCAGACCCCGCACCAGTAGCCTCTCGTCCATCAGCAGGAAGTAAACCAACCAAGATCCAAACACAGCCCTCGCCTAATGCGGAAGTTCGTGAGGAAGTAAGCCTCCGAGAAGACGAGAGTTTAGCCGTATTGGCTCAGCGTAAATATGGGCATCGGGCATTTTGGGTATATATATACGAGGAGAATAGAGAATATATTGTCAATCCGCATAATATCCCCATCGGGACTCGTTTGGTACTCCCCCCAGCGAGTAAATATGGAATTGACAAAAACAATACTAAATCGCTCAATCAAGCGTTATTATTAGGGAGAAGTTTGTAAATATATTTAGACACAAAATAAAATCCAAGCCAAGGCATGGAAGCGGTAGATATTAAGAGTTTAACAGAGTTAATAGAGCGTAAGAGTTACGTGGTAGATAGGTTGCGTTCGGGAATGCAACAGACGATTGTAGGACAAGGGCATCTGATAGATGCGTTGTTGATAGCCTTGCTAGCAGATGGACATATCCTTCTTGAGGGTATGCCGGGCCTCGCAAAGACTTTAGCGATCAAAACCTTGGCTAAACTCGTGCAAGCGGAGTATAAGCGTATTCAGTTTACACCAGATCTGTTGCCAGCAGATGTTATCGGTACGATGATGTACTCACAAAAGACAGAGGAGTTCCAAGTAAAGCAGGGACCTATTTTCTCCAATTTTATCCTAGCAGATGAGATAAACAGAGCCCCCGCTAAAGTGCAGAGTGCTTTGCTTGAGGCTATGCAGGAGCGACAGGTAACCATTGGAGAGAAGACCTTCAAATTACCCAAGCCTTTCCTTGTGATGGCTACACAAAACCCAATAGAGCAAGAAGGAACTTACCCTCTACCAGAAGCACAGGTAGACCGTTTTATGCTCAAAGTGCAGATCTCATATCCCAAGAGAGATGAGGAAGCCCGCATTATCCGTGATATGATGCGTCTAGAGAGCCAGTCTGTCGAACCAATCCTCTCGATCGAAGATCTGCTCTCGGCTCGTGATATTGTACGTCAAGTGTATCTTGATGAAAAAATCGAGAAGTATATCGTAGACATTGTCTTCGCTACACGTGAGCCGGAACTAGCAGGACTTGGTGAGATGAAGAGTTTGATTAGTTTCGGGGCTTCTCCTCGTGCGTCTTTGGCTTTGGCTTTGGCTGCAAGAGCACACGCTTTCATCAAGCGTCGTGGTTATGTAATACCAGAGGATATTAGAGCCGTTTGCTATGATGTCCTCCGTCATCGTATAGGATTGAGTTACGAAGCAGAGGCTCAAGAACTAACCGCTGATGATCTAATACGAGAGATACTCAATAAGATCGAGGTGCCTTAGTCGATGCTTGACGTATGAACAAACTAGAGCAAGCGACCGAACTACTAAGCAAAGTCAAGCGAATAGAGATCAAAGCCAAAGGCTTGTCTGAGCAGGTATTCGCTGGACAATACCATTCTGCCTTCCGCGGAAGAGGTATGGCATTTAGTGAGGTCAGAGGCTATCAAGTCGGTGATGATGTTCGTGACATTGATTGGAATGTTACGGCACGCTATGCCAACCCATTCGTCAAGGTCTTTGAGGAGGAGAGAGAACTCACACTGATGTTGCTTATAGACCTTACTGGTAGTACACTCTACGGGACGCAGAGCGAGAGCGTACGCGAACTAATGGCCGAGGTTGCAGCGACATTGGCTTTTAGTGCGATGCAGAATAACGACAAGATAGGTGCAATCTTTTTCAGCGACCAAGTTGAGTTATTTATTCCTCCTCGCTCAGGGCGTAAACACATACTTCATATTATTAGAGAACTACTCGGCTTCCAGCCAAAGAGCCAAAAGACAGATATAAACGTGCCACTCTCTTACCTAATGCGTACCGTCAAGAAGCGATGCACGGCGTTCCTAATATCAGACTTTATTCATGAGGGTAGTACTTACGAGCGTAATATGATCCTAGCCAGCCGTAAGCACGATCTTGTTGCGATGAGGGCATACGACCCCAATGAGGCGGAGTTGCCTAATGTCGGTTTGGCATATCTACAAGATGCCGAGAGTGGCGATAAGGTATGGATCGACACCTCGGATAGTAAGACTAGGCGTGCGTATTCAGATGGCTATAAGGCTCAGATTGATGCGTGTCGATCTGCGTGTATGCTTAGTGCTACGGATTTACTTCATCTCTCTACGGGAGAAGACTTCAGTGTAGAATTACGACGCCTGTTCAAGCGTCGCAGTTAGACTTATGATAAGGAAGTTTATACAATATATAGTAATGCTCTGTATCCTCACACCGTCCTTGGTGTCGGGGCAGAACGTATCAATACAGGGGAAACTTGATCGCTCCGAAATAAAAACAGGGGAGCAGGCTGCTATAGACTTGGTCATACGTACCAATAATCTAGCCAAAACAAAGTTTTACCTCAAGGAAAATCCGACAGCCGGGGAGCCATACACCGTTATTGAGTTTGGAGCCTTGGATACGGTCGATGTAGACGCTAGTCTTAAAGAGATAACGGCTCGTCTTATCGTAACCTCATTCGACTCAACACTTGTTACGATCCCTCCTATTGTTGTAGAGACACCAGAGGGCAAAGCCGAGACGCAGCCTATGGCACTAAATGTCGTACAGCCAGAGGTTGATGCAGCCCACCCGGAGAGTTTCAAAGACATCAAATCACCGTGGGAAGTTACCCTCGGGCTCAAAGACTGGCTTGAGTTGATCCTACGTAGTTGGCTCTTTTGGCTTGTCATAGGTCTACTAATAATAGCCTATGTCATCTATCGCGTTATCCTACATCGCCGTAATCGCCCGATCAAGGAGCCGGAGGTAATAGAGGTACGACTCACTGTTGCCGAATTAGCCTTACAACGATTGCAAGAGTTGGAGGCTGCTGAGATATGGAAGCAGGGACTTTATAAAGAGTATTACAGCAGTCTTGTCGATATATTCAAGACCTATCTTGATGATAGTTTCGCGTGGACTACAAGCGAAATGACCACGAGCGAATTGCGTGACTTCGTACGAGAACGTAAACTAGCGAGAGAACAAATTGGTAATATCGAGGATTTGCTCCAAGAGGCCGATTTGAGCAAATTTGCCAAGGGTACGCCCTCTACCGAGGCGGCTGTTACTTCATTAGGTAAAGTACGTTTGTTGATCCAGTATTTCGAGAGTATTAAACTGGAACAAACGGCAGGTTCTACTAGTACAACAATTGTGGAGAAGGAGGAGAAAGTATGACGTTCCTATATCCTAAGGTACTTTTCCTATTGTTCCTATTGCTCCCGCTAATAGTTTGGTACATTCTACGAGGTCGTAGAGATCACGCCAGCCTATTGACACCCTCCCTTGCTTTATTGGGTGGAGCGAGGGGTTGGCGTACTCGTCTGATTCATTTACCCTTTATCTTGCGAATGCTTGCTTTGGTGAGTATTATCGTTGCATTGGCTCGACCTCAAAGTCACGGCTCTTGGAGCGAGCAAGATACAGAGGGAATAGACATCGTCCTTACGATGGACATATCGGGTAGTATGCTTGCGATGGACTTTAGTCCTACTCGTGTAGAGGCTGCCAAGCAGGTCGCTGCCAACTTTATCGCGAGCAGAGAGCACGACAACATTGGTCTTGTGGCATTCTCTGGCGAGAGTTTTACGGCAAGCCCATTGACGACCGATCACGCACAACTACTCAATCGTCTAGCGGGGCTATATCCGGGAATGATCGAGGATCGTACCGCCATTGGCTTGGGACTGGTGACGGCTGTCAATCGACTACGTGATAGCAAAGCCGATAGCAAGGTCATCATTCTGCTTACTGATGGTAGTAATAATGCTGGTGATATATCACCACAAATGGCTGCCGACTTGGCGAAGGCTCTCGGGATAACAGTACACGCCATCGGTATGGGTACACTTGCTGGCGAAGCACCTATTGCGGTGCAGGGCCCCTTTGGTGGTACTAGTGTGCAGTCTATGCCCGTAGACATAGACGAACCAACACTACGAGAGATTGCCAGCAAAACGGGAGGCGTCTACTTCCGTGCTACGGACAATACCAATCTAGAGAAGATATACACCGAGATTGATAAACTCGAGAAGACCAAGTTGCACACACGCAACTATCAACTCGTAAGCGAGGACTTCGCTCTCTTTGCACTCCTAGCACTTGCCTTGTTGGTCGTAGAGTTTATTCTAAGGCATTCGCTACTCAGGACAACTCCATAGGTATGTTTGATTTTTATAATTCCGATTATCTACTATATGGTTTGCCAGCCTTGTTGTGTTTGTTGGCTGGCTCTATTCTAAGTTATATATACAGACGTAAGCAATGGCTCAAGATTGCATCACGTAAAGAGATGCGTCATTTGTTGATGCCAGAACGTGTCGGCATTAAACGTATCATTCGTGATACTATCTTTTTGCTTGCCTTGCTGTTGTTGATCGTGGCACTTGCTCGGCCTCAAACGCCCGGTAATGTAGCCAAGAGTGAGGAGCAAAAAGGGGTAGAGGTGATGCTTTGTATAGATGTATCAAACTCTATGCTTAGTCCCGATGTCGCTCCGAGCCGAATGAGTTTTGCCAAGCGATCGCTAAGCAAACTGCTCGATGGTATGCAAAGCGACAAGGTGGGTATTGTCGTCTTTGCTGCTGATGCGTATGTACAACTACCCATAACAACCGATTTGCGTACGGCTCAAGAGTTCTTGCGAGATGTTTCACCCGAGATGCTTACTGCTCAAGGTACTGATATTGCTAGGGCGATCGAGTTGTCACGCTCCGCTTTTTCGGATCGTGATGACATCGGCAAGTCTATAATCGTCGTCACCGATGGGGAGAGCCACGAGGGTGGAGCAGAGGAGGCCGCCAAAGCAGCAAGTGATGCAGGGATAAGGGTCTCGGTCATCGGTGTCGGTAGTGCAGAGGGAGGTGTTATCCCTACTGATAATGGCTACCTCAAAGATCCAGAAACGGGCGAGATCGTTACTACACGACTGAATGCAGAGATGTGTGAGGCGGTAGCAGAAGCAGGGGAAGGTGCCTATATCAATACTACGAGTACAGCCGAGTTGGTGCGAGCCGTAGAGAAGGAACTCGATACACTCCCCAAGGCGACAATTGGTACAGTCGATCGGGCTGGCTATGTCGAGCACTTTATACCGTGGCTTATCGGGGCTATGGTACTACTTGTTGTAGAACTATTCGTTATGCAACGTCGCAATCGTATATGGGCCAAGTTAAATCTTTTTGGATATGAACGCAAGCAATAAACTATTCCTTATTGCCTTTCTAGTGTTTGTCGCGACGGGATTAGCAGGTTATGCCCAAAATCCCAGACTAAACCTCAGAGAGGCTAATCAATTATACAAGGCAGGTAAATACGCAGAGGCACAGAAGCGTTATGAGCAGGGGACGACTGCACTAGAACTAAAACAGACTGCAACTTTTGCATTAGGCAATAGCCTCTACAAACAGAAGAAGTTTGATGAGGCGGCAAAACTCTACGAGCAAGTCGCTAGTGACAGCACGCTCAACAGCAAGCAGAGAGCCGAGGCATACCATAACCTCGGCAACATTGCTATGCAAGCCAAGAAGTATGACGAGGCAGTCAAGGCGTACAAACAGTCACTGATCAACAATCCTAGTGATGACGAGACGCGTTATAACTTGGTCTTGGCTCAGAAGCAACTACAGAAGAATAACCAAAATAAGGATAATCAAAACAAGGACAACCAAAATAACGACGACCAGCAACAGCCACAAGACAAGCAGCAAAATAATCAAGATCAGAATAAGAACAATAAGGATCAGAAAGATCCCAATAAGGATAAGAACAAAGACAACAAGCAAAATCCCGACCAACAAGGGCAGGGCAACCAGCCTCCACCAGAGGGACAGATGAGTCGTCAGCAAGCAGAGCAACTGCTGGACTCGTACAAACAGAATGATGAACAGACCCGCAAGCGTGTTGAGCAACAAGAGCGGGCTGCTCAACAACAACGCAATCAAAAAAATAAGCGTCGATGGTAGATAAACTGTTATTACGCCTATCTCGTCTAGTTATTGTTGCCCTATGTTGTATTGGCTGGGTGACAGCGGTTGAGGCACAGACGGTAAAGGTTACAGCACCGCGAGAGTACGCTGCTGGTAGACCATTCAGCATAACGTACAGTGTCAATTCGAGTGAACAAGCAGAGGTTGTTAGCAATCCGAACTTATCGGGCTTGGAACTTCTCTATGGTCCGGCGGTAGGGACAACAAGTAGTTACACCTACACGAATGGCAAGGTCAGTGGTTCTAGTCAAACAGAGGTTACCTATACTGTACTTGCCAATCACGAGGGTAAGTACACCATCTCGGGCTTCAAACTACGTCTTGCCGGCAAAGAACTTAGTGCTCAGCCTACGACGATCACGATACGAGGCGGGCATACATCGGGTGAGTCCAACTCTTGGGGCGAAGATGAGGGCGAGAGGTATCGCAACTCTCGCAACGTTGAGCAAGCCCAATACAAATACTATGCTTATGTACCTCGCAAGACGGTCTATGTACAGGAGGCTCTTCCCATAGTATATAAACTACAGGCTACCGAGCAACCCAACATCAATGCTACAAAGCCCTCGACCTATGACGGGTTTGTGAGTTTTGATTTATTGGGTAATACGCCCCGACAATTACAATTAGAGCGAATTGGTGGCAGGGACTGGGTTACTGTTGAGGTAATGAAAGAGTTGCTTTTTGCCCAGCATGCAGGGCAACTTACTATTCCAGCCAACGAACTACCAGTACTCTATACGCTACGTGATCCTAGTGGAGATCCCTTCCTCAACCAAACCACCGAGCGTATTCTGAGGACAGAACCGCTCTCCATAACCGTAAAACCGCTCCCCGAGCAAGGGAAACCACAGGACTTCTCGGGTGCTGTAGGGCTCTTCTCGGCTCGGTACGAGGTGTCGAGTACACAATGGAAAACCAACGAGGCTGTTAGTCTAAAACTGATCCTCGAGGGGCAGGGTAACCTCAAAATAGCGAAACTCCCCAAGATCTCATTACCTACGGATATTGAGATCTACGATCCCGTCGAGAACAGTGATCAGAAATACGAGGGAGGTGTATTACGATCAACACGTATTATCGAGTATAGTCTTATCCCACGTAATACTGGTAGTCTGACGATCCCGAGCGTAACGCTCTCGTACTTCAATCCGACATCGGGACGCTACGAGAGTACCTCGACCAAGGCGATTAAGATAGAGATCGTACAGGGTAAACAAAGAGCAGACGAGGCGACAATTGTTAGTTCGGGTACAGTGCAGAGTGAGAAAAAGCCCTACGGACTAAAGAGTGATCTAGACGCTACTGCTCCTTTTGCTCCGCACTTACTAAGGCTACTCTTGGTACATCTTGTTACGATCGTGCTAGCCATACTCATCTATCGCTTGCTACGCCGTCGCTATGCCGAGCGTGCAGATGTAGTAGGCTATGCCGAGAAAAGAGCAAACGCCATTGCGATCAAACGCTTGACCAAGGCTCAAAAGTATCTAGCAGCACAGCAACGTGATGCATTCCTCGAGGAGGTCTTGAATGCTCTGTGGGGATAT